>DATDGT010000104.1:0-39392 GCA_036521975.1 Bryobacteraceae bacterium
GACTTTCGCCCTGACGTGATTTGGACAGGCCGTTATCGCTCAAAAGGGGGACCTCCATCTAGAGTTGGCCTCACAGCCCGAAAAACTCCAGCCGAATCAGTCCGGTTTTTTCCTGGTGTCGATTATTTTGGACAGCAGTGAGGAGCAGTCGACCCGCTTGCGCGGAGGATGCGCACCGCAACCTGGAGAAGGATCACCTGTTGGCCGCCATCTCAGCCGTGTGGAAAGCCCATCTTTGACTCTTCTCCGGGTGTGTAGAATGGCAACGAGCGACTCTCGTCTCTAGAATTTGAAGATGCGTTGGTTTCGCAAAGCGCCCCCCTCCGTCGCCCCGCGGGCCGATGCCCCTGCGGTTTCCTTTGGAGCCGGAGAGGTTGAGGTTCGTCAGATCATGGCGGAAGTTCCTCGCGCCTCCTCCATGAGGTTCGAGGGTGTCCGCGAGCGGTTCATCCGGGATGCCGAGGATCGACTAGTCCGAATCGGAAAAGTTGCCGTGCCGTGGCTGCTGCCATATATCCAACGTACGGACTGGCTCTCTTCGACAGCCGCCGCGAGGCCCCAAGAGTATGGGAAGGCAGAGTGGCATCAATTTAAAGTAGCGGCGACGGTGCTGGGCCGAATCGGCGACCGTCAATCCGTCGGACCGCTTAACAACGCTCTGCATCCGCCGCGGGATCGATTAGAACCATGCGCTCGAAAGACCGGATCGCATCGTCCAGGAGGTCGAGGCCGGCCTTGAAGTAGATCGAGCCTCCGGCCTTCGCATTGACCAGCCGAGCCATGCCGTGCAGCGACCGACCCTGCCCGTAGAGCGCATCCGCGTAATTCGAGTCAATGCGCAGCGCTGCTTCGTAAGCCTTCAACGCCTCGGGAAATCGGCCTTCGCTCTCAAGCGCGCGGCCGGCTTGGACATACTGCCGCGGGCGATCGTCGCGCCCCTGCTTCGGCCACTCAAACAGCGGCATACAGATGGCCTGCCTCCGGTCTTGCAGAATAGCACCAAAGCTCTTCCCGCTTCAGCTATTTGTGGCTCTTGTGCGTCCATCGTGAAACGCAGGCGGAAGATGATTTGGTGATGTGCTTGTTGAAGCATTAGTCAGGCATTAACTTAGGGAAGCTCGTGAGTAGGCAATTGCACTTGTTCGAACCTATACATCAGCAAATCGGCTATCATCGCTGGCATAAAACGACAGGTTGCCGGAGATACGTTTGGCGGGATGCTATCAGCGGCTCGCCCTTTCTGGCCGAGCATCTCGGCTGCTCCGATTCAGCCCCACCTTATCCCCACCATAACGGTTCCCTTGGGTTCCCTATCAGCGCGTCAGGTTGCCGACCATTCCGCGTAAGTCTCTGATACTACGTTCGTTATTGATCTGTTAACCGAAGGGTTGTAGGTTCGAGTCCTACCTGAGGAGACAAATACAATGGAATCAACAAATTACAAGTATGAGAAACTACGGCCGGCAGCCGGAGTGCGCTTTTCTGTGCGCCGAAAATGCTATGGAAGTCATTTATTCCACGTGTAACCACCCTTCGGTTTTTTGCCGATGGGTCGAAAGGCTGTCGAACGATTAACTCTCTCAGTTAATAACGAGGAGAGCACACTGTGGGGAGGGGTCGGTCTAGGCCAAGTACGAGCACCACATGCAACTCGTTCAGGCGGTGAGAGTTACAGAAACCGAAGCCATACCCGTTCAAAACTTTGCCTATTTCTTGCCTATCTGAAGCATCTTTTCGTTCGCTGTCTGTTGGCCTCAAGATACGGTGCCTGCTCTGTAGCACGATCCGAATGGTTTGATTTGTGAGAAGTCCCGTGATAGTGACAATGTGGTGGAGTCTGTTTATTTCGGATAAGTTGCTTTCCGCCATCACAGATGATCGGCGAGGGCAGGACGGACGCTCGAAGGCCACATTGTCTGGGGCCTATCGAAACACGGCATCGCAGAGACGGGGATAGGCCGACTAATCGATCGAGATGCGCGGCGCAAACCGCTGGCGGAGCTCGCCGCCTTGCCGATCGTTAATTTCGCCCAGGTACAGCACCGTGCGTTGCACCGTCCCGCCGCCCGGCACGCGGCGATTCTCCAACACGCTGAAATAGCGGTGATCCTTGCCATCCTTTTGCGAGTGGTGCTGCGCAGGAACATTGGAAACAGCAGCATGCCAGAAATCCGATCCGCTGTACAGAGGGTGGGTCTTCACTCTGCGCGTCTTCCAACCGCCGCGTTGCAGGCACACCACTTCCGTCAACGCGGGCTTGGAAAAGCCACCCCGAGCTGCGAAAGTCAGGCTAGCTTGAGGCTAAGGTTCCCTCCTCGCAGCGTCGCAGTGCACGCTACGCCCCAGTTGGAGGCCCCGGGTGTTTCCTGCGCAGGATCGGCTAATTCATTTAACGTGCACGCGACTCGACGACGAGCCGCCAGTTTGCAGCAGGTTCGCTAATCGCTTCAGCGTCGATTTAGCAGTTGGCGCGTAGATGCATCTGCGCCCAGGAAGACGCGGCGCGCGCTTTCACCCTTTCATGTGACACTTCGCGCAATTGCCTTTGGATTCGAACGCCGGGCCCCCCGCGCGATGGCATGCTCCGCAAGAGGCCTTGTCCATTTCGGCCGTCTTGTGCAAATTTGGCTTATAATTCAGCGGCGCAGTTGCGCTTTTTTGGAACAACTTGTCGTGACACGTGGAGCAGTCGCCGTTGGCGCGCTTGACGTGATCGGCGTGATTAAACGTGACGTTTCCGTTCTTCGTCGTGAAGAGGAGTTTTTCGGGAGAACCTTTCTCCTGTGCGAGCACACCCAGTCCTACCAAGCCTATCGCGAGCAAACAATTCACGAAAGTGCGCATAAGAAAGAATGTAGCATCTCGCAGCATTTGGCGGCTGTTTGCATCACTGGGGCATGAACATGTTAAAAACGTTGCATCGGTTACCTCAAACGAAACGGAATCCGCTATTCGCACTCGGTGCATCCGCTGGCCTACACGGTCAAGGGAAGCCGCCTCCGCGGACCGAATGCCCGCTCACGCGTTGATGAAGACCGTCGTCTACAGCGGCGACAACGGCTATGGAATGCTCGTATCGTATTGCCCGCGGATTGCGCGGCCGATTTCGACGAGGTGCGCCGGCTTCTGAGCGCTGCCGGAATCCGACTCGCTACCGAAGCGGAGCTTGCCGCATTGTTCCCCGAGTGCGAAGTCGGCGCCATGCCTCCGTTCGGAAATCTGTTCAACATCCCCGTGCTGCCCGATGAGAGTCTGGCGAGCGCGGAGTTCGTCGGTTTTACAGCGGGAACTCATAGAGACGTGCTGCATGTCGGCGGCGCGGATTTTCACGCGCTCGTGAATCCGCTAGTCGCTTCCTTCGCGTTCAAGGAAGCGGTCAGTATCCCTTAAAGCAATGTCCCCAGGAGGTACGGCGTGAAGCGTCTCCCGCCATTTGTGCGGGACGGTACCGGGGTTCTCGCTGTTGGCGCAGAGGAACAAACCGCTACCGCACGAACACCGACGCGCCGTCCGGCCGCTGCCGAACTCGCCCCGTGAGAACGGGGTTCTCAGCCGGACTCATCACGCCACGAACGGCGTGGGGCAATTGCGGTTCCGGCCCAGTTGCCTCTTCGAGCGCCTTTGCGCCAAGCCGATTCATGGCGTCTGCGGCCGCGTCCACCTTGGCGTCGTCTTCCGCACCCGTCGCGAAGACCAAAGCCCCACCGCGCCGCAATCCATCGATGTAGGTTTCGATCTCGGTTTTTGTCGCTCCGATCCTCGCAAGCTCCCGCCTCAATTGGACTTCAAAATCGAGCCTCGGAAAGCTCATCACGCCCGTGATCTCGAAGGTCTTGGGTTCGGCCAGTGTGCGGACCTCGTTGCGCGGAACCCCAAGAGCCTCGATCTCGCGGACGGCCTCTTCCGCGCGCCCGGCGTTTTCAAACAATCCGACTGCTGTTTTTGCCATGCTACTCCTTCCCAATTTGATACTCCCTCGTTGAGCGGCTTCGAGCATGAAAAGCGTTGGCATTTACGCTTCCACTGTAGAATTTCAAATCCTGACGAAGCGTACTAGTGCGGGAAACCCACGCCGTGCCGACCCTGGAGATCTGGCTGGTGGAATCGCCAGATGACGTAGCGTGATTGCGCGAAAGCGCGCACTCGCCGTCGGCTGATTCCGGCAAGTCGAAGCCAATCAACACCTTGGTTTTGGCGTGGTGAGTGCCGCTTCCAAATCGAAAGGGAGGCAACTATGAATGGCGCTTCGAGAATATTTGGCTTGATCTTCCTAACCTCGGTCGCTCTGCTGGCACAGGACAAAGCTTCGTCCACGCCCATGCAAATAACGGTGAGCGCCGGCCACTTCTATACGGAGCAGGCGCCGGTGCTTACGCGCGACGATCTGACGATCACGGAGGGATTCGAGGAGGTTCCGATCGTCAGCGTGACTCCCCTGCACGGAGCGATTGAGATTTTCCTTCTAATCGATCACTGCTCGAGCTGCGAACCCGGTACAAAGTTCAACGAACTACGCCGCTTTATCGTCGCGCAGCCCCCGGAAACGAGTTTTGGAGTCGCCTATATTCGCGGGGGTAGACTCGAACAAGCGTTGAACCCAACGCAAGATCGCGAAGCCGTGGTCAAGGCCATAAACACTCCGGAAGGAAGCAAACCCGCGAATCCATTCACCGCGCTTGCGGAACTCATTCGCCAATGGCCCCCCAGCACGTCGCGTCGCGCTGTCCTGATGATCTCGAACGGCCTGGATCCCGCTGGCGAAATCGATAAGGCTAACAGTCCGGCGGAGGACGCAATCGATGAAGCGATCCGCGCCGGGGTATCGGTTTTTGCGATGTACCATCCCAGTGCGGACTACGCCACGGCGGACTGGTCCAAGGTCTATGCGGGACAAGTAGAACTGGCTCACGTTGCCGCGGAAACGGGCGGAGAAGCTTATTTCCTTGGCTTCGGACCGCTGCCGACGATTGCGCCTTTCCTCGACGACGTAGCGGACCATCTGGCGAATCAGTATGTACTTGCATTCGTTCCCCGCGCGACGTCGCCAGGCTCTTTCGAGAATATCGACGTGATGAGCACCAACCTCAAGTTCGATTTGACGGCTCCAGCCAAAATCTGGATAGCGCCGGTTGAAAGTGCGACCGGGCAGCCATAGCGATCACGGCGTCGAGATCGGGAGGGGCGCTCACTTCGAGAGGGAGGTTGCGTGTTCAGAAACCGGATTAAGGCCGCTATCGTGCTTTTGACGCTCTGGTCAACCTCGGCCTGCCTTGTGGGGCGGGAAGCTATCCGGCCAGATCTCCGGCAACCGGGCCTCCTGTTGACGGCGAGCAAAGGGCAGTTGATTGCGAGGCTTCACGACGCCTCAGACCCAATAGAGTCGTTTCTCATGAACACGAGTCTTTCGGCATCGGTTTTAAATCCGTCCAAAGGCATAATCACCGAATACTCCGCGATTTATGGCTACATCCTGTTTCATCGGCCGGCGGAATTTCGGATTGTAGGAAAGGCCCCGATGTTCCCCGAGACGATTCTCGACATGGTTTGCCACGAGAACCGATTCCAGCTTTATCTCTCAAAGAAGAATCTGCTTCTGAAGGGCGATGGCAATGCATCCGGGAACTCCAACAATGCGGTGGAAAATCCTCGGCCGGATGCGTTTCTAAAGTCTTTAACGATCGCTCCACCCGATCCGGGCTTTACGATTCTGGAAAATGATACGAACCAAACCGGCGCGGTATATATCCTGCTAATCCTCGACCGCGCCGGGAATGAACTACGCCTGGTACGAAGCGTCTCGTTCGACCGGTACTCCCCTACGCATTATCGAGCAAAGACCTTCGATTCCTCTGGAAGTTTGGATGGCGATACGAAATATTCACGTTGGAAAACTTATCAAGGAATTTCGTATCCGTCGGCGATTGACATTCAGAGGGTCCGGGAAAACTACGAAGTCCAAATACGTGTGCTCAACATGAAAATGAATCCGCCCAATGTCACTCCGGACAAGTTCGTCCTGGTGCAGCCGCCAGGGGCGACAGTGCGGCGCCTCAATTGAGAGATCGCAGGGACGTCCGTGTCCTATCCGAGGCAGCGCCTCGCGACGAGTATTTCGACGATCGCGCGAGCGTCGCCCTCCGGGTTCTCACCGTGGACGATCAGATTGGGCGACTGAGGCGGCTCGTACGGTTCCTGCAATCCCGGCACGGTCGCGGCTTGCCCTTTTTTAGCGGCGTGATAAATGCCCTTGGGATCCCGCGCCATGCAGACCTCCAAGGGCGTATCTACATAAACTTCCAGAAATCGGGAGATTTCGCGCCGCGCGCGGTCGCGGTATGCGCACCGGTTTGCCGCCGCATCGAAGATCACGGGCACGCCGTGTTTTACCAGCAGCCGTCCTACAAAAACCATTTGCCGGTAAAACGTGTCCCGCCCGGAAGCGTCATATTGGTCCGCTGCAAAAACTTTTCGCAGAACGTCCGATTCGAGCACCGCTACGTCTACGCCGCGCGAAGCGAGCTGGCCCGCCAGCGCTGCGGCAATAGTGGACTTGCCAGAAGCCGGAAGGCCCGTAACCCACACGGCGAATGCTTCCTTGTCAGACGCCACAGTACCTGTTGACCTGGCGCGGATCGAACGATGCCTCCACCAACACCGCCAGGATGAACTTGAGGAGCTTCTCTCGCAAGACGTCCGGCAGCGCGGGGTACCACACCGGGCTGGCCAGCACCAAGGCGCGAAAGACGAAGAATGGGGCCGCTACCTGGAGGATCTCCCAGTCTCCGGTACGATCCAGATAACGATTCCAAAATCGTAAGAACAGGTTCTCAAACGCCCCTTCCAATTTCCCCGAGCGCTGCAGGGGAAAAAAGACGTAGTTCAGCGTAATGCAGGTCACGTCGTCGGCGGGATCGCCGCATTCGCCGCGCGATCGGTCCAGCACGCGAAAATCGGCTCCGGAAGCGAACAGGATGTTCCAGGGATGAAAATCTCCATGAACTCTGCGTAAGCGGTGAGAGCGATCCCGGAGCCGCCATCGCCAGGTCACCGCGTGATGCTCGATGTGTTCAAGAATTTCGGGCGTAACCACACTGTGGCGCGGATACGAGTCCGCCAGCCCCATGATGCACTCGCCATCGCCCACCAACTCCCGATTGCGGCGGAGCCAAAGCCCCGGATCGGAGCCGCGCTCGCCATGGATCTCGATCAGGTAATCGCAAAGCGCATCGGCGCGGGCGAGGTCCAGATCGGTCAGCTCCCCGGTATCGCGGATTCTCTCCAAATCCACGGCGTAGGGCCGGCCTTCGGCGTATTCGGTGAGTAAAAAGAATTCTCCGATATCGGACAAAGAGAGCAGTCCGCCATCGCCCTCAAACCCACCGACATCCAAGGATCTCACGTGCCGCGGAAGCCGGTTAAACGTCCGATGGGACCAAAGCAAGATGCGGGCGCGATCCGGCATGTGTTCGTGGCCGAACGATCCTGGACTCATGGTGTGCAGGACGGCGCGCTCGCGAGTCGCACCGGCCAGCTTGTCGATTTCATACTCGACGAGGACTGGCACCCCGTATCCAAAGCCCTTGCCCTCTTCCGGCTCGCCCATGTGTCGCAGAGCGAGGACTCGAACATCCTTGCGCAAGACGGAACGCAGGTAGCGCTCCACGACTTCATGTGTCAACGGCTCATCATCGTTCTTCGGCATGGTGTCGAATGCGGGAATCATTCCTTACTCCACTTCGCGCACAATGGACTTCGCCTGTCGCGATCATTCCTTACTCCTCCTCGCGCACAACGGACTCCGCCTGTGCGCGATCGTTCGTATCGTAAAGCCTCGATCGGATCCATGTAAGCGGCTCTTCGCGCTGGATAGTAGCCGAAGAAGATGCCCACGAGGCCGGAAAACAAAAAGGCGACGACGATGGCCGCGAAGCTAATCATGGTGGGCTAATCCGCGAAGTAAGAGATGAGAACGCTCGCGGTCACTCCTACAGCGACTCCGACGGCGCCACCGGCCAGCGACAATGTCATCGCCTCGGCCAGAAACTGACCCAGAATGTCCATTCGTCTTGGCGCCCACGGCTTGCCGCAGTCCAATTTCACGCGTCCGCTCTGTCACGGAAACAGCATGATATTTCATAATTCCGATGCCTCCCACAATCAGAGACACGGAGGCGATAGCGGCCAGAAGAATGGACATGATGCGAGCCGAGTTTTCTTGAGCGCGAAAGACTTCTTCCATATTGCGAATCGTAAAATCGTCGTCTTCGTTCGACTGCAAATGGTGGACGGTTTGGCCCACGTCCATGTTGCGCGATTCCACCGTGCCGTCCACAGGCGCGACAATGCGGGTGTTGTTCAGATTGAACTGGGCTTGCGCAAGCGCGGCTTGGTCCTGATCGACCGTGGCTTCAGCCTGTTGCAACTGTGCCTGCGCGACCTCCACGGACTTCCTGGCGGATTCGGCCGAAGCTTCCGCCGCGTTTAAATCCGCCTTGGCCGCGTCGATGCTCGCCAGCGCCTGGTCGTAGTTCGCTTTCGCCGTATCGTAGTCTTCCCGCGACGTGGCGTCCTGCTGAACCAGAATCAGCCGCCGATCGGCTTCCACTTTAGTGAGATCCACAGCGCTTTGGGCCTTCACCACGTTGGCTTTTTGGCTGGCGATGGTAGCCAGGGCGCTGGCGAGGTCCGACTGCGATTTGGCCAACGTCGCTTGCGCGGTCAGCACTGCGGCCTTAGCCGTGTTCAGCGTAGCTTTGGATTGATCGACGGCCGCCTGGAACGGAACGGGATCGATCTGGGCCACCAGTTGGCCTTTTTTCACTTTAGTATTGAAGTCGGCGTAAAGCGCCTTGATATTGCCGGAAACCTGGCTTCCCACCTGCACCGTCACTACCGCGTTTAAGTTGCCCGTGGTGTTCACGGTGCTGTCGATATCGCCGCGGTCCACGCGCGCGGTTGCGTATTCAGTCCGGGGGCGGCTCCACGTGTAAACGGTTGCCATAATCACCCGCGGCCGCGAGGGCGATTCCAATTGCCACTGCCTTTTTGCGAAGCTTTGCCCGCCGCAACGGTGGAGGCGAAGTTGGAGAGAGCACAACCTCAGAGGCGCGATCGGTGACGGTCATCGCAGAATTTCCATGCAAGATGATGACCCGCGTAAGCATGCGGATTTGGCCCGCTAAGCGCGTCGTTGGCGAGGACACCGCCGCTCCTTCTGTGCCATTACGCTCTTTTGCGCGTTTTGACGCACGTGCGGGCGAACCGGTTTAGGCGCCCGCTGCCAACCACGTGGAAGATGAGATGCACAGTGTAGGAGGGATAACCGCCAATGTCTCGCCTGACCGCGTTGAAGACCGCTCCCGCAACCGTGATCGAGGATTACGGTCGGCTGATGCGATTGGCGGCACGCGGTGTAACCAAAGGGGATCGCGCCGCCGGTTCCCGCAGCCACAAGATAGTTGCGGTGGGCGGCATTTTTCGAAACGTGAGCTCAAAGACGGCCGTTTGATCCACCCGCTCGGCCGCGTAGACTTGCGCCATCGTCAGCTCATACAGATCGGTGAACAACGCAGAGGAGGTCATCGAGACTAAGTCTCACTTAGGGCAAGTTTGCAAACCGCGAACCAAATCATGGTGAGGAGATTCAGGCGCCGTTTGAGGGCTACGCGGCCATTTGGGGAAAAAGACGGAGCTTGGCGATTTCCGCTGCGCCCAGGGCACAAGGCGCCCCCGTTCCCACGCTTCAGGCGACGAACGAGAGGTGGGGCTTTGCGTGCACTACACCAGCGGAAGAGGAAGAGTATGTGAGCCCGACGACCTTCGATTCCTCCGCGATTCCGTATTCCGGCGAGGCGCTGAAACTCGCAGCCTTGCTGCGCCGCTACTATCGGCAACGCGCCGTTCGAGAACGCATGCTGGAGTTTCTCGGGGGAACGGATCCACAAAATATCAGCGCCGCATATATTTCGGGAGTTACCGGCGCCTCTGAACTCGGCGAGGCTTCTGTTCCGGCGTCTTTACTCGGCTGCTGGGAAGCGGGACTGGAAATCGATCGCTCGTTGTGGGATCGGGACACGCTGATCGCCCACATAGACCTCGAATATCACAATTTCGATAATCCTGCCGCCGCATGGCTGGAACCCGATCGAGCTTTTCGATTGCAACAACCCGTTTTGAAATCGACGTTCCGGATTCTCGCGGAATCGGGCATCGCGCCTCTGACGCTTTTGACCGGCCGCGGCTTTCACCTGGTCTGGGCCGTCCGTCGCGATTCGCGCGTATTCCGGGAGCTCGTCGGTCTGGGCCGCGTTCCCGCAAGTCTTCAACGCAGATACCAGCAGCCATGCTCTCCCCAAGGATGGAGCGTCGACCCCGAGCTGGGACGCGCCTTTGCGGGACTTGGCCTCCTGATGGAGTTTATTTGGCATCGCGTTCTCGCTGCCTGCGATGTGCGCGATGGCGTTTCAGTTCACCCCGTGGCCATCGAGGTTGGGCCGGGCGCTCGTGGGCGGGAGATCGTCGCCTTCGATATTTCAGAGTATGGAGATCCTTTGCACACCCGCCAGATTCGCGTGCCTTTCAGCGCCTACCTGAAACCCCGACAGTTCGAGTGGTTGTTAGGCGAGGAAGGAGTCCGAAGCCTGATGCCCATTTTCGAGGTCCCGCTCTCGGGAATGACCCCGGCGCAGGCCATCGCGGTCTCACGCGATGCGGAGGCGGTCGTGGCGCTCGCGCGGCATTCGTCTGCGACGATTCCGGAAGCGTGCCTGGGAATGGAAAATCTGCTGAGCGCCTATCGGGGTTCCGAGATTCATGCGTTTCACGAACGGTTCTATCGCGATCTCGAAGGCTTGGTGTGTCCGACTGATGACAACGCTCCCATTCCCGGTGCCCCGTCTTGCCTGGAATGGATTCTGGATCATCCCAACGACTTGCTGCTGAAGCCCGCCGCCATGCAGCATGTGGTCCGTCTGTTGATGTCGTTGGGGTGGCAACCCGCTTCCATCGCCCGGCGCATTAGCGCGGCTTACCGCAAGGATTGCGATTGGGGGGATATGTGGAGACGTCTGGATCCGGACAATCGGGCGCTTTTTTACACCAGGTTGTTTGCCGGCATGATTGTCACGGGTGCCGATAAGCTCATCGACTTCAATTGCGTTTCGCACCGGGAAAAAGGCTACTGTACAATTTCGGACTGCGGTTCGAACCTGGCGGCTTATCGCGAAGGGCTCGAAATGCTGAGGAGGGGACGTTGAGCGACTGGGCAGTGGGTCTTTCGACCGGATGTTTCTGGAAGACGAGCATTTTCGATTGCCTCGAAGATATTCGAGATTCGGGATTCGGCAGGATCGAGATCTGTTCCTCCCCCACGCATCTCGATTATCACGACGTGGAGCGGGTGAAGCGCGCCTCCTGCGCGATCCACGACCTGGGCCTTGAGAGCTATTCCTTCCACGCTCCATTTACGGACCACCGCATCGATATCACCTCGCCGGATCCGCATGCGCGCACTTTCGCCGTGAACGAGTTGTTGAAAGCGGCCGACGCCGCCGCGATTCTTAAGGCCCGCTATTTTGTCGTCCATCCAGGACCGGAAAGCGCCACGCTCCCGGAGCACGAACGCTTCTGGCGGCTGGAGAACGCCGTCGGGGCGCTGAATCAGGCCTATTTTCACTGCAAGCGGTTAGCCATCGGTCTGGTGTTGGAGAATATGCTGCCGCATCTGTTCGCCGGCCACACACGCGATCTCCTGTGGATTTTGGGGGCCTTGAACACCTGCGAAGTCGGCATCTGCCTGGACACCGGGCACGCACGTCTCGCGGAAAATCTTCGCACCGTGGTTCATAAGCTTTCCGGACACCTCTGGATGATGCACGTCAACGATAATCGGGGTCAGTATGACGACCACATGCCCCCCGGTGACGGAACGATCGATTGGGCGGCGCTCCTCGCGCATCTTTACGACCTGCGCTTTAACGGGACGTTGATTATGGAAATCAACGGCGAGGGTGATCGGAAGTCGATCCTGGAAGGCGCGCGGAGAGGCCGAAGCCACCTTCGCGAACTTTGTCATCGCCTTCGCGTTCCGGGATAAAAACCGATCTCAGACCGAACTTTCCGGGCTCCGCGGAGATTTTCTCGATGTGCTCATCGATGGATTGCAATTCCAATTCGAGCAGCTCCCGCCACACGATCCCCTCTTCCGCGGCCTTGCCGAACAGCCGATCTTCCCGGTGCCGGCACTCACGTTCGCCGCCTAGACGCCGGCGGGCGACTCCTTCAGCGTTCCTCCCTATTTCCCTCTCACGAAGAAGCGCGAGCCGGCCACCACTCTTCCTCGGACATCCATAGATCAGCGCTGGTGAACGGCTGTGCCCTAACGCGCATTTCCGGGCTTTTTCGCGCAGCCCGGCACGCGAAGATCGCGAATGAGCCAATAGATTCAATGGCCGAGATGGAAAATCCAATGCTGCTTCACCGGCGAGAGGCAGAAAATTATGAAATGTCGAATGCTTATCGGGGCAAGCTGTTTGCTCCTTTCACCTTGGTTGGCGCAAGCCGCGGTGATCGAACCGAATTCCGCCGATGGAAATTGGCCGCGGGAAATCGATCACAACGGCATCCACCTAGTGATCTATCAGCCACAAGTGGATAGCTGGAAGAACAACCGTATTGAAGCGCGGTCCGCGGTGATCGTCACGCGAGCCGAGAACCCGGCTCAGATTTTCGGCACGATTTCCATAAACGCCAGGACGGAGGTGGATAGAGAGGCCAGACTGGTTTCCTTCGAAGACATTTCCGTTAGAGACGCCAATTTTCCCTCCGCGGCCAGACTCCAACCAACGCTGAAAGCCATTCGCGAAAGCGTTCCCGATTGGCCGCGCACGGTTTCCCTGGACCGGCTGCTGGCCGATCTGGCGATTACGCAAGCCGAGACTAAGGTGGAATCCATACGCCTGAGGAATGATCCGCCCAGGATCATCTTCAGCAAGCAACCGGCGGTGCTAATCCTAATCGACGGCGAGCCCGTTTACCGTCCGGTGGAAGGCGCGCGCTACACGCGCGTGGTCAACACGCCCGCGCTGCTTCTATTCGATTCTTCGGCTGGAACCTTTTATTTGGACGGCGGCCAATGGTGGATGGCGGCGAATTCATTGAATGGCCCGTGGACCGCGGTGGCCGATCCTCCACAAGACCTTGAATTCGTCAAGGACCAACTCACCAAGAGCGAGGAAAAACCGGCAGCCGCGCAGATAGCCCTTCCGGCGGGAAATCCTCCTGCCGTTTACATCAGCACCGTTCCCGCCGAATTGTTAGTGACGCGCGGAGAGCCCACTTACACGCCTATCGCGGGAACCAACCTCCTTTACATAACCGATTCCGATAACGACATTTTCACGGACACCAAAACGCAGCGATATTTCACTTTGCTCGCGGGCCGCTGGTTCCGCGCCAAATCGCTGGAGGGTCCTTGGGAGTGGACGCCGCCAGATCAATTGCCGCGGGATTTTGCGCGCATCTCTCCGCGGAGCCCGAAAGGACACGTGTTGGCTTCGGTTCCCGGAACCGAGCAGGCACGCGAAGCGATCATCGCGAATCAAATCCCGCAGACCGCCACGGTAAGGCGCAGCGAGGCCAAATTGGAGGTTCAATACAGCGGCCCTCCGGAGTTTCGGCCCATCACCGGCACGGATATGCAGTATGCGATTAATACGTCTTCGGAAGTGATCCTTGCGCAGGGGCGTTATTACGCCATCGAGCATGGCGTCTGGTTCGTGGCGGACGATCCTTTGGGGCCTTGGATCGTGGCGGACATGATCCCGCCGGAAATTCATACTATCCCGCTCAGTTCGCCTCTCTTCCACGTGCGCTACGCGTATATTTATGGCGCCACGCCGGACTTTATCTACATAGGCTACACGCCGGGCTATTTCGGCGCGTTCGTTTCCGACGGCGTGGTAGTGTTTGGAACCGGCTGGTGGTATCCCGGCTGGCTGTGCGGCGATTTCTGGTGCGGCTGGCCGTGGACATGGGGATTCGGATTCGAGTTCAGCTATTGGGGCGGCGGCTGGTTCTGGATGCCCGTCGGCCATTACTGGTGGTATCACGATTTCCCGATCGCGCACCGCATCTTTACCGAGCACTGGAGTCCGCGCGCGGGCTTTCCCAATCAAAGCTGGATTCGCGGCAACGTGAACGCTTACAGCCACTGGAGCGGCGGCGGGGTGATCGCGCGGACCTTTGAGCCGCGCGCGCCGACGGCGCCGGGGAGTTCCGTGGGCCGTCCGGATTTGTACGCGGGTCGCGACGGGCATGTTTACGAGCACCGCTCCGACGGTTGGTACCGGCAGAACAATTCGGGCCAGTGGCGGAAGACGCCGCAAAATCCGACTCTCGATCAACAACGCCAATCGCGTTCCTTGGGCCAATCGCGGCAAGGCGAGTTTGAGCAACGCGGCCAATCGCCGGGCATTCCCCGGACCGTGGCGCCGCCGATGCCTCGAATAAGCGCGCCTTCGGGTCATGCGCATGGGCGCTGATGAAATCGATCAAAATTCGAGACACCACGCGACGAGCCCCCAGGCCTTGCGGACTTGGTTTTCGCCGGGCTACCACTACGGATTTCGACTCGCAGAGAGGTAGACAGCATCGGTCCGGATCGATACCGCCCTGCAGCGCTTCCCGCTGCGGGGCGGCTTTTATTTTGAATCGCCGCCTGGGTGACGCCCCGCTCGGGCATTGGGCGCGATTAAAAAAGCGCGGTGACGGCTGACTGGTGATCGGCCTCTCTTGTATAGATGACATAGCCATAGCGCCCCTGGCCATCCGTTACTCCGCTGGAGGCGTAGACTCTGACGCCGGCGTCGTCCAGCTTTCTGTGGATCTCGGCAAGGATGCCGAGGCGATCATCGCCCTGAATCAAAATGGCATGCTGAGGACCCGTCACCATCCAGCCGGATCGCGCGGCGAGAGCTTGAAAGTTCCGGCTCATCTCCGGAAAGATGGTCAGCTCGACATGATCCGGGCCGAAGGGAACGGCGCTGAAGGCGAGCAAGTTGATGTCTTCGGAAGCCAGTTGCGCGAGCAGCTCATACGCGTTGCGGGACTCGTTTTCCACCCTCGTGTAGAAATATTCGACTGCTTGGCCATCGCGCTGTTTGATGCACTTTCGCGCCCAGTCGCTTCCGCCAATCTTGTTTGTTTGCGGAAGAACCACTCACTCAATGGTCCCCTCGGCTAATCGATTGGAATGACGAGATCCACGTGAGGATGAGGCGACGAGTTGAACTTGCTCAATGTCTTGCGCTTAGACCAGTGGCCGCGATAATTAGCCTTGAGCGTGTAATCGATTTCAGGGCTCAGCCCACTGAAGTGGTAATTACCGTTTTTGTCAGTTATATAGGACCTGACCATGAGAGTGACGGTATCCTCAATCTGCACGGCAGCGCCTGGAAGCGCGTTTCCTGCCTTATCGGTCACGATGCCAGTGACGTTCCGTACCTGAAGCTCAGCGGCGCATAAGAACCCACCGAGCAAAAAAGCCCCGATCAGCAAGGCGGCAGCAGTTCTCATGATCTCCACTCCCTGGCTACCCACCGCGGCGTGCTTCTGCCGGACCTGAGACAATCGACCACGCTGGCGATGATGCATTTGGCCCGCCAACCTCTTTTCCATGCCCAGGACAGCGCCGAGCATCAATTTGGTCCCTCCGTTTTTCTAAGCAAATAACTCTGTTTTGCAAAACAAATAGATCGCGGACCATTTCATCTGCCTCCATCTGATTCCAAAAATTTCATTCCGCGATCAATTGATCGCGGCCGCCCGGAAGGCTATGCAGGCAAGGAGGTCGCCGAGGACGAAGGGATCACGCCCACGGCAATCCGCTCTAAGGAGGGCCAAGCGCAAGCGCCCTGCCAGCCACCCAGCTTCCTGGCGCAGTCCCCAAGGTCTTTTCACACTTGTGGCCTGGGGAAGGTTTCCTCTCAAACGCATTGCGGCTGGCCGTCTGCGCCAAAACTGGTGAAACCCTAGGTCCTGCGCGAAATCACGCAGGGCGTTTGGAGTACGACATTGAGTCTAAAGGAAATGTAAGCGGTCTAGGAGATGCACACCAAGGTATGGTGAGGTGCCGCGCCCCGAGGCTCCGGGCGATGCTGCAAAAAGAGGATGGAGGTGGACTATATGCGACAAATCAAAAAAATCTTGTTTCCTGTTGATTTCTCCGATAGCTCGGTTGGCGCGGCCCGCCACGTCGAGGCTCTCGCGGGGCATTTTGAAGCCGAGATTATGCTGCTTCACGCCGTGGGCATGGGGGAGCACACGCTCGCCGAGGAGCGGGAGCCGGCGAGGAAGGCTCAACTCGATGCGTTCCTTCAAGACGAGCTCAAATACTTTACGACGCATCGCGTGTGTGTGCCGGCCGGCGATCCGGCGCGCGCCATCGCGGATGCCGTGCAATCCTGGGGCCCGGATCTGGTCATGATGCCGACTCACGGCCTTGGCTTTTTCCGCAGGCAATTGCTGGGTTCCGTCACAACGAAGACACTGCATGATGTGACATGTCCGGTCTGGACGAGCGTCCATGCGGAATCTACTCCCCCTCTGGAAGAGATTCATTGCCGCAGAATTCTGTGCTCGGTAGATCTCCGGGAGTGCAGCGGAAGTATTTTGCAATGGGCGGCTTGGCTGGCCGGCGAGTATCAAGCCAGTCTGGGGATTGTCCATGCAACGGCTGCGGCGGATGCCTTAGACGCGAGATGGAACTTGAGGGAGGAGTTGGCGCGCTACATTCTGGAACAAGCGAAAATCCGTATCAACGCGCTCCAGATGGAGGCTGGCACGTCGGCGGAAGTATTCATCGATGCCGGAAGACCCGGTACGGTCGTTCCGCGCGCCGCCGGCACATTCGGCGCGGACCTTCTGGTGATTGGGAGGCATCGTAGCGCGGGGCTTGTCGGAGACCTGTTCCAGAACGCTCTCTCCATCCTGGGCGGATCGCCATGCCCGGTCATCAGCATCTGATGGGGGATCGTTGTGCGCTTCAGGCACGGTTTGGCCGATAGCGTGCGAGACATTTGGCAAATGAGTCAACGCTCCAGCGCCGCTAGCAGTGAAGCTGATTCCGTCACCATGCGGACTCTCAATCCGTTGACTGATCGACGCGCGCCCGTCGGAATCCTGAAGATTTCCGCTACCAATGTCATAATCTCATCGCCGGTCCGCGTGTCTCCAGGAACGTTGGTGCAGCTTCAAACAGCGGAACTCTTTGTGATGGGGAAGCGCAGCGATGCATGGAGCGCAAGGAACATTTTCAAGTGCCGCTGGACATCGAAGACGCGTACTGCGCACCGCGTTGAAGCCGCGGCGCTCCTATCGCAACCGGTGTGCTCGCTTCAGTTAGGCCGCCGTTAGAACTCCGCGAGGTGGTCAACGTGTGCGTTCAGCGCAGCCTCGTAGCGTTTGCTCGCATCTACGAACTCCTCATGAGCGTCTGGGTCCCCTTGACGCCATCGACGTACCACCTCCGCAAAAGTTGTAGCCGGATTTCTGTTTGCATTCTCTCGCGCCGCGCGCGACGATACGCCTGCTTGGCGACCGCGAGCTTCCACTTCAGCCGCTAGAATCCAACTGTTCGCGCGTGCCACCGCCGCGCTATTCTTTTTCCCAACGCGCACAACGCATTCGCTGTGCGCTTGCTCGCCGCACCGGGTGCCGTGTCCCGCCGGATGGTAATCACCTACCGTGAAGGACTCGATTGAGGGTCCGTCTTTAAAATCTCCGGCTGTTGTTTGAAGCGGCGCTGCAACGGTTTCCCTATCCTAACGCGACGCATGTCTGTGAGCGATCTGTGGACCGCTACAACTTTGCGGCGATGCAGCGCCGCACCGTGCCCCTCCCACAACATCCCCGCCACCGATAGCTCCACTTGGGGTACTTGGCGCAGCCGGAACCCCCGGAGCTGCGCCAATACACCCAAACTCGCCGGGAGAGCCCGGCGCGTGGCTAAAATAGTGGTTCCCATGCCCGCGCTTCATCCCGCCGAGTTTCTAAGAGCCTTGCTGGATGCCTCGCCCAACGCGATCATCGCTGTCGACGGCGAGGGGACGGTTCAGTTGTGGAATCGCGCCGCGGAGGCGATGCTCGGCTGGAGCGAGTCCGAGATTCGAGGCCGCCCTCTGCCGTTGGATGTTCAATTGCCTAAACCCTCTTCAGGGGAAACCGAAATTCGGATTGCAAGAAAGGACGGCGTCTCGATCGATGCGGATCTTCGTGCAACCCCGTGGTCGGACGCCCAGGGGAATCGTCGCGGGACGCTGCTTATCCTGGCGGATGCGACCGACCAGCATAGGATTCAACGGGAGCTGGTGGAATTGACTCATCAGGAGCAGAAAGCGCGCAGTGAGGCGCGGCTGGAACGGCGCTTTCGCGAGCTTCTGGAGGCTGCACCGGACGCGATTCTCGAAGTCGATCGCGAAGGTCGCATCGTGCTGCTGAACCGCGTGGCGGAGAAAATGTTCGGCTACTCGCGGGAGGAACTTCTCGGAGGCACGGTAGAACTTCTGATTCCCGAGCATCTCCGCGCGCGCCACGCCGATTATCGCATTCAGTATTGGCATTCACCGGCAACCCGTCCGATGGGCATCGGTCTGGCGTTACAGGGCAAGCGCAAGGATGGTTCACAGTTTCCGGTAGAGATCAGCCTCAGCCCCGTCGACTCCGAAGAGGGACTACGCGTCACGGCCATTATCCGCGATATTAGCGAGCGAACGCAGGCTGAAGACCGCTTGCGTGCGATTCGCGAGGAATATACGCATGAACTGGAAGAGCGCAACCGGCTGATCGAGCGGGCTAACCGGCTGAAGAGCGAATTTCTCGCCAGCATGAGTCACGAGCTGCGCACGCCCCTCCACACCATCATCGGTTTTTCCGAGCTTCTCACCGAAGAATTGGAAGGGGTCCTGGATGAGAGACAGAAACGCTTCTTCGGTCACATCCAGAAGGATTCGCAGCATCTGCTCGAACTGATTAACGACCTTTTGGACCTCAGCAAAATCGAAGCGGGAAAACTGCAACTGCGTCGGGAAGTATTCGACGCTCGCGCCGCCGTGGAAGAAGTGCTCACTTCCATCCGGCCGCTGGTCCAAGCGAAATCGCAATCGATCACTGCGGCGGTGGACGATCTGCCGGCGCTTGAAGCCGACCGCACGCGCTTCAAGCAGATTCTTCTTAACCTGCTCAGCAATGCCGTCAAGTTCACGCCTGACGGCGGCAGCATAACGATAGAAGGCGCGTTACTCGATGAAGCCGTCGAATTTTCCGTCAGTGATACCGGCGTCGGCATACCGAAGGAAGAACAAGAGTTGGTCTTCGATAAATTCTATCAAGTGGGCCAGACTAGCAAAGGAGTTCGAGAAGGGACCGGACTCGGATTGGCGATCACCCGGCACTTGGTGGCCGAGCACGGGGGAAAACTGTCGGTCGCGAGCCAGGTGGGCCGCGGGAGCCGCTTCAGCTTCACAATCCCTCTCTCGGCTTTTAAAGCCGGCAAGGTATGAGGACCGTTCTCGTCGCTGACGATAAAGCGACTGGCCGAGAACTGGTTCGGGTCGCGCTCGAAAAAGCCGGATTTAATATCATCGAGGCGAGCGACGGGCTGGAAGCGGTGCGTATGGCGCGCAAAAACCAGCCGGATTTGATCATTCTGGACTTGCATATGCCCGGTCTCGATGGATTCGGCGTGATTCGCGAGCTGCGGAGCGATGCGCTGTTCGCTTCAACGCCGGTCGTCGCGCTGACAGCGAGCGCGATGCAAGGAGACCGGGAGCGAGCTATTTCCGCTGGATTCACCGGCTACATTACCAAACCGATCCACTTGGCCGCGCTGCGCGGCGAAATTGAACGACTTCTCAAATGATTCATGTCTACCAACGGCACATCCGCCATTTCGCTGCTGATCATCGACGATAATCCCGGAAGCCTGGAACTGTTATCGGCGGCGCTCGCGCAGCCCGGTCTTGAGATTCTGACTGCGTCGGAGCCGGAAACAGGCCTCGATTTGATTCACGACCGCCGCCCGCAAATCGTGCTGACCGATTTGGTGATGCCCCACATGAGCGGCATCGACGTTCTGGAACGGACCATGGAATTCGATCCCTCGATCGACGTGATCCTGATGACGGCGCATTATTCCACCGAGTCCGCTGTCGAAGCGATCAAGAAAGGCGCCTCCGATTATTTGAACAAGCCCGTCTCGATCGGCACGTTGCGGGAACGGATCGGCAAGCTTGTCGAGGAAGCGCAAAAGCGGCAGCGAACGCTACAACTGCAGGGTGAAATGCTGGCGGCGGCGGAGTTCGAGGGGATCGTCGGCCAGAGTCCGCTGATGTGGGAGATGTTCTCGCGCATCCGGCGGGTGGCACCGCATTATCGCGCGGTTCTGATCACCGGGGAAACGGGAACGGGCAAGGATCTGATCGCGCGCGCGCTGCACAAGCTTAGCCCCGCCAACACAGCCCGTTATGTCGTGGTCAACTGCTCGGCGGTGGTGGAAACGTTGTTTGAGAGCGAACTCTTTGGCCATGTGAAGGGATCGTTTACTGGCGCTGTCGCCGACAAAGTCGGTCTTTTCGAGCACGCGCACGGCGGCACGCTATTCCTCGATGAGATCGGCGATATGCCGCTGGCCACGCAGGCCAAGCTTCTGCGCGTGTTACAGGATCAGGAAGTGCAGCGCGTGGGATCGCTGAGCGCACGAAAAGTGGATGTGCGGGTGATCGCCGCGACGAATCACGAACTTCGCGCGGCTGTTGCGGAAAAACGCTTCCGCGAGGATCTGTATTATCGGCTCTCGATGGTCGAGATCCAGGCGCCCCGGCTGGCGGATCGAAAAGAGGATCTGCCGTTACTCGAACGGCACTTCATCGCGAAGTTCGCGGCGCAATATGGCAAGACCATCCGCGGATTGACGCATCGTGCCCAAATTCTGCTGTCGCAGCATGAGTGGCCGGGGAACGTGCGCGAGCTCGAAAACGTCATCGGCCACGCATGCATGATGACCCTGAGCGACATGATCGACATTTCCGATCTGCCAGCGAACTTGCGCACGGGAAACATAGGCGTTGCGATGGCAACAGCCGCATCTCTTTCATTGCCGAATGGCGGGGGTGTGGCAACGCTCGAGGAGCAGGAGCGGTTATTGATCGTTCGCGCGCTGGAGGCATCGGGCGGGAACCAGTCCGAGGCCGCGCGGCTCTTGCGCATCGGCCGGGACGCGCTGCGTTATAAGCTGAAAAAGCATAACCTAAACGCATAAGCGCAAGGTCCCCCCTCAAGGAACGATGCGCTTCCCGAACGGGCGCTTTCGCGAAATAGGGACGATTCGGCTAACCCAAGTCGGTCAGTTGACCGCTCCCTTGCGGTCGCGGCTCTGTAAGCAGCTCCAAAACAAGCGTCCATTTTCGAGCCGCGACCGCCAGGGAGCGGTTGTGACGGACTTCGGCTAAGCGGCGACGCGTGTCCGCTCACGGCGATCACGGGCAGCGGGCGCCTGTCGAAACCCCGCATACGTGAGCCAAACGCCCAGGGCAAGCGCGATCGCGACGTACAAGTAGTACAACCGCTCGTACGCGAAATAGTCCCACAATCCGGCGGTTGCACCGGGCACGGCGACGAGCAACCCTTCTATAAACATTAACCAACCGAGCAGCGTAATGGTCACAGGCAGCGCGCCGCCCGACCATCGGTTGTGTCCAATAACGATTGCGAGACCTCCGGCCATGGTGAAAATGCCCCCGATGTACAACATCGCCTCATTGTGGACAACGGTGTTTTCAATCTCCATTCATGGCCTGCTTTTGCCAAGCCATGATCAACGATACAAGCGGGCAGTAAAGACCCGTGAGCCTGCCTAGGAACTTTGTTCGATCCGACATAAAGCCCGCCTATTCTGATACTGGTGCAACACCTATGCGACAAATCTCATGGAAGATCGGCTGCATAGCTCGCTGCGTGAGGTGCATGCCGCCACAGAAGATCCCCATCAGATATTGGGCAGTAAATCGAAGTATTCGTCGTCCTCGTTCTTGCCGCCTTCTCCCTTGCCAAGCAGCTTCTCCGATGGGATGAACTCGATACGCTCGATCCATTTGACCATCTTGTATCCGAGCTGATTTTCGACGCGCAGCCGCAAGGGTGCGCCATATACCAAAGGAAGCCGTTGTCCGTTCATGCGCGTCGCAAGCAGACACTGCGGCTTCAGCCCACTTTCGACGCTCTGCGTATCATAATAGGCGCCGCCGTAAAGAGCTTCGCCAAAGGAGAAGAAGGCGACTGCGGCGGCTTCCGGCCTGGGATGCACAAGCTCAATCAGCGTCTTCATGGGAATGCCACCCCACTTCGCGATGCCGCTCCATCCCTGGATGCAATGGTGCATCGTGATGTGATCGGTTTTGCCCAGCTTCTCCAAATCGGCAAGAGAGAGTTCCACCGGTCTCTCGACAAGTCCTCCTATCCTTAGCCGGAAATCTTCAAAGCCGCCTTCCGCCAGATGCTTCCAGTCCTCCCGGACCGGCATCTTTCCATTGGGCCAGAAGTACGGCGAGATTTGTTCCTCGCGATACTTCTGCCGCGGAGTGAGCCGATTGAGCGTGAGAAGCTGCATCGGATACGTCACGGATTTAAGCGCATGCTGCAAGGCGCGCGGGCGATCCCACGAGAGCCGATGCGCCACAAACCAGGAAAGAACCACCAAACCGATGCCTGCAAAGCCCAGCAGCATGCCCAGGCGGTTTTGATCGTCGGTGCCTAAGACAATATGGTTCATGTTCCGCGCGAATCCGGTCATCGCGATCAATGTCACGTGGACCGCGAGGAACGCCAGGAAGCCGAGCATCGTCAGGAAGTGAATGGACCGGGCTGCCTGCCTGCCACCGAAGATCCTCGCATACCGCGGAAAACGGTTCACCACGGCGGGGGACATCGCGATGCCGGTCAGAATAGCCAGAACACCGAAAACAAAAACCACCACAAAATAGGCAATCTGCTGCAGGGCGTTGTAGCCGTAAAATCCGTTTGGCTCCGGAGGCAGGTGAAACGTCGCATAGTGCACCCACGTATTCCAGGCCTGGAGGAGCACCACCGGGGAGGTTGGCACGAGGCGCCGCCATTGCTCGGTATAGAAAAGCATGGCGACAAAGAAAACGCCCGAGACAAGGAATCCGTGAACCGTGATGAAATGCCAGATCCGCGCGATGCCGACGGTGTGCCGGTACCCGGGAGTTCCCACCAGGGGAGAAATATAGCGAGCATCGTCCTTCGCCGTCCAAATCCGATCCCGGGGAACTTCGAGCGGCGTGAAACGAAGCCACTCACTTCCCGGCGTGCAGTGATCGTTAAAATACAGGCGCGGATGATCCACGAGGATGGAAAGGCCGCTGCGGATCAAAAGCATCACAAAAAAGAAATTGAAGAAATGGCAGTAACGAACCCAAAGCGGAAAGCCCTGTGGTCCCGCGAAGTTGTTGGGCTCTATTTGAGGAACCGGCGGAATGTGCGGCATACCATTCGCGCCGAATTCGATCCAGGCCGCCGCAACCAAAGAGAGGACCGTTATACCCGCGCCGATCAGGATCGACGGCCGAACCCAGATGCGAAACCTTCGATCGGGCGGATAATGCACCGCCCGGTGAGCCGAATCGAATGCAATCATGCGTGGTGAGCAACCGGCTGCATCAAGTGAGCAGGTGGGCGCAGAAAGGTCAAGCCCAGATTCAACGCGAAGATGGTCACGGCCGCGAGCTCGATCACGGCCGACACCGGTAGGACCGCCCAGGCGTGGCCGGCATAACCTTCATACGCGGCAATCTCGGAGCACACACGCAACAGGCAACCCGCGTTCAGCAGGATCAAGGAGAGGAACATCAATTTGGGACTGAAGAGAATTCGCGCACCGCAAAACGCGGGAAGAATCTTGGGGCCGATCGAGAAAACCATGGTGGCGAGAAATCCTACGGTCAACGCGTGACGTGATGCTCCCCAAATCCCACCGGAGCGATCCGCGAACGATGCAATGACCGATAGCACCGAGGCGATCAGCAGCCAAATATAGGCGACGCGAATAAAGACCGGGAAGCTGCGATGGACGCCATTGAGTTTCGCCGGTTGCACCGGCAGCTCGAAGATCCCCAAAGCGGCAATGGCCAGGACCGCTGCAATAGGAAGACAAATTGTAGAAATGAGAGCCAGACCGCACTGCATCAACACAACCCCAGTCCACGCTGCCAGCATCGCCGCATAAAGCCGCCACGCTACAGGCGGCCTTAGTCCGATGAACACCGGCAGCCAGCGCGCATTAAAACCCCAAACGGTCGGAACCAGAAAGCCCCAGGTCGGAAGCATGAGTAGCCGTTGATCGAACCTGAAGTCTACCGCCGGCGAGTCGCCGTAAAGTGAAACGTATATCGTGGCGCCGAAATTGACCAGCAGCGTCACCAAAAATGCCATCGTCGATCCGACGACGACGATCATCCATGCATCCCTCTTTCGGCGCGTGCCGGATGCGGAAGCGGGCCGATGCTTTGCTAAGGTGACAAAAAAGAGCAGGAATCCGGCGAGTTCGAGCAACGCCGAGAGCGGCAGCAGCGCGCGCCACCCCCAGATCGCAATGTTCGCTATCCATCGCAGAGACACTCCGACGGTCCAGAATCCAAAGGCAAACCAGCCTCGCGAGACCGCGAAAGGCGGCAGGTTTCCCATTTTCGATAACGAATAAAAACCGATGCCTAGAATGAACGTTCCCAGCCACCCGAAGATCTGGGCATGCCCGTGCGCTTGCAACCACGCTGGCGACAGGCTGTCCACCGTATGGTTAGCGCTAATCGCGAGCAAGTTCCAAACTCCGAGGAACGTGCCCGGAAGTAACATGAATAGCAAGCCGGCGACAATGTAAGCCGTCACCAAGTGCTGTAGCCGTGTTTCACGTCGGACCAGGGCGGCGGAGCCTTCCATATTGGCCGAAATATCAACGAGCGACATGGGCGTTCTCCTCCTGCGTCCGTTCCATCTCTACGGCGCGCGGAAACAGGATGTTGTTTTCTAAATGAATATGCTGGTGAAGATCGCGCTCGAATTCTTCCAGCGCCTGGTAAAGGCCCCGATAGCTGGGGCAGCTTTCCTCCGGCGCTCGATAGCCGCCGGACAGTTCACGCATCCTGGCGGTTAACACGCCTGCGTCGTTATGGTCCGCCAGCATCCGGCTGATTGGCAGCTCGATAGAAGCAAAACATGGCAGGGGCGCCGCACGCTCCACGCGTGCCCCGGTCTCCATCTCTTCAAGAAACGGGAACAGGATGCGTTCTTCCTTCATCATGTGAGCCAGTAACTCCCCTGATAAGGCCCGGAACGTTTCCTGGATCCTCATGAGTTCAGGGTGCGCCTTTCCATGGCGGTCCACAACCTTCTGGAGGAGCCCTTCGATTCGCGGGACCTCATCCCGAATGTAGCGATGGTGGCGGTCGACGATATGCGCCGTCAGCTCCGCCAGAGCACTCGTCGTCCACTGTCGTTCTTCGTGACGCATGTTGTTCGCCTGCAATTCACGCAGCGCCTGCACCACCCGGTCGATCGGCGCATTCGCATTCTCGCAGGCTTCCTGGAGCGACCGTTTGCCGCCGCAGCAATAATCGATTCCGAACTTATCGAATACACGCACGGCCGCTGGGTTCTCAACCGCAATCTCACTCACTGGCTGACTCTTGTCGAATGTCATTGGATTTCCGTCCTTACCTATTTGTTCCTCAAACGCTCAGCACTGGGCATGGCGAACGCCGGATAATGCCGTACGAGTGCGTTCGCAGCCGGCCCAGCTTTTCCTGCAGGACGCCTCGTCCAATTACCACCAGGTCGGCCGCGTGACGACGGGCTTCTTCTCGAACGCCCTCGGCGATGTCGCCTACGGCTACGCTTACCGGCGATCTTAATTTCGCCCTCCACTGCAAAGCCTCGACGGTCTTGCGAGTTTGCAGCTGCACGGATTCTTCAAATTCTGCACCGGCCTGGCGCGCCGCGACGGCATCGAACTCGGGGATTACGTGTACCAGGCGCACGCTTGCCCCGCAGTGGTTTGCGAATTGGGCGGCATATTTGATGAGTCCTACGCTCTTCTTGGCTCCGTCAACAGCGCACAGAATTGCGCGTGTCTCCGCGCGCTGGGCAATCGGCGCATCTTCGATATGCGCCGCCGTCCACACCGGGCATTCGGCGTCGTGCAGCACTTTGGCGGTTACCGATCCAAGAAGCAGGCTGCGGAAAGGCCCGTAACCACGTGTGGGCATCATAATCAGGTCGACGTCGCCGTTTTTCGCGAAGTTCGCGATGACGTGCCCTGGATCGCCCATCTCGGTCGCGCACTCGACTTGTAAATCGGAGAACTGGGTAACGAGCGTGAAATTGAGGCGTTCTCTTAAATCCCGCAAAAGCTCATTCGTGCCGATCACTACGGGAACCGTATCGGCCGCGGCGTTGACAAAGGGCGGCGCAACACCAATAAGGGTGACTTTGGCGCCAAATCGAGCGGCCATGTCTCTCACATATGGTGCGGCCGCCCAGCAACGGGGCGAAAAATCCATCGGGAAAAGAATGTGTTTGATGTTCAGCATGGTGGCCCCAGGGTCGAAGGCGGGGGGTGGGCTTAACGCCCGCCCTCCGGGCACCGTAAAGCCGAGCAAAGCGTCAGCGGGTAGGAACTTCCAGTTTAGCGCCCAACCGCGCCAATCTTTCCTTGGTCTTCCCGTAATCCACATAATCGGCGATCACGGCGGCCAGATCTGACGCATAGTCGGCATTGGCTTCGAGATAGTCCTTGTACTCGGCGAAATTGTGCTTGGGCGTGCCATTGAGGTGGTCGATGATAGCGAAGGTGTAGCCCTGCAGTTCATCCAGAAACGGAGTGATACTTACGATAGCCGCTTTTTGCCACGGAGCAGCGCCGCCTTTCGCTTCCTGCAGCTTCGCCTCTTGCTTGCGCAGGGCGTTGACATGAGCCTTGAATTCATTAATCGCGACAGCCTGACTCTCAAAACTCACGTTCATGCGCGTGAAGCTCTCCATAATGCCGGCGTCTTCTTTCAACTGAAACGCCATGGTCTTGGTCTCGGAGAGGAGCTTGGTGACTTGTTCGTTATCCGGAACGTCGCCCGCCCGGGCGGGCAGCGCGAGGAATCCGGCCAGTGGAAGGGCGAGACTCCCTATCCACGCTAATGTCTTCGGAGTGATGGAATCTTGATGCATAACTCTTTCTCCTTTCGCTTTGCGATTCCCTAACGCAAAGGAGCATGCACTCGCCTATCCACAAGCCTTCCCTCTCAAATCAAAGGATTTGGTCGATCGCTGCGTGCTAAACGCGTGCTGGCGTCTGCGCGATATCCCCCAGTAGGTCGGGCGTTGACGCAATCCGGGATTTCCTAAGCCCAGTCTTCCGAGGCAGGGTATTGCTCCAGCCCAGGAAGGACACGAAGCTCGCGAGTCATTCCAAGGAAAGCGTCGCATCGCCTAAATGATGTCAAGAGCAGGCGGGTTCTGGGCGGATTTCAAGCACTCCGGACTGATTGCGGGTGCCCGCAAGCACTCGGGAGTTGGAAACTTTTTTCACGGACGTCGATTTCGCCCGTGATGCTGGCCTGATCGACGAACGAATGCCCACCGGCGACGATGCCAAGCTTTGGACCTGCGTCTTTTCACCCAAGCCAGATGGGGAAATGGCCGCGGCTCAACGCCGTAAGAGCGGTTTCCGCCGATTTGCAACGTTTCCAAACGGCACTGTTCGTGCCAAGCAAGAACGGACCTTCTATGTCGAAGCAACTCATCCTCGCTGTTCCCTTCGCATTCCTCTTCGGCGGGGCGGTCGCGGTCGCCGGCCACGTGAAGCGCTGGTTGCATCCTTTCGCGGTTATAGTTGCGGCGCTGACTTTTACAACGATCATGTTGGGCGCATGGGTCACCAGCGCTCGCGCCGCGCCTCCCATTTCCCCCTTCATTGAACAGGTCCACTCCTGGGTAGGACGCATAGCAGCCGTTCTCATTGTGGTTCTAGCCGTCTGGCTCGTGGCCGCTCAGCGGCGCGGCCTGGGGTTAGCACTTCTGGCTGCTGCGCTGGGGGAGACCGCCCTCGGCGAATTCTTGGCTCCAATCACGCATGCGATCCTTGCACAGGTGCTGTTTGCAGTTACTGCTATAGCCGCCTTATGCACCTCTCATGGATGGCAACTCGGCCCGGAGGTCGTGATGGACCAGGGATGGCCGTCGCTGCGATCCATGGCGGCCGTCATGCCGGCTTTTGTGCTCGCCCAGGTTATGCTTGGCGTGGCGTTTCGCCATAAAGCTATGGGCCTCACTTGGCATATCGTCGGCGCGATGCTAGTCGTGCTGCTGGTTCTGCTTTTTGGGATGTGCACTATGCAACCCTATCCGAAACATCGTGCGCTTCGTTCATCTGCCATAGCATTGCTCTCCGTAGCGCTCGCGCAGGTCCTTCTCGGAATCGCGGCGATCACGACCGAGACGTTGGCGCCCGAGAATACCGCTCCGCCCTCCGTCATCATTTCCACGATTGGTCATGTGGCTTTGGGTGCTGCCACGCTTGCGGCGAGCTTGGTTTTGGCGATTCAGATTCGACGGAACGTTCAAAGGCCTTCTCAAGAAACGGAGGAGAACGAACCGGCGGCGAGCGCCTGAGCGGCTACATTCGGCGTCCGGGTCTTATTCGTGCAATGGGCGGGAGCTGCAAGGACCGGGATCCATGCGAGCATCTCCTCCCGATTCCTTGGCAGAGACCGGTCCGCGAGCTGTGGATTAGCCTCCCACATGGCGCGGCCCAATTCCACCATGGCGGGAACGCGGAGATGCGCCTGCGGGAGCGCCTCATGTTGCATCACGTCGGCGATGGGCCCCTGGGCTGCGAACGAGCCATTCAGGAGGATCCAGCCTTCGTCGGCCCATTCATAAGCCTGGTCGGTATCGTGCGTGCTGACCACTAAAGTGGTTCCCGCCGTATAGAGATCGTTGAGCGGGGCGACCATCGCGGAAATTCCCGCGAAATCCAGTCCGGCGGTTGGCTCATCCAGCAGAATGATGCTGGGTCGCAAGATCAGAATCCCGGCGAGCGCGACGCGCTTCTTCTCGCCCAGACTGAGCGCATGAATGGGCCGGTCGGCCAGGTGCACAATGCCGAGCCTGACCAGGGTCTCGTGCACCAGCGAACGGACTTGAGCCGGCTCCATTCCGTTGTTCAAGGGTCCGAACGCGACATCCTGCTCCACGGTGGCTCCAAACAATTGGTCGTCCGGATCCTGGAGAACGATTCCCACGCGGCGCCGCAACTCCTTCAGTCCGGAGCGGGAATAGTCGATGCATTTATCCAGAACGAGCATCTCGCCTTTCTGTGGCCGCAGCGTTCCGTTGATCAGCATCATGAGCGTCGACTTGCCGACCCCGTTGGCGCCGAGAAGGCAAACTCGCCGCGGGGCCGGCAATTGAAAGCTTAAATTGCGGATGGTCCACTTCCCCGGTCCGTAAGCGAACGACACGTTGCGAGCTTCGAGAACCATATCAAACCGCTTCTCTGGCAACCCAAAGCCCGGCAAGCAGGATGGAGATCTGAAGGGCCAGTGTTCCGCCGAGTACCCACACAGAAGCGCCGCGTTCCGGCGCCAACACCCACAAATGTCCGTCGTAGCCCCGGGCCTCGATTCCGTCTTCGAGCCGCCGCACTCGGTGGATGCAGCGCACAAACAGGCCTCCAGCCAGCATGGAGGCCGCGCGCATCCGGCTCTTAAAATCCGCCCGGCCCAAACGCCAGGATTGGGCCCGGAGCATTTCGGTCAGCGTCGTGGTCATGACAAACAGAAACCGGTAGATCATGAGCGCCAAATCGACCAGGACCGGCGGAATGCCGGCGCGCGCGCCCACTGGGATCAGTTCCATTAACGGTGTGGTCCAGCCGATAAACGCCAGACAGGAGATCGCCGCGAATGATCGGACCAACAGCCCGATGGCGGTGGGCAGGGCGCTCCAATCGATACTCACGCCGAACTGCGACAGCGAACCGCCGAATTGCAACAGGATTCCCACCGCGGTGAGGAGGGCGAACGACAGCGGCACCGACAAAACTGCCAGCCAGCCCCTCAGTGGGATCTGCGCCCCGGCGACGGCCGCCACCGAGACTATCAATGCGACGAACAGGCACCACGGCGCTGGGACCAGCAGGGTCACGCTCAGAAAACCGGCGCCGAACAAAACTTTTTCCCAAGGGTTGCGACTCCGCCACCGATTTGTGAAGGCGATGTCGCTCAGATGCGGGTGCAAATGCACGCCGTGTCGCCGCGCAGCTACTGCTTGGCCTTCTTCTCTTTTTTCGGGACGTCTGCGCCGCAGCCGGTGAATGACCCAACCGAGGATTGCAATACCCAGCGACCCCTGGAGCACAAAAAGCAACCCTTCTGCCGTTTGACCAGGCTGGAAGAACGGGACTGCGATCGGATGATAGCCGGGACGCAGGACGCGGATCGCATTCTCCGCCCGATCGTCGGTGCCCAGAGGCGCGCCAGCACGGTTCAGAAAGAACATTCCCATCACCAGGACCGCCAAAACCCCTAACATCGCGGTCGCCTTCCACGCCCATCCCGTCTCTCGGGACTCAGTCGCGGCTTGGTGAAAGCCGCTCATCTCTCTTTCTGGTAGAGCGCGCAACAGCGCAACGGTGAGCACTCCCTCGCTAGCGCTATGGGAACCTGCGTGATCAGGAAAATCCCGATGAACTTCGCAAACGATGCCAAGTACCCGCCATGGGCGGAGGGATAGGCCAAGGCCAGTTGGAACGCGGTGGTCACGTAAGTAGCCAGGTCTCCGGCCACGGTCGAAACGAAGATGCTGCGGTCCCGGCTCCAACCTGCTTTGAGCAAGAAGCGCAGCACCAGCCACATGGCCCAAGGCCCCGCGATGCCGAGCGAGAATAAATTCGCTCCGAGCGTGGTTAACCCGCCATGCGCCAATAACAGCGCCTGGAACACCAGCGTGATGAGCGCCAGCGCAGGCATGGCGCCAGCGCCAAACAGGTACGTTCCCACGGAAGTGCCCGCGGGATGCGAGGAGCTACCCGTGATCGAGGGCATTCTGAGAGAACTGAGCGTGAACAGGAATGCCGCCGAAGCGGCCAACAGGACGCGGTTCTCGCGTTTGTGCTCGAGATTCTTGGCGATGGAACGCACAGCCACAACGGTGGGAGCCAGCGATGCCGCGCCCCAGGCGATGCAATGCGAAATCGGGAGGAAGCCTTCCGTGATATGCATCCTAGTCTCGATTCAGCGCCGGCAACAGGCGCGCTGAGTTGCCGATGAAGAGAAGCTCCGAGGACACGTGAATGAGAGCGGCGAATACCGGGTTCAGCATTCCGAAGGCTGCCAGAAGCACGCCGGCGCCATCGACGATAAGGGTCCCGGCGAAATTCGCGTAAATGATGTTGCGGCAGCGGCGCGCGATCCCGAGCACTTGGGTGAATCGCAGGAGGTCGTTGCCAAGCAGCACCACATCGGCGCTCTCGCGCGCCACCTCCGTGCCCGAACCCATGGCGACGCCTGTGTCCGCCTCGAGCAGGGCGGGGGCGTCGTTGATGCCGTCGCCCAGCATGACTACGTACTTGCCTGCGAGGCGCAGGTCTCTCACCCATTCCACCTTGTGTTCCGGGAGCAGTTCGGAATGAACCTCGTCGACGCCGAGCTGTCTGGCGATGGCTTCACCGATGTGATTGTGATCGCCCGTCAGCAGGACTGTGCGGCAGTGCATATTCCTTAGCTCGGTAATCGCTGCGGCAGCTTCGGTTCGCACCACGTCGGCGATCTCCAACGAACCCAGATAGTTCCCAGCGGAGGCGACCAGAATTTGCGAATTCGCATGGGTAGGTGTTCCTACGCCGGGCGGGGAAATCTGCTCCTCTAAAAGGAGAGCGCGGGTTCCGACGATCGTGCGCGCGCCGTCCACTTGGCATACAATGCCTTTGCCCGGGAAGTATTGAAAATCCCGCGGCTCGCCTGCTGGGATGGACCATTCCCGAGCCTTCGCGGCAACGGCTTTGGCCAGCGGATGTTCGGAGAACCGTTCAGCGGAGGCTGCAACGGCCACCACCCGTTTGGGGTCAACACCGTCCGCCGCGTGGACTTCCACCACCTTAGGTACGCCCAGGGTCAGCGTGCCGGTTTTGTCTAGCACGACCACCTTCGCGTTGCTCAGTCCTTCCAGATACCGGCCGCCCTTGACGATCACGCCTTTTTGAGCGGCGCGACCGATGGCACCGAGGATCGCCAGCGGAGTTCCCGCCGCAATGCCGCAGGCTCCCGCCACGACAATGACGGAGATCGTGGAGCGGGCGTCGCGAGTGATCCAGAAGGTGAGCGCCGCGCAGCCGAGCGCGAAATAGACGAGATAACCGGCCAGGCGGTCGGCGATTTTTTCAATGGGAGCGCGGGACCGCTCGGCGCGTTCGATCAACTCGATAATTCGCCCGAAGGCGGTGTCCTGCCCGAGCCGGTCGGCACGGATTTCAAGCACTCCAGATTGATTGAGAGTGCCCGCAAACACTCGGGAGCTGGAAATCTTTTCCACGGGCATCGATTCGCCCGTGATGGTGGCCTGATCGACGAACGAATGTCCATCGACGACGATGCCATCCACCGGGATGCGCCCGCCCGGACGCACCAGCACGACCTGGCCGAGTTTCACGTGAGAGAGCTCGCGAGGGCCGACTTCTCCATCAGAGCGAACCTCGACGGTTTGAGGAAGCAAATCGAGAAGCTGGCGAATCGCGCCGCGACCGCGGCCCACCGTCATCCCCTCGATGATTTCGGCAATCAAAACAAAGATGGTAATCAGCAGGGCGGTGAAGAACTCCCCAATCGCGGAGGCTGCCACCAGCGCGATGGTCATGGAGAGCTCCATGGTCATGCGCCCTTTTATCAGGTCGGCCAGCGCCTCTTTGAAGATCGGAAATCCACCGATCAGGATGCCTGCCAGGGCCAGGAAATCTACGCCGCGGACGCGCGGTATAGCGCGGAACCAGACCAGCGCGATGACAGCCGCGACAAAAGCGACCCGGATCCAATCACGCCGGCGATCTTCGTGCTCCTCGGCGTGCGGGCTGCTTACCGCGTCCGCTTGGAGAGGCGTGGCGACGCGTTCTTCTGTGGCAACTTCAGGCATGCTGGCTCCGGTACGCCTAAACTCTTACGCGATGCCCTTTGGCCAGGCTCTCGTGAATTTTAGCCAGACTCCGCATAGCTTCCGCGGCCTCGTGCGAATGCGCCGCATAGTGCCGCGATTCTCCGGCCAGCCCGGCCTCGGCAAGACCGTGATGTCCGGCAAGGTGGTCCGCCAGTTGTTCATGGAGCTTGGCGTCGTTTTCGTGTTCTTCGGCGTGAGCGTTGAAGTGGGCGGCTAGCTTGACGTGATCCTCGGCGGTTTCGTGCGTGCGAGCGAGCTGCTCGAATTCAGTAGGTGAGAGTTTCATATGGTTATCCTTCCTGTGGTCTTGGCGTAGCTGATGGTGCTGTCTACTGACGCTTGATCCTACTTTTGTAGAGATTCGACATATTTGGCCAGATTGGCGACGCGAATATTGCCGAGATCGACGTCCCAGGCGATTTGGGAGAAGATAGGCCCCCACACCGGCATTTCACTCGTCCCGTGACCTGGCGCGACCGGAGCATCGCCGGAAATGATGCGCTCCACTTTCTTCAAAGGAAACGTGCCGCCGTTGCGCATCGCGATGCGAGTCAAATCGGCGGGGGGCGATTTGAGCGCTCGCGCCATCGGCCCGTCGCCTTTGCCTTTCTCGCCGTGACAGACGGCGCAGTATTCGTGATACAACGCCTGCCCTTCCAGCGAGTTGATCAAGCGCCGTTCCTCGCCCCCCTGGGGCGGCGGCGTTTGTGCGGCCCATGCCAGCAACCCCACAACCACCGCGCCCAGCGCCACCGCCCCGATTCTCTTCATTTGATCTTCCCTCCGGCTGGAATATACGCAGGCGAGGGACCACGTTTATCTCTCTTATTTTCGTTGTGCTTGGACGGCCGGCCTGCGTCTTGACTCAGGATGTTGCGCCATTTCGCGCAGCCGTGGGTTGCCGGTGCGCGGTAGGGTGGAAAAATGACGCTCCGCCCCCTAGAGCAGTTTTTCGCTCCCTCGAGCGTCGCCGTGATCGGCGCCACGGAGGCGAATCCGAGCGTCGGGCGCACCATTCTCACCAACCTCTCTTCGTTCCAAGGCAAAATCTATCCCATAAATCCGAAGCGGGATCGCGTCCTCGGTATCAAAGCTTTTCCCTCGATTGGCGCGGCTCCTCAAGAGGTCGATCTCGCCATCATCGCTACGCCCGCTGAAACCGTTCCCGGCATCGTCGCCGAGTGCGCGGCGGCCAAGGTTCCCGCGGCGATCATCATCTCGGCCGGATTCAAAGAAACCGGCGCGCGTGGCGCCGAGCTGGAGCGCGAGATTCTCGCAAAACGCGGCTCCGTGCGCATCGTTGGGCCGAATTGTCTAGGCTTGATGGCGCCGCTGGCCGGATTAAACGCCACCTTCGCCGGCGCCGTGCCCCTGCCCGGCTCCATCGCCTTCCTCAGCCAGAGCGGGGCCCTGTGCACCGCGATTCTCGATTGGAGTCTGCGCGAAAGAGTGGGTTTCAGCGCGTTCGTTTCCACCGGCTCCATGCTCGACGTGGGATGGGGCGATCTCATCGACTATCTGGGCGGGGATCCCCGCACCCACGCAATTCTGATGTACATGGAATCGGTGGGCAATGCAAAAGCGTTTCTCTCCGCCGCGCGAGAGGTCGCCCTCTCCAAACCGATCATCGTGATCAAAGCCGGCCGGAGCCAGCAAGCCGCCCGAGCCGCATCCTCCCACACCGGCGCGCTTACCGGAAGCGACGAAGTGCTGGATGCCGCGCTCCGCCGCTGCGGCGTTCTGCGCGTGCGCCGCATCAGCGACTTATTTTTTATGGCGGAAGCGCTTGCCAACCAGCCACGCCCGAAGGGTCCGCGCTTAGCGATCGTCACCAATGCCGGAGGGCCGGGAGTCCTGGCCACCGACGCCCTCATCGCCGAAGGCGGCGAGTTGGCCGAGCTTTCGCTCGAAACCATCGCCGAGCTGAATAAGGTTTTGCCGCCACACTGGAGCCGTCACAACCCGGTCGATATCATTGGCGATGCGCCGCCCCAACGCTACGCACAAGCGCTGGAAATAGTGGCGCGCGACCCGGGCGTGGACGGATTGCTCGTGTCGCTCGCGCCGCAGGGCATGACCAGCCCATCGGAGGTTGCCGAGCGCGTGCGGCCCTTCGCCCACACGCGCTGCAAGCCCGTGCTGGCCAGTTTTATGGGAGGCGCCAGCGTGGCTCGCGCCGAAGAGATTCTTCATGCCGCCGGCATTCTCGCCTTTCCCTTTCCCGACACGGCCGCTCGCGCCTTCGCCTACATGTGGCATTATAGTCACAATCTTCGCGCCCTATACGAAACACCGGAGCTGGCAGACGCAACGGTCGATCGCGAAGCGTCCGCGATCATTCTCGATGGCGCGCGTGCCGATGGCCGCACACTTCTCACCGAGTATGAATCGAAGCGATTGCTTGCGGCTCACTCCATTCCGGCCGCGCAAACCGAGATCGCGTTAACAGAAGATCGAGCGGTCGAGATCGCGCGCGACATGGGATTCCCCGTAGTTGTGAAACTCCATTCGCGAGCGATTACGCATAAGACCGACGTAGGCGGAGTGGAGTTGGATCTGCGCGATGAATTGGCTGTGCGTGGCGCCTGGAAGCGGATTCAATCCAGTGTTTCCGCTCGCGCTCGCGCGGAGGATTTTGAAGGCGTAACCGTTCAGCCGATGGCTCGCCTTAACGACGGCTATGAGCTGATCCTCGGATCCAGCGTCGATCCGCAATTTGGCCCTGTGCTTTTATTCGGCCTGGGAGGGCAATTGGTGGAAGTCTTCCGCGACCGTGCAATCGCGCTGCCTCCGCTGACCTCCACGTTGGCCCGCCGGATGATGGAGCGGACCACGATTTACCAGGCGCTGGCCGGTGTCCGCGGGCGCGCGCCCGTAGACCGCGTCGCCCTGGAGCAGATTCTCGTGCGCTTCAGCCAGCTTGTCGCGGAAAACCCGCGGATCAAAGAAATCGACATCAATCCGCTGCTGGCTTCGCCGGCCGGAATTGTCGCGTTGGACGCGCGCGTCGTGCTTCACGATTGGGCGATTGCCGATCGCGACCTGCCGCGCTCTAGCATTCGCCCTTATCCTTCCGCCTGGATCGAACAATGGACCACGCGCGAGGGCGCGCATGTGACCCTTCGCCCCATCCGCCCCGAGGACGAGCCCAAAATGGTGCGCTTCCACGAAACGCTCAGCGATCGCAGCGTCTATTTGCGCTATTTCCATCACCTGCCGCTGAGCGCTCGCGTGACTCACGATCGCCTCACTCGCATCTGCTTCGTCGATTACGATCGCGAGATGGTCCTGGTAGCGGAGCCGGCGAACGCGGAGATCGTTGCGGTGGGAAGGCTGACACGGGAGCCCGATGCACGCGAGGCGGAATTTGCCGTGCTCGTCTCCGACGCCTGGCACGAGCGCGGTTTGGGTACGGAGCTTCTGCGCCGGCTGATCTCGCTGGCCCCGGGCGAAGGTATCGCCCGGGTTTTCGGGAGCATTCTGCCCGAAAATCGCGCAATGCAAGACGTCTGCCGGCAGCTCGGCTTCAAACTGCAATACTCTTCCGAGGACGGCGTGGTAAAGGCATCGATCGCGGTTCCGAGTGCGGGTCCCAACCGCCTACCCAAACCTGCCGGCAGCGCTTTGGGAACGTAAGGGGACTCACGGGATTAATCCTAGCGCAAACGGCTCTGAGCACATCGCCGGGGGGGGGCCTAGCGCGTTTGTGCGGAGCAATCCGCGTTCTGCGGGCTGGCTCGGGCCTGCACGGGGCAGAGAGGCTTGAGCATTAGGGTGCGTTTTGTGCCGATAGGTGCCTTCTCGAAGAAGCGATAACTCTGCTCCGGATTGCCGAAGCGCGCGGCAGCAATATGATATATGACCGGCCCAGTGCAAACCGGAACGCCGAATAACACGGGTCTTTCGAAGTACTCAGGCAGTCTGATCAGGTAGCTACCCTCGCCACGGAAAGTCTCGGCTTGAGCTTGCCCGACATTGGCGGTCTTGGTCAGCGTGAAGGTCATAGTCTTGATATCCAGGGTTACAGTCCCGTCGATCAAGTGCGCCAGGAGCGAAAGTGACTCAAGGTCTTCAACCTTCGGTTCTTCTGGCATTCGCAAATCGACCCTATAGAAGTCCGCCACCCGGACGGCATCTTTAATGAGCTCATCGTACGCGGAGAACCAGGGGAGCACTTTAACTGTGGGGCCGCCCTTAATCAATGCCAGTGACCTTTCGAGATCGTACAATTCAAAGCCCGCGCTGACTGCCGCTTTCATCGCGCGCATGAACTTCTGGGCATCGTGGACGTCCACCCCTGCCCAACGCTTCTCGAAGTTCACCGAACCCGGCGCCGAACGCCGGACTATGATCGACATGTGGAACGGCGGCGCGTCCGTAGTCTCGAATTCCGTTTCCTCCTGGCCGAAGCGCTTGGTCTCGAGCTTGATGCATTCATATGTGACCGCATCCGAGCCGGACCCAAAAGTGGCGCGAGTGAGCAAAGAAAGCCGCGCTCCCGCCGGAGGGCCGAGGAGCAGCTTTGTCTCTTTTATCTGGTCTTTGGACAACTGGAGGAACCCGAAATCGGTGGTGTAGTCTTCAAGTTCTCCTGCGCCGATCTCCTGCGGCCGGCCGGTGCGAATGAACTCCTTCATTTTTTCCACGCCCGTGCCGATGACCGTAACACGCGCTTTTGGGGGATTCAGCTTCAGGGCTTCGACGTCACGCGCAAACACGTCAACCGCCTTGGTGCCGTCGGAGAAGGACGCAATTTGGCCGGGTCGCGGCGTTTGCGCAAGAGATATGTTCCGAGCGTACCTGACCTCGTACGAAAAGCGGGCGTCCGCTTCCTCTAGGCGCTTCAGGTAGAGGTCAAGGTTCCCGGCGTTAAGTGTGGCGAGTTCCTCAGTCGACAACCTGTTGGTCTTAGTGACAGTCTCGAGAAATGCCTGTACATCCATGATGGCTTGGGGGAAGAACATCTCACGGATCGTGGTACGGTAGAAAAGCTCCTGGATGATATGGGAGGCCTGCATGAGGCCGATAGCGACGTGCTGAAGATGAGACTGCCGAAAGCGTTGGAACCAGCGATGGGCAGCGGCGTCCATGTCTACGGAGAGGCAGAGCACCCAGAGGCGCGGGTTATACTTCAGCGCCTTCTTTAGTGATTGACGGATCTGGCCCTTCTGAGATTCTTTGACTCCGTTCGGGAAGCTCTTGCATTGCCAGATCGTCGGGCCGGAATCCAGGTTCCCTAGGAAGAGATCCAGTCCTTCGTCTCCCGCCGCTCCGTCCACGTGGCAAATCTCGGCACCAGGGAAACGCGCTTTGACAAGGTGGAAGCAGAGCTTTTCGAATGTGTCAGGATCGAGTTCCTTCAGGCGTTGGTATAAGGGATGCAATGGAAGTTGGAAGCATTTTAGCAGACTTCCGTGCTATTCCAGTTGCATTTTCTCCCATATGGTTCGGGCTCTCTCTTGCCGAAGATGGAGCGGACTCAGTGGCCACTCAATAATCTTTTAAGAGGTAAATTCGAAGCCCGACGAGAGATCAGTCCCGGCAACTTGGCCAGCATCCTTTCGCCTCCACACCACCACGTCGGCTTGCTCCGGGCGCACCCTGTGGCCGTTAATCAGGTTACGGGTATGGAGCCCGCACACATGAAGAAATCCCGTCGTCAATCCCCAAAATCCGTGTTGCGTTTGCCGGACCTGCAACATGCGAAATCTGCTGTACTGAATAGTCTGACGTCGCTGGAATCGCGGCGCTCGTACGAGTTCGCGATCCAAAACACGGCGATGGAGTTGATGCAGGCGGGGGTGGATCGGACCTTAATCGCACTTTGGCTCGGCCACGAATCCGTCGAAACAACGCAGATCTACTTGGACGCCAATCTGCGTATCAAAAGAGGAGGTCCTTTCCAAAACCACGCCGATCAGCACCACGGCGGGCCGCTATCAGCCCGACGATGACCTGCTGGCTTTTCTGAAGGGTCTGTGACTCCTCGGACTAAACCGCTGCCGGAATGGCCGGCTTATGGGTATTGAATGGCTCGTCTGGACCAGCAAGGTGGGGAGTGGAGCAGTATCGGTGCCGCCTTCGGCGTGAAGCGCCCCTGCGCTCCCTGTCTGGAGTGAGGAAAAAGC
>DATDGT010000105.1:0-50585 GCA_036521975.1 Bryobacteraceae bacterium
TTCCTGCACGCGGATCCAGTCAGTTTCGTTTACGGGCTAACGCCATTACCCAAGCCGACCGCTCCCCTCACACGCCTGCATTATCTCGCGTATTTTCATCGTCGGGGGTGCACGGCCCCGGTCATAGATGTTTCGTTATTGTGAAGGCGAAGAATTTCTTTGCGTCCTTTGCGTCTTTGCGTGAGACATTTTCGTCCGATCTACGCCGGCGTTTCCACGGGCTGCTCCAGAGGCTTCTTGAACTTGCACTCCGGGTTTGCGCATTGCGCGACCGGTCCGGCCTTTAAATATTTCTCGATCAAATAGCCGCCCCCGCATTCGGGGCAGCGCTCGGGAATCGGCTTGCCCCACGCGACGAAATCGCAATCGGGATAACGGTTGCAGCCATAGAACGTTTTGCCGCGCTTGGATCGCCGCTCCACGATTTCGCCCTCCGAGCAGTTCGGGCATTTCACGCCGATGGTCTTCTGCTTGACGTGTTTGCACGCGGGATAATTGCTGCACGCGACGAATTCGCCGTAGCGGCCATATTTTTTCACCATCTGATTGCCGCACTGCGGACACTTTTCGTCCAGCGGCACGTCTTTGGGTTTTTGCGATTCGCCCAGTTGCTTGGTGGTCTTGCACTCCGGGTAACCCGAGCACGCCATGAATTGCCCGAAGCGGCCTTTCTTGAGCACCATGGGACGGCCGCAGTTTTCGCAATAAACGGTCTCGTCCTGCTCGGTCAAATCGGCTTTTTCGATATCCGGCAAATCCACAGGTAAATCGCGCGTGTTTCTACATTCCGGATAGCCCGTGCAAGCGATGAAACTGCCGTTCTTCCCCCATTTGATCACCATCGGCTTGCCGCATTTTTCGCAAACCAGGTCCGTCGGCCGCTCCATCCGCTTGATGTCGGTCATGTGGCGTTCAGCGTGTTCCAGGTCCTTCTGGAAGCGCTCGTAGAAATCGCTCATGGCCATGCGCCAATCGAGCTTGCCTTCCTCGATGTCGTCCAACTCGGTTTCCATGCGGGCCGTGTATGTCACGTCGAATAGATCGTCGAAGCTTTCGAGTAGCAGATCCGTCACCACCATTCCCAATTCGGTGGGGAAGAACTTGCCTGCCTCTTTGCGAACATATTCGCGTTCCTGGATGGTGGAAAGAATCGAGGCGTAGGTGGACGGCCGCCCGACGCCGTCGGCTTCCAGTTCCTTCACCAAAGTGGCTTCGGTGAAGCGCGGAGGAGGCTCGGTGAAGTGCTGCTCGGGGGCAATGGATCGGAACTTCAGGACTTCGCCTTCCGTCACGGCGGGCAGCTTGCTCTTCAATTCATCGTCGTCTGCATCCTTCTGGTCTTTTCCTTCCTCGTAGACCTTCAGGAACCCGTCGAATTTGGGTACGCTTCCCGTGGCGCGGAATAGATACGCGTGGCCGTCCTTGCCTTGAGCGGCAACCTCGATGGTGGTCTGATCGAAGACGGCGGGCGTCATCTGCGAAGCCACGAACCGCATCCAGATCAGCCGGTAAAGTTTCATCTCGTCTTCTGCAAGAAACTTCTCGACGGTTTCCGGGGCGCGCAGGGAAGAGGTGGGGCGGATCGCCTCGTGCGCGTCCTGCGCCTCCTTCTTGCTCTTATACACATTAGGCGAAGCCGGGCGATAATCCACGCCGTAACGCTCGGCGATCATGCCGCGGACTTCGTCCAAAGCATCGTTCGAAACGCGCGTCGAATCGGTGCGCATATAGGTGATCAGGCCCACCGGGCCTTCATCCTTGCTCAGTTCGACGCCTTCGTAAAGCTTCTGCGCCAGCATCATGGTGCGCTTGACGCTGAAGCGCAGCTTGCGTGCCGCCTCCTGCTGCAAAGTGGAGGTGATGAACGGCGGCACCGGATTCCGGCGCTTCTCGCGATTCGTGACGGATTTGACGATGTAGCTTGGCCCGGCCAGAGGTGTCCCGTCCAAAGCCGCGACGATCCGATCCGCGGACGCTTGGTCCGGGATCTCGACGTTTTCCTCGTTCCTTTTGGCCAGACGCGCCGAAAGCTGCGGCGGCTTTTTGGCCGCCAGATTCACGTCGATTGTCCAATATTCCTTTTTCTGGAAGGCGCGGATTTCACGCTCGCGGTCCACAATCAGCCGCAGCGCGACAGTTTGCACGCGCCCCGCGGAAAGCCCGCGCCGGACCTTATCCCACAGCAGAGGCGAAATCTTATAACCTACCAGCCGGTCCAGTACGCGCCGCGCCTGCTGCGCGTCGACCAGATGAAGGTTCACCGTCGAGGGTTTTTCGAACGCCTTCTGAATGGCATTCTTGGTGATCTCGTTGAACATCACCCGGAAGATCTTCGGGCCCTTTTTTCCGTCGGCCAGCTCCTCTTGCAGGTGGTAACAGATGGCCTCGCCTTCGCGGTCCGGGTCGGCCGCCAGATATACGGCTTGCGATTTTCTGGCTTCCTGTTTCAGCTCGCTGATGAGTTTCTTCTTGCCCTCGATGATCTCGTAGACGGGCGTAAAGTCGTTTTCTACATCTACGGCCAGGTCCTTTTTGGGCAGATCCTTTACGTGCCCCAGGGAAGCCTTGACGACATAACGCTTGCCCAGATACTTGCCGATAGTTTTCGCCTTCGCCGGCGATTCGACGATGACCAGATTCCTCTCGCTTGCCATAGGGGATGAGTGCGAAACCCTCCTGAAAGAAACAACCGAAATCTTAGCACGGCTGGCCGCCGGTCGGTTCTGCCCGGCCGGATCGAACACCTCGTCAGTCCGCCCAGACCTTTAGAAAGCTCTTGCCTGGAAGCTGCCGGACTAAACCACTCAATTCCAGCTCGAACAGAGCTGCAATAATCTCCGATGAGGAGTGGCCGGGAAGCGTTTCGATCAGCCGATCCAATAGGACCGGCGCGTCCAGGGAGAGGGCGGCCAAAAGCTCTTTTCCCACCCGATTCGGTATTCCCACGCCATCAGATGCCGCGCCCCCTCCGGAAGTCGCATTTTCTGCAATTTCATTTAAATTCAGACGATTACGGCATTGATCCACCAGCCTTCGGCGATCTTCCGGGCGCAGTTCCACCACCACGTCATTCCATTCCTGGACCAGCTTCGCTCCTTGTTTGATGAGCAGATTCGGCCCCCAGCTCATTTTGGAAGTGATGTTTCCCGGAACCGCGAAGATCTCCCGATTCTGCTCGACAGCCAGCTTGGCGGTAATGCCCGATCCGGAATACTCGCCGCCCTCGACCACCAAAACCCCCGCGCCCAAGCCGCTGACAATCCGGTTGCGCACGGGAAAATTTTGAGGGTAAGCCGGTGTGCCCATGGGAAATTCGGAAACAACCAGCCCCTTTTCCGCGATTTCCAAAGCAAGTTTCCTGTTTTCAGCGGGATAAAGCTCGTCTACGCCGCAGCCGAAAACCGCGATCGTGTTGCCGCCCGAATCGAGCGCCGCCCGATGCGCTGCTGTGTCGATTCCGCGTGCCATTCCGCTGACGATGGTCAGCCCGGCCGCGCTAAGATCCTTGGCCAACCGCTCCGCCGCAACGGTGCCATAAGAAGTCGGCCGGCGCGTTCCGACGACCGCCAGCATGAGCGTTTGCAGTAGGTCCACGCGGCCTTTCGCGAACAGCACGGGTGGTGGATCAAAGATATCCCGGAGCCTGGGAGGATAGCGCGGGTCGGGCAGTGGGATCAGCACCGCGCCCGCCTCTATCAACTTCTGATGTTGGGTGATGGCGTCGTCGAAGGCGCAACCGCTCGCGATGCTCTGAGCCACGGCTGCCGAGATGCCCGCGGATTCAAGCTCCGAGCGCGAGGCCCGAAAAATGGCCTGCGGTGAACGAAACACCCCGATCAACTGTCCAGCCTTCCGCGTTCCGAGTCCAGGAGTCATGCGGAGAGCGAGCCAATGGAGATGATCGTCTTGGGTCAGCCATGTGTCGGGACAAGCAGCTTGGGCCATGTAATGTTTGTGCGCCCAGAACCGAACAATTCTCAGGCGAACGGCAAGCGCACAGCGAATGCGTTGTGCGCATTAAGCAGGGTAAGCGCACAGCGAATGCGTTGTGCGCATTAAGCAGGGTAAGCGCACAGCGAATGCGTTGTGCGCATTAAAGCAATGTGTTACAATGTGTCTCATGGAAAGAGCGAGTGTCCGGGAACTGCATCTCAACACCAGCGCGCTCATTAAGAACGTCGCGCAGGGAGCCACCTACGTGATCGAGTATCGCGGCAGGCCCATCGCGGAGCTTCGCCCGGTGACGGAACGGCGGAGGGGCCGGCCGCTACCGGACCGGGAGGAGTTCATTCGATCCTTGCCGCTGACGAATGACACTGATCGATTCATTTCGGAAGACCGCGATCGGTGAGCGGCGCATACTTCGACACAGCCTACATAGTCAAGTGCTATGTCAACGAGCCGGGCAGCCGCGAGATACGCGATCTGGCGCGCTCGTCTGAGAGCGTCGCCTCTTCCTCGTTGTGTATCGCCGAACTGTCTTGTGTGATTCATCGTAAGATCCGGGAGGGAACTCTATCGCGCCAGGACGCATTGACGGTGCGCGAAGATTTTCTCGAAGACATTCGTGCCGACACATGGCTGCTGATCCCCGTCTCCGATCGAATCCTGCATCGGGTCGAACTGCTCACTCGAAGCTTGCCCGAAGCAATGCCGCTCAGAACGCTGGACGCGATTCACATCGCCTCCCTCGAGGAAAATCTTCTCGAAATGTGGACCAACGATCGCCATCTTCTCGCCGCCGCGGCGCACCTCGGCTTGAAAGGACGCCAGGTCCAGGCCGGGTCGCGCTCGTGATATGATGCCCCGGTGAAGCCTTCAGAGCCGCGACCGTCAGGGAGCGGTCCGGTCTTTCAAACAGATCCGGGACCGTCGGGGAGCGGTTCCGGTCGGTGCGCGAAACTGTGCAATTAATTCGGTGACAGCAGACTAGCGGAGGACAAATATGAAACTCTTTGCAATCGGAGTTGTGACGCCTGCGCTGCTCCTCGCCCAAACTCCCGACTTTCGCAAACCGGCCGGCGCGCAATGGCCGCTGGTGGGAGGCGATTGGGGCAACACTCGTTATTCCACGCTTGCTCAAATTGACGCCTCCAACGTCGCTACGTTGAAGGGCGCATGGATGACCCGGCTGAACTCCGGCTTCGGCGCGGGATTTTCGCAGCAAGCCACTCCGGTGGTGAAAGATGGCGTGATGTACTTGCCCACCGGGGAGCAGGATCTGTTTGCGCTGGACGCAAAAACGGGCGCGATCCTCTGGAAATTCTCTCCCGGCGCCGATCCGAAAACCCCCGACAACAAAGCCAAGCGCGGAGTCGGCCTGGGCGATGGGATGGTATTCGGAGCATATCAGGATATTCGCAAGGTGCCTGCTGGCGCGCCGCCGCCACAGAATCCCGAGCCGGTAAATTACCTCTTTGCCGTGGATCAGAAGACCGGCAGACTGATGTGGAAACACGAAATCGGCGAAGACGTGCCGAAAGGATTTCGCAAATACGTCGCGTTTCCGCCGACATATTACAAAGGCTTGGTGTACATGAGCATTTCCGGCGGCGATGGCGGATTGCGGGGGCGCTTGACCGCGCACGATGCCAAGACCGGGAATCAGGTTTGGCGCTGGGACGCCGTTCCCGCTCCGGGTGAACCTGGAAACGATACCTGGGAAGGCGATTCCTGGAAGACCGGTGGCGGCGCGATGTGGGTGCAGCCGGCCATCGATCCCGATCTCGGTCTCATTTACGTGAACACGGGCAATCCCTGGCCCGACTACAACGGTTCGGCGCGCGGCGGAGACAATCTGTTTACTGACTCGGTGGTGGCGCTGGACGCCGCGACGGGCAAGTATCGCTGGCATTACCAAAGCGTTCATCACGACCTGTGGGATTTCGATATGCCCACTCCGCTGATTCTCTTCGATCAGGTCTATAACGGACAGCCGCGCAAAGCTCTGGCGGCGCATTCCAAACAAGGTTGGGTCTACATTCTCGACCGCGTCACCGGCAAGCCTCTGCTTCCGATCGAGGAGAAGCCGGTGCCGCAAGAGCCTCGTCAGAAAACCGTCGCGACACAGCCGATTCCCTCTGGCGATCCCACCGCGCCGCAATGCGCCGAGCCCGTGGAGGGATTCCAGCGCGGCTGCATGTTCACGCCGATGTGGAGCGATACCAACATCGCGCAACCCTCCGCTTCCGGCGATTGGGCTCCGGGCGCGTACGATCCGCGATCGGGTTATTTGTTTTTCGCGGTCGAAGTGGCGACGCGGAAATTTAGTCCCACGGGCCGAGTGAGCGTACCGGGGACGCGCGAATATGGCCTCATCACGGCCATCGATTCCAAAACCAACAAGAAAATCTGGCAGGCCGAAGTTCCCTATCCCGCCGGTTTTGGCAGCGGCGTGCTGGCGACCGCCGGCGGCCTCCTGTTCCATGGCGGCAGCGATGGATTTTTCAGAGCCTTCGATTCCAAAACCGGTCAGGAGCTGTGGCGCTTCCAAACCGGTTTCGGCGCCGACGCGCCCGCGGCGGCCTATGAGATCAACGGCGAGCAATACGTCGCCATCGCCGCCGGCGGCAGCCGTGACGGATTGCGGGAAGCGAAAGGCGACCTGGTATGGAGCTTCAAACTTGGGGGTAAGCTGAGTCCGCTGAACGGCCCACCCGCCCCGCAGACGGTCATCAAGAGCGCCGCTCCTCCCGGCCCGAGGGATTAATCAGCAGGACAACCGGAAGCTTGTCCATGGCGGGGCTAAAGCTGTGCCATGAAAACATCTTTGTAATACAAAGTACATTACGGCGGCCGATTGGCCGCGGCAACGTTTCATCTGGTTCATTCTGCCTCATTCTGCTCCATCTGATTACAAAAATTTCATTTCCGCGATCAATCCACAGGCTAAAGCCTATGCGACCATCTTGCCCAACCCAACTGCACGAAATGTAGCCGCGTGCCGCGAGTCGCGACTCCAGAGGGCCTTGAACTTGGTTTGAGAAGCTGGGGATGACTGGGTTCGACAGTTATGGTCGAGATTTTCCTGATGCCTCTGTGCTCGTAATGTAGCGTGACTTCGGCAGCGGCGTTGCAGTGAGTGGTGGCGGGCCGTCCTTGCAAAAGGCCGGGCCCGACCCCGTTGGAGAGATGGCGTAGTTATCGCCCGCCGAGCGGACCCGGTCCACTTCAAATCCATAAGGAGGGTAGCATATGGCGCAGCGAAAGAAGACCACCTTTCAACGCCTGAATGAGGGCCAGCTCAACCGCAAACAGCGGCGGGAACTGGAGCGAAAGCTGAGTGCTGAGGATCCGGGGCTGGAGATCGTAAACCGAAACGTGGCCGGCATCGACGTCGGCAACGAGAGCCATTTCGTGGCCCTGCCTCCCGGCCGAGATCCGCAACCGGTGCAAGAGTTCGGAAGCTGGACGGCGGACCTGCAGCGGATGGCGGATTGGCTCAAAAGCCGAGGAATCGAGGAAGTGGTGATGCAGTCCACCGGGGTCTACTGGATCCCCCTCTTCGATGTGCTGGAAGCACGCGGCTTGCGGGTGTGTCTGGTGAATGCTCGTGATACCAAGAACCTGCCCGGCCGCAAAACCGACGTGCAGGAGAGCCAATGGCTGCTCAAGCTGCATACTTACGGTTTGTTGCGAAACTCGTTTCGTCCCCCCGATGCCATCCGCGCGCTGCGCAGCTTGTGGCGCTTGCGGGACCGGCACGTCAAAGAAGCGGCGCGGACAGTGCAGCACATGCAGAAGAGCCTGATCACTATGAACGTGCAACTGTCCAATACCATCAGCGACATCACCGGCGTGACGGGACGGGCCATCATACGAGCCATCCTGGGCGGCGAAAGGGATGCCCACAGGTTGGCGCAACTGCGGGATCCCAGGATTCAGGCCACCCCCGAGGAAGTGGCGAGAAGTCTGGAAGGGAATTGGCGGGAAGACATGTTGTTCGAACTGCAGCAAGCCGCAGACGCCTACGATTTCGTTCAGAAACAGATCCAGCAATGCGATAAGCGTCTGCAAACACTGCTGGGCAACCTGCCCGCACGTGAGGTGACGGAGATCCCGCAGGAGGGCCCAAACGCCACGGCCCCCAAAAAGTCCCGGAAGAAAAAACAGAACAAGCAGAAGAACGCACCGCATTTCGATCTGGAGGCGGAACTGAAAAGAATCTGTGGTGTAAACCTGCTCAGCATCGATGGCATCAATGTGATGACCGCGCAGACGGTGGTGTCGGAATTAGGGACGGATTTCAGCCACTGGAAAGATGAAGACCACTTCACCTCCTGGTTGAATTTGTGCCCGGCCCGCGACGTGAGCGGGGGAAAAGTTCTGAAGCAGGGGACCCTCAAGAAAGTCAAGAACCGGGTCGCCTCGGCGCTGCGTACGGCAGCGAACACTCTGCAATTTAGCGACAGCTATCTGGGAGCCCGCTTCCGCTCGTTACGTGCACGGCGCGGAACCCCCAAAGCCATTAAGGCCATGGCGCGCTATCTTGCCTGCCTGATCTACCGCATGTTCACCCGCGGTCAAGAGTGGGTCGACCGTGGGGCCCAGGCGTTTGAGGGCCAGCGCGCCCGGCGCGAGTTGGTCGCACTGGAACGAAAAGCCGCTGCTCAGGGTTTCAAACTCGTCAGCATCACGACCTAGCATCATCCCAGTGCCACTCTCTTTTAATCAACAACTTCCGCGCGCCCCATAGGAAGTTCATGGAGAGAAACTTCCGGGACGAGCGGAAGCTTGTCCTACTGCACTGCGATCGTGGCCGAGGTGTTGCTCATGGGTACTCCGTTGATGCTCAGCGTCACCGGCCAGGTGCCCGTGCCGATGCCGGAGGGTATTTGGACGTTGACTTGGAGGACTCCCGTCACAAGACCTGGCGCGGCGCCCGCGAATTCCACCGTCGCCGGTTGACCTCCAATGGTCGCGGTCACGGTTCCGGGGATTTTCAGCAGGCCGGATGCGCTTGTGGGGACCGGCGTCACCGAGCCGGTCACGCCCGGCGGGGAGGTCTGGCCGCCTCCCGTGCCAAAAAGCGCGATCACGCTGTTCTCGGCGGCAGGCGTTGACGAGCCGTTCGCTGTTCCATTCTGATTCAAAACCGCACCTTGCCCCGAGCCCTGCATGTTGGTCGTAAACAAGCCGGGCGACTGAGATTGCACTGTAAGAGTAACGGGATTGGATTCCACGCCGTTATAAGTGATCACCATGGAGGCGCTCTGCTGCCCATTGATCTCCCACGGCACGATCACATTGATCTGCGTCGCGGAGACGTAAATCGGAGTTCCGGGATTGTTGTTGAACGTCACCTGCACTCCCGACAAAATAGAATTGACGCCGCCGCTGGAGTTGAGAGTGAAGCTTGCAGGCGTGGACGGTCCGAGATTGCTGCCGAAGATGCTGACGATTCCGCCGGCCGAGACTGGCCCGGCGATCAAGCTCGCGGCATTCTCTACCACCGTGGCCGAAGGTGCGGCCGCGGCGCTCACCACCAGTGTGACGGGGATCGTGGTCGGGGTGGAAGAAACAGTAGGCGCGCTGATGGTGACCGATCCGGTGTAGGTTCCGGCTGCCAACCCTGTGGTTGTGACGGTAACGGTGACATTCTGCGGGGTGGTTCCGCTCGTGATGTTCGTGCTTAGCCAGCCCGTCGCGGAGCCCGTAACGCTACTGCCCACGGTAAACGCTACCGCGCCGCCGGTGCTCGAAACCGCGATCGTTTGCCCCGCCGGAGCCGCGCTGCCGATCTGGTACGCGAAATTCAGCGAATTAGGCGTGGCGCTTATGGTTTGAGCCGGACCGACGGTCAGCGTAACGGGAATCGTGATGGACGGTGTGGCGGCGCCGAGCAAATTCAGCGTGACTGTGGCGTTGTAAGTGCCTTGCGAAAGCGTGTTGGGTTGGATGTTGACCTGGATCGGTCCGCTGGCCGTTCCGCTGCCAGGCGAGACCTGCAGCCATCCGCTGCCGTTCAGATACTGGATCGAAGCAACGAAGCTCGCGCTTCCGCCCGTGCTGGCGAGGGTCACCGTCTGCGCGGGGGGCGCGGGACCGCCCTGCGCCTCGCTGAAGGTGAGCGACGTGGGCGCCGCCGTCACCGTGACGTTCGGAGTAATGGTCAACGCGACCGGCACCTGGAGTTCGAAATTGGGAATCGATGTGGAGGAAATCGTGAAGGTGCCGTTGTACGTTCCAGGATTGATTTCGGCGCTAGGAAAAACCTCGACCTCGAGATTGAAGGGCGTCACGCCGGATTGCGACCCCGGAATAGCGAGCCAAGGAACATTGACGCTGGCGGTCCAGGTCACCGGCGTCGTGTTGTCGGTACTGGTGAGAGTAACGATGCGGGCATAAGGCCCACCGCCCAAAGGCGCGGTTTCGAGACCAAATCCGGAGGTCGCGGTTACAGGCAGGCTCACCACCAGCTCCGGTTGCGTAGCGGCGCTGATGGCCACCGTAACGCCGATATTGACAGCCGCCGTCGACCCACCGGGTGCGGTGTAGTTCAGCGCGATCGAGCCGCTGCAAAGACCTGCCGTCATTCCGGTGGTGCTGACGCTAACGGTCAGGAGGGCGGGAGCGCTGGCGGAAGCGGTGAGCGAAGAGGCGGTCGCCGTCAGCCAAGTAGTGGGGCAATTCGATGCCGCGGTAACGCTCGGGGAGATCGTGAATGTGAGCGGCTGACCGGTGCTGGTGACGAAGACCTGCTGCGCGGCCGGAGGAGTCAGGCCGGTCTCATAACTGAAGAGCAGACTCTGCGGACCGGCTTCCAGCGCCGCCGTCGCGGTCACACCGAAAGTCACGGTAATGGCTTCCGAATAATTGTCGCTATTGGACGGAGTGATCAGGAGGGTTCCGGTGTAGGTGCCGACCGCCAGGCCCGTGGGATTGACTTCGACGCTCAGGGTCGAGGGCGTCGTTCCAATGCCGTTGCCCGAAAACACTCCGCTCGTGGTCGCTGTCAGCCAAGGCTGGTTGGACGAGAAGGCGAATGGCTGGCTGGTGCTGCCGTTGCCGACCGCAGTCACCTGCACGGTTTGACTGGCCGGCGGCGTGGTCGAGCCGAACTGGCCGGTGAAGCTCAGGGAGCCGGTGGAGAGTTGGAGGAGCGGATGCGTGGCGGCGATGAGCTGGATGGGCACGGAAACCTGCATGTTGCCGCTGGTGATCACGACGTTGGTGTTATACGTTCCCGCGACGAGACCGGCGCCCGAAGGATTCGGGGTGACAAACACGGCGCCGGGAGTCGTTCCGCTCTGGGGGGTGACGACCAGCCACGTTACCTGCGGACTGGCCGCGGCGTTGAACCCAATATTTCCGTTGCTCGAAGTGACGCTCAACTGCAGGGCAGACGGATTAGATGTGCCCACCTGCCAGAGGAAAGGCGGAGGCGTCGAGGGAGTCACGCTCAGCACAGCCGAGGGACTCACGGTCAGCGTCACCGGAATATTCACCGAATCCGACGTGGTGGTGCTTTGGACCAGAACGTTGCCGGTGTAAGTCCCCGCCGAGAGGCCGGAGGGATTCACGCTGACCGACAAACCCGCGCCGCCCGTGGTTCCGGTGAGGGGGCTGAACTGCAACCAATTTCCTACCTGCGTCTGTCCCGTGACACCGTAATTCAGCACCGGGCCACTACTGTTGATCTGAACGGCAGAACTGTTGGGCGACGCGAAATTCGAGCCCTGCGTGGCGGTGAAAGAAAGCGTCGTCGGATTCGCCGAGAGAACGGACGCGCCGGTCACCATCATGGCCACGTAAACCGTGGCGGATGCTTGGCCATTCGAGAGAGTAAACGATCCCGTGTAATTGCCCGGCGTTTGGGTCGAGGCGGTGGCGGCGTTGACTTTGATGGGAATTCCGGCTGGTTGGCCCACCACCCCAGTGGAATTCACGTTGTACACGGCGCCGTCCGGAAACACAATCCAGGGTGCGCTCCCATTGTTGAGCGTGATGGTGGTGGTGCCGTTTCCGGTGTAAACGACGGTGATATTCTGCGCCGCGCTTTCCGTGCCGCTTGGCACGCCGTTGAAGGTAAGCGGACTCGCCAGGCTGGTTTGCGGCGTGAGTTGAAATTGCCCGAACAGTGTGTCACAACAACCCAAAGCAATCAGGGCGGCGGCGATCGTAAACGCCGGAAATTTGGAGGGATTCATAACATTGGTCCTTTTTGGTCCAAGGGCGCGGATGCAATCTTTCGTCCAATAGGGCAGTACATATCTGGAAAGAAATGTTTGTGGCGCGCGAACTCGCCCGCCTGCCGGTCGTGAGGCTACAGCCTCGCGTGGCTTCCTTCCTTTATAAGCGGCAAGTTGGCTGCGAAGAAGATCAGCGCGATGACTGGTTTTATTTTCCGACCAGATGAGGAAGGTCTTTGTTGTTTTCGTTGCAGACGTATTCCAGCAGCTCGGTGTCCGGCATCAAACGGAGCCCGTAAGAAACGCTCCATGGCCGCGTGTACGCTTTGGGGTCGTCGATGACGATTTGAAGATCCATATGGCCGAAGTCGCGGCGGCGAAAGCGCTCGGTGACATGCAGTGCATCGCTGTGGGGATGGCCTCCGCTGTCGAGCCAGGTTCTGTCGTTGAAACCGGCGGTATCGACGACGAGCGTATCGCCATCCCAATGCCCGATGGAATATCCCATCCATGTTGGATTCGGATCTTTAGGTAGTTCGCGGCCATCAAGAAAAATCTGGCGGAAAGTGGCGAAGGCTTCATAGAGGATCACGACGGAGCCGGGGACGTGCAGGAATTTATACGGATAGGGCACGGCCTCCATTTGCGGCACGCCGGGAAGGTTGCAGTAGCCGACGGGATCTTCTTTGGAGACGGTGTCCTGGCGGTGCTTATAGAGCTCGGCCGCCCAGGGCTGCATGGGAACTTCGACGCCGTCCGCGGCGAGATTGACGGTATATTTGACGCCGTTCGCCTGACGCCAAATGCCGGAGAGATCGGGATGGCCGTCGGCCTGGCGCGGCGCAGGCGCGGAAAGATTCGGCTTGCCGTCTGGGGTGCGGGGAATGCCGGGGGAGGGGACGCTCAGCCATTGCGCACCGGCGGGCAATCCAACTGTTAGGAGCGCTGCGATCAATCGGTATCTCATTCTGCCACCGTATTGGAATTATACGCCGGAGGATGTAAGTGTGCCGGCCCTCCCGTAGCCCGCTAAGATGGTAGTGAGGATGTCTTGCGCGATTCAGGTGGTGAATCTCAAGAAGAGCTATCGCTCGGGAGGCGCGCCGCTGACCATTTTCGCGGATCTGAATTTCGAAGTGACGGCGGGCGAGAAGCTGGCGCTGGTCGGCGAATCGGGCACGGGCAAAAGCACGCTGCTGTATCTTTTAGGCGGTCTGGACAGACCCACGGAGGGTGCGATATACTTCGGGCAGAAAGACATTTGTAAGCTTTCGGGAGCGGAGCTGGCGGAGTTCCGCAACCGGGAAGTAGGTTTTGTGTGGCAGATTGCGTCACTCCTGGCCGAATTCACGGCGCTGGAGAACGTGATGATGCCACTGCTGATTCGGGGTCAGCCCCGGGAAGCGGCCGAACCCCAGGCAATGGCGAGGTTGCATGAAGTGGGTTTGCGCGACCGCGCGTCACACCGCGCGGGGGAGCTTTCTGGCGGTGAACAGCAGCGCGTGGCGCTGGCGCGCGCTTTGGCAGGCGACCCTCGCGTTTTGCTGGCCGACGAGCCAACTGGCAACCTCGACTTCAGGACCGGCGAAATGATCATGGGCCTCCTGGAGGAACTCCATCAGGCGCGTCAACTGACATCGATTCACGTTACCCATAATTTGAAGTTCGCCCAGCGCGCCGACCGCGTTTTGGCGCTGGAGCGAGGGGGTTTATCTTTCGTCGAACGTAATAGGGTTTCCGATTTCGAAGTGGAGTCCCCGCATGTTTGAGAGATATACCGAAAAGGCCCGCCGTTCCATCTTTTTCGCCCGCTATGAGGCGAGCCAGTTCGGCAGCGCCGAGATCGACACCGAGCATCTGCTATTGGGACTGTTTCGCGAAGACCACAGCCTTCTGGGGCTGGGGCCGGAGCTTCCGGTAGAAGCGATCCGTAAGCGGATCGCGTCGGCTCGTCCGGGGCGGGAAAAGATCCCCACCTCCGTCGATTTGCCGTTGAGCGCTGCGTGCAAGCGGGCGCTGGCGCACGGCGCGGAGGAGGCGCAAAAATTCGGCGACGAATACATCCGCACGGCTCATCTTCTGCTCGGGCTACTGGACCAGGAGTGCTTCGCCGCCCAAATGCTTCACGAGTTCGGATGGGCGGTGGACACGCTGCGGCAGGCCGTAGCGGCCTCGCCTAAGCCTGCGGACTCCCCTCGGAGACCGTTCGCCGGCTGGCCCACCTATCAAAGTTGGGGGGCGCTGTTCTCGCACCCGGAAGCTATGCGCTTGTATAGCGAGGCGACCGCCGCGGCGCGGAAGCTCGGCAGCCCCGTGGTGGAAACCAAGCATTTGCTTCTGGTATTGGTGGATCGCGCCGGGGAAACCTTCTTTGGCGCCAGCAGCGCCGCCATTCGCGAGCAAATCAAGCCGGAGCCGCCTCGCCGGGAAAAGGCCTCCCTATGGATCATGCCGCCCAGCGGGGAATGCCTGCGGGCGATATCCTACGCCGTCGAAGAAGCCGGCCGGATCGATGTGGGCGTGGAGCACCTGGCGCTCGGATTGCTCCGGGAGGAATCGTGCGAAGCGGCGGAGATCCTTCGCGCCCAGGGATTGAGTTTGGATCAAGTGCGCCGGGTCGTCGTTGAGATGGACGCCGCGGCGCCTTCCGGACCGGGAGACAATCCCGGAGAACCGCAAGGAAGGAAATATGTTTGAACGTTATACCGAAAAGGCGCGCCGGGTAATTTTCTTCGCCCGCTACGAAGCCAGCCAATTCGGCAGCCCCTGCATCGAAACCGAACACTTGCTGCTGGGCTTGCTGCGGGAAGATAAGACGCTGTCGAACCGTTTCTTGCGCTCCAATGCCTCGGTGGAATCCATCCGCAAGCAGATCGAGGCGCACACCACCATGCGCGAGAAAGTCTCCACTTCCGTCGATTTGCCGCTGAGTCACGAGTGCAAGCGCGTGCTGGCCTACGGAGCCGAAGAAGCCGAGCGGCTAAACCACAAGCACATCGGCACGGAGCATCTCCTGCTAGGCTTGCTGCGCGAGGAGAAATGCTTCGCCGCCGACATCCTCCACGAGCGCGGCCTGCGGCTTTCGCAGGTGCGCGAAGACGTGGCTCGTCAAAGTTCCGAAAAAATGTCCAATCGCCCCAAGGAAAGCTCGTTGTTAAGTGAATTCAGCCGCGACCTTACGCAGGCTGCTATCGACGGCTTGCTGGATCCGCTGGTGGGCCGTGATTATGAGCTGGAGCGCGTGGTCCAGATCCTGTGCCGCCGCACGAAGAACAATCCGGTCCTGATCGGCGAGCCGGGCGTGGGCAAGACCGCCATCGTGGAGGGCCTGGCGCAGCGCATCGCCGACGGCGACGTGCCGTCTTTCCTTTCCGACAAGCGCATCCTGGCGCTGGATCTTTCCTTGATCGTCGCCGGAACGAAATATCGCGGGCAATTCGAAGAGCGCCTGAAGACCATCATGAAGGAGCTGATGGAGCATCAGAACGCGGTCATCTTCATCGACGAGCTGCACACGCTGGTGGGAGCCGGCTCCGCGGAGGGTTCGCTGGACGCCGCCAATATTTTGAAGCCCGCGCTTTCGCGCGGGGAGATTCAATGCATCGGGGCAACCACCCCGGCCGAGTATCGCAAATCGATCGAGAAAGACCGGTCGCTCGAGCGGCGGTTCCAGGCGGTGAAAGTTCCGCCTCCGAACGAAGCGGATGCCATCCGGATTCTGTTCGGGATCAAGGAAAGATACGAAAAATTCCACGCCGTCGCTTATACCGACGAGGCGCTGGAGAACGCCGTCCACACCTCGGTGCGATTCATCCCCGATCGATTCCTTCCGGACAAGGCCATCGATCTGATCGACGAAGCGGGTGCGCGCGTGAAGCTGCGGCAGACCACGCTGCCGGGCGAAGTGGCCGACATTCAGAAGCGCATCAAGTTTATCGTCCATCGGATGGAGAACGCCATCGCCAATCACGAATTCGAGAAGGCGCGTTTTTACTCCGACGAAGAGCGCAAGGAGCGCGAGAATCTGCGGGTTCTGCGCGACAAGTACAACCTGGACGACACGTCTACCGGCGTGGTGACCAAGGACGACATCGAGGACGTGGTGGCGCGCTGGACGGGAGTGCCGATGACCGCGATCAGGGAAGAAGAGGTTTCCAAGCTTCTCCGTATCGAAGAGGAGCTGCATCGCCGCATCATCAGCCAGGAGAAAGCGATTTCGGCTCTGTCCCGCGCCATTCGCCGCTCGCGCGCCGGATTGAAGTCGCCCAAACGGCCTTCGGGATCGTTCCTGTTTCTGGGGCCTACCGGCGTAGGGAAGACCGAGGTCGCCCGAGCCCTGGCCGAATTTCTCTTCGGCAGCGAAAAATCGCTGATCCGCTTCGATATGTCGGAATTCATGGAGAAGCATTCCGTCTCGAAGCTGATCGGTTCTCCCCCGGGCTATGTCGGATACGAGGAAGGCGGCCAGTTGACCGAACGCGTCAAGCGCGCGCCCTATTCGATCATCCTGCTGGATGAGATCGAGAAGGCCCACCCGGACGTCTACAACATCCTGCTGCAGGTCTTCGAAGACGGCCAATTGACCGACGGCTTGGGCAACACCATCGATTTCAAGAACACCATCATCATCATGACCTCGAACCTGGGCGCCCGGTTCCTGGAAAAGCGCACCCCGATGGGTTTCTCCCCGCCCAGCACCGGCCTGGCGCAAAAGGTGGAGGATCAGGTGATGAGCGAGGTGAAGAAAGCCTTCAATCCCGAATTTCTCAACCGGCTGGACGAGATCATTCTGTTTACTTCGCTCAACGACGACGATTTGTTGAAGATCATCGATCTGCTCACCGGGCAAATCAATCAAAATCTGGTCGCCAAGCAGATCAAGATTCGCATCGCGACGGACGCGGCCAAACACATTCTGGAAAAGACCTGCTCCGATCGCAGCTATGGCGCGCGGCCGCTGCGCCGGGCTTTACAGAAATACGTGGAAGATCCGCTAAGCGAGGCGCTGATCCAGGGATCGCTGCCCACTCCCGCGGACCTGGAGATTTATCTGGGCGAAGGCGGGCTGTATTGGCGTCAGCTTCAGGAGCAGCCACAGCCGGTGGCCGCCGGCGGCGACACCGCGGTGCTCGACGAGCCTCCGCCTCCCGCGCCAGGCATGCCGTTGTACAGGTTCGAGTAGCGGGACGTGAGCGCACAGGCGAAGCTGCTGTGCGCGGTTCCAAAGAAGAGCTACGTATTCGAAGCAGTAATCGAGGAAGACCGGCTCGAGACGGCCGCATATCATTTTCCGCCCACTGTCCGTCTCTGGAAGGAGCTTACACGTGGACCACGCGGAAATCATCGAGCTCCTGCAAAGGTACGGCGGCTGATCTCACGCAGAAGCGCGCCAGCGCCTGTTGTTCCGCTGCCAAGGTCGGACCATTGGTTTGTGGCTACCGAAAGCTCACGGTCCTTCGTCGCAGCTTAATTGCCGGAAGGTTTTTCCGCGCGATCAACGACCAGAATCGCAATGGGCGCCTTTTGCGGCTGCAACTTCAGGCCGAGATTATCCTCGATAAAGGTAACGGTGGCGTCGTAGATGCTCGCATTGGTTGGAGGCGCGTTCTCCTCCGCCGCGGCGGCCATAATCTTCGACATGTCCAGGTCGATATCGAAGTCGCCGTTGAGGCCCGTCCGATCGATCACGGGTCTGCCAGACCATCCGGGCCACGAACTCAGACGCGTGAGGTAGGCGGCAAGAGAGGGGAGGTCCCGATAGCGCACGTGGTTTATCTTGGCGGAGCCTTCGCAGAGCGGGAAGCACGATACTTCCTTCGCCGTCAGGCGGCGGAAGTTGGGGCCGTTCTTTCCAGCCACGAGGGCGGAGACAAGAAGCTCCCTTGTCTCGCGATGGACCGCAAGCTTGAACCGGTCGGCCAATAAACTCTGGAGCATGAGCAGAAGTTGCGCGCGATCTGCGGGGCCGTCCGATTTCGCCTCCACGTCGAAACCTGGGGACGCCATCCATTTTGGTCCGCCCGAGATCTGGTAGTCTTCGATGGCGTAAGCCCCTTCGATGAGTTCTTTCAAACTGGCACTCCGCGCCGTCAGGCGCCCGGGAGTTGTAACCGCCTGAACGGTGCCCAAGCGGCCGGGACGGGGCGCGGATGGACCGGAGGGCCGGATGGAGGCAACTTCGAATCGAGGCGACGGCGCGGTTTGGGCCCACGCGGAGCAAACGCCCATAATGCCGGTCGCCAGAGCGGCGGCAGGCGCCAAGGTCCGGACGGGGGTCCAGGACAATATCAGGCATGCCAGGGACACGGCTGATTCTATCACCAATTCTCAGATTTCCGAATGCCGACCGCACCGCTTCGGAAGCTGATCGCTGAAAGCTGAGAGCTCCGTTTTAGCGCCTCGCCACATCCTGCCGGGCAGGCAATTCCGATGCGTTCCATCCTCCTCCCAGCGCTTGCACCAGCATCACGCTGGCGGTTGCGCGGCGCGCGAGAAGAATCACTTCGGTGTCCTGCGCGGTGAGCAACGCGCCTTGCGAAGTGATGACGGTCAAATAGTTGGCTGTTCCCGCGCGATATTGCGCCGTCGAGACATCCAAGGCGCGCTGCGCGGCTTGGGTCGTCTCGCGAGCCTTGCCGGCTTCGTCCTGCAATATACGCAGAGCCGCGAGGTTATCCTCCACCTGTTGAAACGCGGTCAATACCGTTTGGCGATAGGCGGCGACTGTCGCATCATAAGCGGCGCGCTCTTCGTCGACCACCGCGCGGCGGCGGCCCGCATCGAATAAGGTCTCCGCCAGCGTCGCACCTACCGACCAGAAGCGCGCGGGCCAGGTGAACAAAGTAGTTAAGCTGGAGCTCGCCAACCCAGGTTCTCCGGCCAGAGTCAGCGTGGGATAGAAGGCGGAAATAGCGATACCGATTTGCTCGTTCGCGGCGGCCACCTGGCGCTCCGACATGGCGATATCCGGCCGGCGCTCGAGCAACTGGGAGGGAACGCCAACGGGCGTTTGGGGAGGCGCGCTCAATTCTCCGCGTGCGATGCTTACTTCCGCGGGGGGTTTGCCGATCAGGATCGCGATGGCGTGCTCATAGGCGGTGCGCTGCACTCCCAACTCGATCAACTGCTGCTCCACGCTGTACAACTGAGTTTCGGCTTGCGCGACATCCAGATCCGAGGCGATTCCTCCGTTGAAGCGGTCCTGCGTAAGCTTCAGGTAATCCTTATACATGGCTTCGGTGCGGGTGAGCAGATCCGCTTCGGCGTCGATACCGTGGGCGCCGAAATAATCCTGTGCCAGCTCCGACTGATACAAGAGCTTCACGTTTTCCAGGTTGGCGGCCTGGGACTGCGCGGTGGCGACGGCGGCGGTGACGCCGCGGCGAACGTTGCCCCATAGATCGGGCTCCCAGGTAGCCTCGAAGGGCAGTGTGTAGGTGGTCAGTGTCGTGCCGCCGCCTGCGACGAAGCCGGTCCTGGCGGAGGGGGTGCTGCTCTTTCCGGAGCCCGTGGCGGTGGCCGCGGGCGAAGTGGTCACCGTCGGAAATAGCGCCGCCCGCGCTACACTCACCGCCGCTTTCGCCTCACGGAAGGTCGCTTCCGCCTGCAATACATTCTGATTCGACACACTCACCTGCTCTTCGAGCGCGTTCAAAACTGAGTCGTTGTAGATCTCCCACCATTTCCCTTTGAGCGCGCCTTCATTATTGGGCTGCGCTTCTTTCCATCCGGCGGGAGGCTGCTCCCGAAACGCGGGAGCCACGGGTGCGGAAGGGCGGGAGTAATCGGGGCCGACGCGGCAGGAGGCCAGGAGAAGACTAACGGCCGCAACTGCAATCAGTTTCATCCTCATCCCTCCGAAGGCAGCGGCCCGACCGGGCGCGTCCGCAATCCCGCCACCCAGCGCTGGATGCGGTCGAAATACAGATACACGACCGGTGTCGTATATAGCGTCAGCATCTGACTCACAATCAATCCGCCGATGATCGAAATGCCGAGCGGCCGGCGCAGCTCCGAACCCATTCCGGTTCCGAACGCCAGCGGCACGGCGCCCAACAGCGCCGCCATGGTGGTCATCATGATAGGCCGAAAGCGCAGCATGCAGGCTTCGTAAATCGAGTCGCGGGAGTTTTTGCCTTCGTTGCGCTCCGCCGCCAGCGCGAAATCGATCATGAGAATCGCGTTCTTTTTCACGATGCCGATCAGCAGAATAATTCCGATCATCGCGATGATGGTCAGATCGGTGCGAGTGATCAGCAATGCCAGCAACGCCCCCACTCCGGCCGAGGGCAGCGTGGAAAGGATGGTCACCGGATGGACGTAGCTCTCGTATAAAATCCCCAGTACCAGGTACACGGCGATCAACGCGGCGGTGATCAGCATCGGTTCGCTCTGCAGCGATTGTTGGTACGTCTCCGCGGTTCCGGCGAAGAAAGTTTTGATGCTCGTGGGCAGCCGCACCTTCTCGGCCGCCGCTTGAATCGCATCCACGGCTTGACCGAGCGATGTCCCGGGCAGCAGATCGAACGAAATCGTGACCGAGGGGAAGAGGCCTTGATGATTTACCAATATGGCCGTGGTTTGCGGCGCAAAATGCGCGAAGGCGGCCAGCGGGACCTGTCCGAAATTCGGATAGAAATTTGAACTCGAGGGCGAAACGTTCGGCGATTGGACGTAAATATGTTTGAGAATCTCGGGGTTTTGCCAGTATTGGGGCGCGGCCTCCATCACGACGTAATACTGATTCAGGGGCGTGTACATGGTGGAGACCAGACGTTGGCCGAACGCGTCGTAGAGAATGTTGTCGATAAGTTCCGAGGAAATGCCGAAGCGCGCGGCGCTGTTGCGGTCGTACTCCACCATCGCTTCCAGGCCGCGGTCCTCCAGGTCGGTATTCACGTCGGTGATGATCTTGATGCCGCGCAAGGCGTCCAGCATGCGAGGACCATACTGGTTCAGGTCCGCGACGTTGTCGCCCTGCATGGTGAATTGATATTCGGCATTCGTCTGGCGGCCGCCGACGCGCAGGTCTTGTGTGGGCTGGACGTAAACGGAACCGCCCGGCACGCTGGCCAGCTTGGGCCGCAGCCGTGCGACCACCTGCTGGGCTCCCACGCGCTCATCCAGCGGCTTAAGCTGGATAAACATGCGTGAGGTATTGGTGGCGCCTCCGCGTCCTCCTCCGGTGAAGCCGATCACGCTATCGACGGCCGGATCGGCCGCGACGATGCCGACGTATTGTTTTAGCATCCGGTCCATCTGCTGGAAGGAAGCGGCTTGATCCGCTTGAATATTGCCGTTGATCCGGCCGGTGTCCTGAATCGGGAAAAAGCCCTTGGGAATGCGGAGAAACAGATATACATTCAACGCGATGGCCGCCAATAGTACCAGCAATGTGACGAAGGAATGCCGCAGAACCATGGTCAGAGTGCGGCCGTAGGCGCCGACCATCCAGTTGAAACCGCGCTCGGTGGCTTCATAGAGGCGGCCATGCCGCGGCTCGCGTCTCAACAAGTGCGCGCACATCATGGGCGTGGTGGTGAGCGAGATGACCATCGAAATTCCGATAGCGATCGACAGAGTGAGGGAAAATTCGCGGAGCAGGCGGCCCACGATTCCGCCCATCAGCAGAAGCGGGATGAAAACGGCCACCAGAGAGATGCTGATGGTCAGCACTGTAAATCCGATTTCTTCCGCCCCTTTGAGCGCCGCTTCCACCGGCACGAGTCCTTGTTCCAGATACCGGGTGATGTTCTCCACCACCACGATGGCGTCGTCCACCACGAAACCGGTGGAAATCGTCAGCGCCATCAGCGAGAGGTTATCCAGACTGAATCCGGCCAGGTACATGATGCCGAACGAGCCGATGAGGGACACCGGAACGGCGATGCCTGGAATAAAGGTGGTGCGCGGTTTGCGCAGAAACGCGAACACCACCAGCAACACCAGGAATATCGCGATCAGCAGTGTGATCTCCACGTCCCGGACGGAGGCGCGAATGGTGACGGTTTGATCCATCGCGACGCCCATCTTGATCCCGCGGGGAATGGCGGCCTCAAGCTGCGGAAGCTGCGCACGGAGATTATCCACCACTTGAATGATGTTGGCGCCGGGCTGACGAAAAATAATCAGCAGCACGGCGGGCTTGCCGTTAGCGTAGCCGGCGTTGCGCAGATCCTGGACGCCGTCCACGGCTTCCCCTATATCGCTCACTCGCACGGGTGCGCCCTTGTTGTAAGCGACCACTAGCGGTTGGTAATCGGTGGCTTTGAAGATTTGATCGTTGGCGTCGACTTCCCAGGTGCGCGGTCCGGTGGAGAACTCGCCCTTAGGCGTATTGACGTTTGTGCTGGCGAGCGCTGTGCGAATCTGCTCCAGATTGAGGCCGTATTTCTCTACGATCTGCGGATTGAGCTCGATGCGGACGGCCGGGAGCGCGCTGCCTCCCGCGAAAACCTGGCCCACGCCGGTGATCTGCGCGAGCTTTTGCGCCAGGATGGTGGAGGCCGCATCGTACATGTCGCGCTGCGGGACGGTATCGGAAGTGAGCGAGAGGATGAAGATGGGCGCGTCGGCCGGGTTGACCTTGCGGTACGTGGGATTGCCGGGAAGATTGGACGGCAAATAGCCGCGGGCCGCGTTGATGGCCGCCTGCACGTCGCGGCCAGCCGCGTCGATGTTGCGGTCCAGGTCGAATTGCAGGGTGATGGAGGTGGAACCCAGGCCGCTGGACGAGGTCATCTCCGTGACGCCGGCGATGCGTCCGAATTGCCGCTCCAGAGGCGTGGCGACGGACGAGGCCATGGTCTCCGGGCTCGCGCCGGGGAGGGCGGCGCTGACAGAAATGGTGGGGAAATCGACTTCGGGGAGCGGGGAAACGGGCAGGAGGCGGAAAGCCACGACACCCGAGAGAGCCACAGCGGCCGTCAGCAGCGCGGTGGCAACAGGACGGCGGATAAATGGCTCAGAAATGCTCATTTGTCTCTCGCAAAGACGCAAAGAATACAAAGCATCTTTGCCCAGGCCATATTCTGGCTCGAAGTGACCGATAAGGAGTTTTCAAAGGAGATAGTGGATGCCACCGTCCGCGTCCACCGCGCTTTCGGACTCTGCGTTCTTTGCGTCTTTGCGTGAAATTCCTTTTTCTCTCTCGCAAAGACGCAAAGACCGCAAAGGAAAAGATCCATCTTTGCCCAGGCGGTATTCCGGCTTGAAGTGACTGAGAACGAGGTTTCACAGGAGATAGTGGTTGTTGCCCTGCGTGTCCACCGCGGGCTCGGTCCGGGCCTGTTCGAAAGCGTGTACAAAGGCGTGATGGCGAGCGCTTTGGAAAAACGGGGTCTGAACGTCTCGCTGGAGCAGATTATGCCGGTTTTCTTTGAGGGAATCCGATTCGAAATGGGATTTCGCGCGGACTTAATAGTTGGTGAGAAGGTGATCGTTGAAATCAAGTCGGTAGCGGACCTTCTGCCCGTCCATAGCAAGCAACTCCTGACGTATCTAAAACTCTCGGGGATGCGTTTGGGATTATTGATCAATTTCAATGTCGCCTTGATTAAGGACGGCATTGTGCGAATCGCCAACGGCTTATAAGATTTTCTTTGCGGTCTTTGCGTCTTTGCGTGAAATTCTTCTCTTGGCATCATCACCGCTGCCTCCGGAATTTACGCGCCAGTTCTTCGAACCACAGATAAATCACGGGAGTGGTGTACAAGGTCAGCGCCTGGCTGAAAATCAAGCCGCCGATGATCACGATGCCTAAGGGCCGGCGCAACTCGGAGCCGGTTCCTGTCCCAAACGCCAGCGGAATTCCCGCGCCCAGAGCCGCCATGGTGGTCATCATGATTGGGCGGAAGCGCAGCAGGCAGGCTTGGTAGATCGCATCGCGCGGGGCCTTGCCCTCGTGGCGCTCGGCGTCCAGGGCAAAGTCGATCATCATGATCGCGTTCTTTTTCACGATGCCGATCAGCAGCACGATTCCGATCAGCGCGATTACGCTGAAATCCGTGTGGAACAGCATCAACGCCAACAAAGCGCCCACGCCCGCGGAGGGAAGCGTGGAAAGAATCGTGATCGGATGAATATAGCTTTCATACAGTACGCCCAGTACGATGTAGACGGTGATAATGGCGGCCAGGATCAATATCGGCTCATTGGCCAGCGAATTAATAAAGGCCGCGGCCGTGCCCTGAAACGCGGCCTGCACGCTGAGGGGCATGTGAAGCTGGTCTTTGACCTTGTTCACCGCGTCGATCGCGGTCCCCAAGGACGCATCCGGCGCCAGATTGAACGACAGCGTCACCACCGGGAACTGCCCTTGATGATTCACCGTTAAAGGCGCGGAGGAGAAGTTGACCCGCGAAAAACTCGCGAGCGGCACTTGCTGGCCGCTCGCAAAGACGCTGGAGGACGCCGCCACGCCACTGAAGACTTGACTGGAAGCGGTGGAACCCGAGCCGGTGACGATGTTGGTAGCCGCATTCACCGCCGACGCGTTTATGGGGCCTGTCGAGATGGAACTGTTGGACGTCCCTCCCGAGACCAGTCCCACGCTTCCCGTGGTGGTGGTCGCGCCGGTGCGGATATAGAGATCGCGAAGCTGCTGGGGATTGTTCTGGAACCCGGGCATCAGCTCCAGCACCACGTGATACTGATTCAACTCGGTGAACATCGTCGACACCTGGCGCTGGCCGTAAGCATCGTACAGGGTCTGGTCGATGGTGCTGGGCGTGATTCCCAGCCGGGAAGCGGCGTCGCGGTCGTAGTCGAGAGTGGCTCGCAAACCTTGATCCTGCTGATCCGTGGCCGCGTCGCGAACCTGGGGAATGGTACGCAGCTTGGCGAGCATCTGCGGCGCATAGGAATTCAGCTCGGTGAGGACCGGGTCCTCAAGCGTGTATTGGAACTCGGTGCGGCTGACGCGATCCTCCACCGTCAAATCCTGCACCGGCTGCATGAACAACGTGATGCCCGGCACTTGCGCCAGCTTCGGCTGCAACCGCCGGATCACGTCCGACGCGCTGATTTTACGGTCCTCCAGCGCCTTCAGGTTGATTTGGATACGCCCGCTGTTGAGCGTGAGGTTGGTTCCGTCGATTCCGATGAACGAGGACAAGCTTTCCACCGCGGGATCTTGCAGGATCACCTTGGCAAGCCCCTGTTGCATTTCCGACATTTGCGGAAACGAAACCGTTTGCGCAGCTTCGGAGATGCCCTGAATCACGCCCGTATCTTGAATGGGAAAAAATCCCTTGGGAATGGTGATGTAGAGGTAAATGGTGAGCGCCAGAGTGGCCAATGCGACCAATAAGGTCGTGGTCTGGTAGCGCAGCACAACCTCCAAAGACCGGCCATAGGCGTCGATGGTTTTTTGAAACGCGCGCTCCGAAGCTCGAAACAAACGCCCTTGCCGCTCTTCCGGCGTATGGCGCAACAGTCTCGCGCACATCATCGGGCTGAGCGTGAGCGAAACGAACGCGGAAATCAGGATGGTGACGCTCAGCGTGATGGCGAATTCGCGGAAGAGACGGCCCACGATGTCACCCATAAACAGCAGCGGAATCAACACCGCGATCAGCGAGACGGTCAGCGAAATAATCGTGAAGCCGATTTGCGCCGAGCCTTTGAGCGCGGCTTGAAGCGGGGGTTCGCCCTGCTCCACATAGCGGCTGATGTTTTCGATCATCACGATGGCATCGTCCACCACGAAACCGGTGGAGATGGTCAGCGCCATGAGCGTGAGATTATTCAAGCTGTAGCCGAGCAGATACATGACGCCGAACGTGCCCACCAGGGAGAGGGGTACGGCCACGCTGGGAATCACGGTAGCGGAAACAGTTCGCAGGAAGAGGAAGATCACCATCACTACCAGCGCGATGGTGATCATTAGTTCGAACTCGACGTCCTTCACCGACGCGCGGATCGTAGCGGTGCGATCCGTGAGAATCTCGACTTTGACGTCCGCGGGCAGCGTCGCGGTGAGCGTAGGAAGCAATTGCTGGATGCGGTCGACGACTTCGATGATGTTGGCGCCGGGCTGTCGCTGAATGTTCACAATTACCGCGGGGGTTTGATTCATCCATGCGGCTTGACGGACGTTTTCGATGTCGTCCACCACAGTGGCTACGTTGGTGAGCTTGACGGGAGCGCCGTTGCGGTAGGCCACGATCAATTTCGAATAGTCCTGGCTGGAGAGCAACTGATCGTTGGCGCCGATTTGATAGGACTGGTTAGGGCCGTCGAAACTGCCTTTCGCCAGGTTGACGTTGGCGGCCGTGATGGCGCTGCGAACGTCCTCCAGGTTCAAGCCGTAAGCGGAAAGCTGGGTGGGATTGGCGCGAATGCGCACCGCCGGCTTCTGTCCACCGCTGATGCTCACCAGGCCCACGCCGGTAAGCTGCGAAATCTTCGGCGCCAGGCGCGTATCGGCCAAATCCTCCACCTGCGGCAATGCGATGGTGGTTGAATGTAGCGCCAGGGTGAGAATGGGCGTGTCGGCAGGATTGATTTTGTTGTATACCGGCGGCACGGGCAAATCGGGAGGCAGGTACGTTCCCGACGCGTTGATGGATTGCTGCACTTCCTGTTCGGCCACGTCGATGTCCAGGCTGAGATTGAATTGCAGCGTGATGACCGAGCTGCTGTCCGAGCTGGTGGACGTCATCTGCTGAAGACCGGGCACCTGCCCGAACTGTTTTTCCAGCGGCGCGGTGACGTAGGATGCCATGACGTCGGGGTTTGCGCCGGGATAAAACGTGAGCACTTGAATCGTGGGGTAATCGACTTCGGGAAGCGCGGAGACGGGCAATTCGCGGAATGCCACTATGCCGGCCATGAGAATCGCGACCATGATCAGAGAAGTGGCGACCGGGCGCAGAATGAAAATGCGCGAAGGGCTGACGGTCCGTTGCTCGATCCGTTGTTCGGTCCGTTGCTCGGTCGGTTGCTCGTTTTCGGGGCTCATTTGCCCGCGCCGCCGGAGCCCTGAATTTGCGCGTTCACGAGCGAGCCTTCCTGAAGCTTGTCCGCGCCGCTCATCACCACCACGTCTCCGGACTTGAGACCGGAGGTGATCTCCGACTCGTCGCCCTCGGTGGTTCCCACCGCCACATTGCGAATGGTGACGGTCTTGTTCGGCTGCACCAGAAAAACGAACGTGGAGCTGGAATTCCGCTGGATGACCGCGCTGTTGACTAAAACCACCCCGCGCTTTTCCTGCACCAGGAGCTTCGCATTGACGAATTGATTGGGATACAGTGCGTTGTTAGGATTAGCGAAGTTGGCGCGGATGCGCAGCGTGCCGGTGGTTTGATCGATTTGATTATCCAGGGACCCGACCGTTCCCTCGGCGATTTTCTTGGTCATCTGACGATCCCAGGCTTCCACCGTCAGCGCTTGCTTGGCGTTGTACTTGGGAAGGATTGCCGGAAGCTGATCTTCGGAAATCGTGAAGATGACGGTAATGGGATCCATCTGCGTGATCACCAACATTGGAGTGGTGGTGGTGGTTTGAACGATGTTTCCGGGATCTACCAGGCGCAGCCCCACCAATCCGCTGATAGGGGCCGCGATCTTCGTATACTCGACGTTGGTGCGTGCGGCGTCCACCGCGCCGCGGTCCAGCTCCACCGTGCCCTCGTCCTGTTTCACCTGAGCCTCCTGTGTCGCCAGCGTCTGCTCGGGGACGGCCCTCAGGGGAACCAGCGTCTGATAGCGCGCCAGGTCCACGCGCGCGTTTGCCAACGAGGCCTCGTCGCGGATCAGCGTGCCCTGGGCTTGGGTGAGAGCCGCGGTGTAGGGCCGCGGATCGATCTCGATGAGCAGGTCGCCCTTTTTAACAAAATCGCCCTCTTTGTAGTGAACATCCATCAATTGACCGTCGACGCGGCTCTGGATGTTCACGGTATAGACGGGAGTCACCGCGCCGAGTCCCGTGTAATAGACGCCGATATTGCCCCTGTGCGTGCGGACCGCAACGACGGGAATGGCGGCGGTAGGTTCTTGCTTGCCGCCGCGATCGCCTTTGGGATCTCCTGGCGTGCGCGCGGCCGTGATCTTGGGCCACCAGATGTAGATTCCGGCCGCCACCAACACCAATAGGGCCAGAGTCCACAATAGCTTCCGCGAACGCGATGTGTTCATAGCACCCCGAGCACACGTCCACTCGTCGTCTACCAAATAAGATACGCGCAAGGTGGGGTCCGTTGCACGGCCATCCCGCATAACCAGGTGTATGCCGGGGCGCACGATTTATCGCGGCAACGAAATTTTTGCAGTCCGGCCGAGGGGACTGGTCCGGTACCGGGCACTGTAGTACTAGTCCTAGAAATCTTTCGTGCCGCGACCATTTCGCAGGGTGGACCTTAGTCGCGCTGTGCTTTAGCGCCGCTCTTCGCCAGCGAGGCTGGAGCCCGCCCTTCATGATTTGGTTGCGGCTATGCCGCGCTAGGCACAAGTCCGCCCTCCCCGCGCGGTGGTCAGAAAACTGCTTTAATCAAGTCACTAGCTGGGGCAGGGCCAGGGGAGTGGTTATATGGCGAGCCTCGCGGAATCCCAGCCTTTCAGCGCCCGGGAGCAATCCCCTGCAGCGCCCCCCCTCGTAGTCGATCTTGACCGGACGCTGGTGAAGACTGACCTCCTGTTGGAATCGATCGTCGCTTTGTTAAGACAACGGCCCTGGCTCGTCTTTGCGCTACCTATTTGGCTGGCGGGGGGTTTACCGCACTTTAAGCGGGAAGTTGCGCGGCGCGTTTCCTTAGACGTGAGCCTTCTGCCATACCGGGAGAAGCTGCTGGCCTACCTCAAAACGCAACGCATCCAGGGACGGACCATCGCACTGGCAACCACGGGCGACAGCCGCATTGCCCGCCAGGTAGCGGATCACCTGGGACTGTTCGACTTGATTATTGCGAGTTCCGGCATGGCCGGCAACGCCGGAGTGAGAGACCGACCGGCGCCAGTGGATCGGCCCTTCGAGAAGGGTCCGCCAGTCGCGTGGGAGGTTGTCGCGCGGGAGTATGTGAGGGCACTGCGTCTACGACACTGGCTGAAGAACCTCCTGGTTTTTGTACCGCTGCTCGCGGCTCACCGGGTCAATGACTTCGCGCTGGTGGGCAGGTTGCTGTTGTCCTTCCTGGCATTCGGATGTGTCGCATCGGGCGGATATCTGATAAACGACTTATTAGATTTGCAGGCGGATCGCCGTCACCCGAGTAAGCGGCTCAGACCGTTCGCGGACGGTGATTTGCCCCTCTCCTACGCCCTGGTGACAATCCCGGCGCTCCTGAGTCTGGGCTTCCTGATCGGCAAGAGCCTGTCAAGCCTCTTTCTTGCGGCGCTTTTGGTCTACTTTGGGCTGAACCTGGCATATGCGCTCGTCTTGAAGAGAATCGTCGTCCTGGATGTGATCGTTCTCGCAAGTCTTTACGGCTTGCGGATCTTGGCAGGCTCGGCGGTGGTTTCCATCTGGCCGTCGCACTGGCTGCTGGCCTTCTCCACGTTCTTGTTTTTCAGTCTCGCCTTGGTGAAACGCTACAGCGAGCTAGTCGTGATGAGACGTCTCGATGGCGATCGAGCCAAGGCCCGCGGCTACGAAGACGGCGACGGAGAATTGGTTGCGGCCATGGGTGTCGCCAGTGGATATCTGGCGGTGTTGGTGTTGGCGCTCTATATCAATTCCGAGACGGCTCAGATCTTGTACAGGCGTAATGAATTGATCTGGCTCTTATGCCCATTGTTGCTTTACTGGATCAGCCACGTCTGGCTGACCGCCCATCGCGGAAGGATGCCCGACGATCCCGTCATGTTCGCCATGAATAACCGGACCAGCCGCATATTAATCGCGCTTATGACGGCGATGATCGTCTTGGCTCTATGACCGGCAACCACGTCCTGCTGCTTCTTTTCCCCGCTATGGTGAACGCCTGGGCGGAAAGCCAACCAGATCAGTACCAAGCGAACGTTCCCAAAACCATTGTGGAACTTCAACAGTTTCGCGAAACGACTTCGATCCCTATCGGGTCCAAAGGCGGCAAAGAAAGCACGGCCACTCTCATCAATCTCAATCCGGCGATCAACGCCTGGTTCTTGCTTGAGATCGGGTGGGGGAATGGCCGACCCGAGACCGCCTATCACCTGGAGAACCCCAAACCCCGCTCCACGCGAATTCTTCTCGACCAGAAGAATCCTTCCGGACTGTCGATTATGGAAGGAGCCACACGGTATTCCTGCAATCTCTTCGGCGATTCACCGAACGCGCTAGAACGGGGCAAAGCCTCCTCGCTCGTCTTTTACCCATTGTGCGAAGGCCGCCTCTATCTACGAAATCCGGCAACGGGGCACCGTACCACGCTGGAGGCCGCGGTCGAATTTCTTCGCGAGCACGTTTGGGGAGGGGAAAAGATCGTTAATCTCGGCCACATCCTGATGGGAGACGTGCACCGGGAGACCGGAACGCTCGAACCCGGGACTCTGGCCGCGGCGGGCGCGAGGCACACAGATTCGGGCGATCTTCCGCTCCCCGCGTCGATCGATTCGCAATACACGAACCGGTTGTTGACGTCGGCCAATCTCGGAATCGACTTGGAGGGCCCCCCACGAACGGGCATGCTTCCGGGAGCGTGGTACCCGGTTCTTGGGAACCCAGGCGTCTATGCCAGCATCCTTCAGCCGAATCTGATCGAGCCATCCATCCTGGGGAGCTACAGGAATCATGTCAATGGCCTTGACTCGGTTGAAGCGCCGGCGCTTTGCTATCTGGTAGCGTTCGATCTCGACCGGTTTGATCTCGGTTATGCGCTCGGGACGGCGCACCCCAACGTGGGGTGGTCGGAAGAGGCGCTGCCCCAGGTAAGAAGCGCCGGCTTGCCCGGACCCGACGGAATCTCTAGCATCAGCCCGCTGGTCGCCACGGGACTCCTCAGCCCACAATACGCTCCGAGAACTATCGCGACCTTCACGGGCGGGTTCAAACGTACTCAGGGGGCGTTCAAGTTCGGAGACCTCGCCCTACGGAATCACGGCAGCCACTACGGATTCCTCGAAAACGGAGTGGTGTTCAGCAAGCTTCAGCCAGGCTTAGCGACGGTCTTTGTACTTAATGACGGCTCCATCGGAATGAAGACGTGGACAGATAGGGACGACGCGCTGCTACCCAAGATCGAACACGCGCGGCAAAATGGAGTGTCGATCATCGAGTCGGGAGTGCCCGGCCCTCTGGTCAATCGTTGGGGCGCCGGCAATTGGTCGGGCTCAGCGGAGGGCACCCTACGTACCCTGCGCTCTGGCGCGGCAGTGCAGACCAATGGCCGCAAGCGCTTCCTGATTTATGCGGTGTTCTCGGACGCCACCCCCTCGGCGATGGCCAGGGTTTTTCAAGCCTACCGCTGCGACTACGCCATGCTCCTGGACATGAACGCCCTGGAACACGCCTACTTGGCGATTTATCGAAGGTCGGGATCTCGGATGTTCGTGGATCATCTGGTGAAAGGCATGAACATTTGGGAGAAGTCGTCTTCCGGGGAGGTGATCCCCCGGTTTCTGGGATTATCCGACAATCGGGATTTCTTTTATGTGATGAGGAGAGAGAACAAGCCATGAAACTATTACGGCCACTAACCGCGGCCTCCATAGCCATAACGGGTATGCTTTTGCTTGCGCAGAGTCCATCAGCGATAGACACTCTCAAACAACAGAGAGAAACTCTGTTCCAGCAGTTGCAGCGCGTCCACAACCTGTCGGACGCTCAGATGAGCGCCATCCGGAAGATCTTCGCCGGCAATCCCTATATGGGTCAGGGCAATCCGGCCGTTACCCGTCACCCCATGACGCCGGAGCAGGCTCAAGCCAAACTAAAAGCCCTAGGAATCAATTACGACAACCCCAGGTTCGAGAAGATTTGCGGAGCCAAGTACATGGCTCCGCTTTACGATCCGGCTACCCAGCGGCCCGAAGACGCGAAGGCCTGCATCGATCAGTTCGAATTCCCCGACATCCCGACGGAGTACCCCGTAGTCTGGGTGAAGGCGCGTGAGGCGGCCCAGGTGTGCTCGGTCATGGGCAGACGGTTATGCGATGCGCACGAATGGGAGGGCGCCTGCGAGGGGGACCTCCAGCCGCCGGACTATGATTGGAACCTCGCCAAGGGATTGAGTCCCGCGGCCGCGATCGAACGCATGCGCGCCGAGCACAACCGGAAGTATGAGCCTGGCAAGCGGTGGAGCTACGGGCCGGAGTACCGGACGGGCGTTTGCGCCACGTCCAGCCAGAAGACGCCGGGCTGCAACGGCGGCAGTTTCACTGGTTGCGGCTCCAACACGTTTCCCGACGGATCCTTCCCCGATTGCCACAGTCCGCTCCAGGTGTATGACTTGAACGGCAATGCTGCAGAAACCATGAACCTGCCGCTCAACCCGAGCCAGATGGCGAGCCGCGGTAGCCAGGACCTGGGGTACACGGAGCTAAAAGGCAGTTGGTTTGTCTTCGATATCTACAGAGCTCACCCGGACTGGTGCCGGTGGCGCGCGCCGTTCTGGCACGGAACGCGCGTCATGGATCAAGACAGCCACCAGAACTATCATCTGAGTTTTCGCTGCTGTAAAAGCTTATCGTAGACGGCTTATAAGCCCGCGACCGGCTCGCGGGCCCAGAGATCCAGAACTTCGCGCAGCGGCCCCTCGTCGCTAAGAGCGTAGGCCAACGTCGAATCGCACAGGATGTCGTGAACCGAGCACGCGCCGCCATCGACCATCGCGGCTTGGCTGACCAGCCGAATTCCGTGGCTGTAGTCCGCGTAGTGGGCGCCGTGCACGATGCTGAGAGGCTGAATCGGATCTCCCGAGCCGCGATGCCACCCGTAGATCGCGATTTGGCTCGGCCTTCGGGCCAGGAGATTGGTCAGAACTACGTCCTTCTTGTGCCCGGAAACCAAGGGTCCCAACGGAATGCCGCGAGCCTGGGATTGTTTGTCGATCATCGCGTTATGCGTCTGGTAGTATCCCGTGGATCGCATTTGAGGTCCGGCCGGCAACGGCTGCGGGTTGAAGTGATATGGCGACTGGGCATAAATCGCATCCACGATCTTCTTGGTCGGCAGGACGCACTGGAATTGGTCCGCAACCGCTCTGGCCGTGTAGAGGTTCATGGGGATTCGCAGGAAATCGCGCTCCGAACCGATGGCAAGGTACTCCGGCATCACGAAGATGGTCGCCGCGATATTCGCGCCACGGGTCGTCCGGTAACTCAGTCTGACAGGAGCCAGTCTCCTTACGAACCCAGGTAAATTGCCCTGCACAAGTTGTTTCAGGATCGCGCGCTCCCTTCCGTCGCGGTCCAGAGACTCAACCAAATCGGCGAACTGCGATCCGGTGAGCGCTTGGGGATCTCTGGGCGGGATATTCAGCGCCGCTTCCGGCCTAGCCGCGGCGGTATTGCCTCTCAGAAGCCGCGCGGACACAGCCCCAAAGGCGAACTTGAGTGCGTTACGACGAGTGAAGCGGCGGGGAAAACAACCGGGGGACAACTTCGGGTACAAAGTGCTATCTTAACACGCACAACTTTGGAAGAGCTTGCCCCAATCGCTTTCGAGCGCCTGTTTCACCTCCGCCGGCCGACTACTTTCAGGCGACACCGCAAGGTGTGACCGCAGTATTACCTACGAGGAGAGGCACCAGATGAAGCAAACATTGTTTCTGCTGCTCGTTGCCGGAGCGATTCTGGGACAATCAAGTCCTGAACTTCGAGACCTGTCAATACGACCACACGTGGGCCCTAGATCGATCCCGTCGTTTACTGTCGATGGGGAGGTGTACCGTGCCGTGGGAGTCACGCTGGCAGATTTGGTTATGCTGGGCTACGGCGTAAGACCAACCCAACTCGCAGGGCGCCTCCAATGGATGACCTCGGAACAGTTTGATATCGAGGCGAAGGCGAGCGGAGTGGGGGCGCCATCTTGGAAGCTTGCAAAACCAATGCTTCAGGCCATTCTCGTCGACCGCTTCAGGCTGAAAGTGCACCAGACGACATTGGAGGTCCCGGCGTATGACCTGTTGGTCGCCAATGGCGGGCCGAGGTTCACGGAGCACTCCGATCCCGCGTGGTTTGAACAACGGTTCGCCCAAAGCTCTAGTTCTTCGGCAGTGCATATTGTGGCGACAAGAACCGGGCTGGCTCGGCTAGCGTCCGTACTAACCACAAGTACGGACCACCCAGTGGTCGACAAGACCGGGCTTGAGGGAGCGTACGATTTCAAGTTAGATTGGGCTCCCGACTACAGCCCGGCAGCGATGGACGGAAGCGCGCCGACCTTGTTCAGGGCATTGCAGGAGCAACTTGGGCTGAAGTTGGAACCGTCCGTGACTCGGAAGGAGATATTAGTAATCGAATCCGCCGACAAACCATCAGCAAACTAGGTGTCGCGGCACAATTCAACGGGGTACTCACAATGAGCTGGCAGATTTCATGCGATCCGATCATGCGCGAAAGCCGCTCTCAAGACCCGTTTTTTCTATAACAGGCGAAGCGACGCCGAATCTTGCCAGAGCGAAAATGATGGCGCGCCCTCCGTGTCTTTCTGTCACAACGCCCGAACGGTCTGAGATCAGCGTGGATATCAGATCACGAATATGGTCCCGAAAATCACGCCCACAACTGCTTGGTTGCCAGCGCCGCGCCCTCGGCCAGAGCCTTCAGCTTGGCCCAAGCGATTTGCGGATGAACGCGAAAACCGAGACCGCAATCGGTCCCGGCGATGACGTTTTCGCGCCCTACCAGTCCCGCGTAGAGCACGATCCGGTCGGCGACCAATTCGGGATGCTCCACCACGTTGCTGGCATGGCTCACCACGCCGGGAATAAGGATCTTGCCTTCGGGCAATTTCACTTCGCGCCAAATCTTCCACTCGTGCTCATGGCGCGGGTTGGCGGCCTCTACTGAATATGCGCCCGCCTTGACCCGTAGCATCAGATCCACAATGTGCTTCAGCGGCAGATCGTGAGTGTGAGGACCATGCCAGCTCCCCCAGCAGCAATGAAAGCGCACGCGGTCCTCGGGGAGCCCGGTCAAGGCCTGATTCAGCGCGTCTACTCTCACCGCGGCGAATTTGCGGTACTCCTCGACGCTGGGAGTGGGCACGATCATGTCGTAAGTATCGGGAAGGGCCGGATCGTCAAGCTGAAGAATGAAGCCCCCATCCACAATGGCTTTGTACTCGTGCTTCATCGCGTCCGCGAGCGCAAACAGATATTCCTCGTCGGTTTTGTAGTATTCGTTGTAGAAAAAGTGTTCCAGCCATCCCGGCGCCAGCACGCACATGAACGCCTCTTCGGGATTGGCGCCCGATTCCTTCAGCGCGGTCTTGAAGAGATTGATATCGTCGTCCACTTCGTGTTGGCCGATATAGGAAATTGGACCGTTGCAGATTGCGCGCTCCGTCGCCGGAGGCATGAAGCCCAGTTCCTTGTAGAAATCGGCAAACTCGGCCCGCTCGCCGGAACCTTGGCCCATCCACCCCGCCTCGCCGGGTTTGATTTTCCGCGTCCCCAAACCGGCCAGCCGCTTTCCGTAATATGCAAATCCAAAGCCCAATTTGCCCAGTTCGCCGTCGCTGATAACGTCGATGCCGGCGTCGGCCTGCCGCCCGACGATCTCCGTCATGCCGGCTTGGATTTTCGGCTTAAGAGCCTCCAAATTTGACGAGCGGCCCGACATCAGCTCACCCGCGGCGGCGCGCAGATCGGGAGGGCCATCGAGCCGGCCGGCGTGGGTCGTGAGAATCCGATGGGTGCTGCGTTTCATGCGCTGTTCATTCTCCCTTGCATATCTTCCAGCACCGAGTGGTCGATTCGCACGTTATGATTCCTACCGGTTCCCAACTCGACGCCGGGCTTATTATCGCCGTGAAAGTCCGACCCCCCGGTGGCGATCAAATTCCACTCGCGCGCGATAGATCGAAACATCTCGACATCTTCGGCGGTATGTTCGCTGTGATAGACCTCAATAGCATTCAGTCCGGCGGGGACTAGTTCCTCCAGCACGCGGCCGAAGGTTCGCGGGTCGCGCCCGGCGGGGATGCGAACGGGATGCGCCAGCGACGCCGCACCTCCCGAGCGGCGAATGCGCTCAATGGCCTCCAGGAGCGGCGGTTCTTCCCGAGCCACCGCCGCTTTGGCCTCATCGGCCAGGTACAGATCGAAGGCTTCCTGTAAGCTGCGCACGTATCCTTTTTTAAGCAGCACGCGCGCGAAATGCGGCCGGGCGGTCAGGTGCTTGCCCATAGCCTGGACTTCCTCGAGCGTAATATCGATGCCCAGGGAACGGAGCTTCGCGATGAGCGCGACGTTGCGGCGATGCCGGCTTTCGAGCATCCCTCGAATCCATTCGCGGAACTCCGCCGGAGCGGATTCCAGGAAATAGCCCAGCAGATGAACGGAAGGCGGGCGTGGGCCGCCGTTGGATTTCGGCCGGGTGCTCAGCTCGATACCGCAAATGAGCTCCAGGCCGCGCTCGCGCGCCGCGGGAGCGGCCAAGTCGTAGCCCGCGAAGGTGTCGTGATCGGTGATCGCCAGCGCACTCAGGCCCGTTTCCACGGCGCGATCGACCAGCGCCTCGGGGCTCAGAGTGCCGTCAGAACGATTGGTGTGGGTGTGAAGGTCGATCATCGGACCTTCCATTACAGCACGGAAGCCGCCGCCTGCCGGTCCTCCGCTACATTTAACGGAGTACCCGCCGGCCCGTGCCGGAGAACAACGTCTGCTATCGTGAACCATGTGAGCCAACCCACTCCGGCGAGCGATCGCAAAGCTTCGGGAACCCTGTTCGGTTTACGGATGCTTGGAATTCCGGTGCGCTTTCACTTTACGTTCCACATTCTGGTGATTCTTCTGTTGAGCGCCGGCATGAGCGCTCCCGAATATATTTCCAGCTATTGGCTGTACCTGATCGGACTGTTCGCCAGCGCGATGTTGCACGAGGCCGCGCACGTGCTGGCCGGCCGGTGCTTCGGCGCGCGAACGGCGGAGATCGTGATGTATCCGTTGGGCGGGCACTTCCGGTTTGAAAGGGCGCTGAAGCCGGTGGAAGAATTATGCGTCTCGCTTTCCGGACCGCTGGTGAATCTGGCACTGGCGCTCGGAATTTTCCAGTACCTCACGCGCACGCATCAGGCCGCGGAGGTCAAGTTCTCGGCCCTGATTCAGCCCACCGACGATAGCGTTCTCTTGCGCCTGGCGCTCGCGAATCTCCTCATCGCTTCCTTTAATCTGCTCCCCGCCTTTCCCATGGATGGCGGACGCATTCTGCGGGCGCTGCTGACCCCTATGCGGCGGGAAACCCAGGCTGCTCGCGCGGCCACCTGGGCAGGCCGCATGCTCGCCATAACGCTGGGATTATACGGACTGCTGGCGCAGCAATATATTCTGGTGTTCTTCTTCGCGCCTCTTATTTATTTCGGCGCGGCGCGGGAATCCACAGCCACCGAAAACCGCGTCATGACGTCTGGGGTTTCCGTGCGCTCCGCCATGATCCGCGAATTTCACAAGCTCACCCACGGCGATACCATTCGCGACGCGGCCAACCTGCTGCTCGCCACCGCGCAAAAAGATTTTCCGGTGCTGCACGGCGAGAGTGTCGTCGGATTATTGAGCCGCAGTCTGCTGCTTCACGCGCTCGCCAGGCAGGGGCCGAATACTTACGTGGCGGGAGTGATGGACCGCGAATTCCTCCGCCTGGAACCCGGGATGGAGCTGGCTGACGCGCTCTCAATGATTGCGCCTTCCGGACCTTGCGCGTTGGTGATGGAGGGAGACAGTCTCGTTGGCCTGCTTAACTCGGACAATCTGTCCGAGTTTGTGCTTTTCCGCCGGTTTGGGATCGGGCCGGGGGCCTCGAACGCGGCAAGCTGAAGCTGGTTCTACTTCTGGGTTTGTCCCACGGCCGAGGGGCTAACATACTGCGAACCCGGGGCCGCTGCGTCGCCGCCCGATGACCCGGCAAACACTCTTCGACCATCCGGGAGATTAACCGAAGTGGCGTTGCAAGTGCGCGAGCCGTCCTTGGACAACGTTCCGTCGATGCTGACCTGATCGCCTAACTTCAGCGCGTCCTTGGTCCAGCCATTGCGCGTCAAGCTATTAGGCGGACCGCCTTCGCACTGCCACCGCACGTTCGCTCCGTTCGCGTCTTTTACATCCAGGTAAATCCAGATGTGCGGATTCATCCATTCCACCTTCACCACGGTCCCCTTCAGATTCACTCTCTTTTGCCCGTCGAATTCCGCGGAAAAGGAATGATGCGCGAACATCGGCACAGCCGCCGCGAGCGCCGCCGCGATAAACACCAGCTTAGTTTTCATCCAAACCCTCCAGTGTCAGATTCTAACACTAACGTCAATCCTTCGTGATGCTGTGCTTGCGGCTGTAGTTGAAATAAATAATCAGCCCGACGGCCATCCATCCGAACAGCCGGGCCCAGTTTCCCACCCCCAGGCCGAGCATCAAAAACAGATTGAACGCGATTCCCAAAATGGGCACCAGCGGCACCAGCGGCGTTTTGAATGGACGGGGAATTTCGGCGTGCGTGCGGCGCATGATCAGGATTCCGATGCACACCAGCACGAAGGCGAACAACGTTCCGATGCTGGTCATGTCGCCAAGGTATGAAAGCGGGGTGAACGCGGCGAAAACTCCGGTAAAGGCCATGAAGAGAAGATTCGAGCGCCAAGGCGTACGCCATTTGGGATGTACGTCGCTGAAGACGGCGGGCAGGAGCTTGTCGCGCGACATCGAAAAGAACACGCGGCTCTGGCCCAACAGCATCACCAGAATCACGGAGGTGAATCCCAAAATGATCGCGAGTTTCACGGCCGGCCGCATCCATGTATACCCTGTCGCGTCGATGGCCACGGCGACCGGCGCTTTCACGTCGAGCTGCGTATAGTTGACGATTCCCGTGAGCACGTACGAAAAAATCACATAGAGCAAGGTGCAGATCGCAAGCGATCCGATGATGCCTATGGGCATGTCCTTTTGCGGCTTGCGCGCCTCCTGCGCGGCGGTGGAAACGGCGTCGAAACCGATGAACGCGAAAAACACCTTGCCCGCGCCGCGCAACACCCCGCTCCATCCGTAATGGCCGAATTCGCCCGTGTTGGGCGGGACAAAGGGCTGGTAATTCCCGCCCTTGATATACGCCCAGCCGAGCAGGATGAATACGATCGCCACGGACACTTTCAGAAAGACGATCACCGCGTTCACGCGCGCCGATTCCTGAGTGCCGATCATCAGGAGCAGCGAGATGCCCACCACGATGATCAACGCCGGCAAGTTTATAATGCCGGTCAGCGTGACGTTGGAATCGGGCAGCGTGACCGGTTCGAAGGGAGAAGCGGCCAACTGGGCCGGAAAAGTGATCCCAAAATCCTTGAGAAAGCTCAACACGTATCCCGACCAGCTCACGGCCACGGTGGAGGCGCCCACAGCGTATTCGAGCACCAGATCCCAACCGATAATCCACGCCATCAGCTCGCCCATGGTCGCGTAGGAGTAGGTGTAGGCGCTGCCGGCGATGGGAATCATGCTGGCGAATTCGCTGTAACAGAGCCCTGCGAAGGCGCAGCCGATGCCGGCCAGGATAAAGCTAAGCACAATGGCGGGTCCGGCATTTTCCGCCGCGGCGATTCCCGTGAGCGAAAACAAGCCCGCGCCGATAATCGCGCCAATGCCTAGCGCGACCAATTGCCCCGCCCCCAGCGACCGCTTCAGCGTGCCGCCTTCGGCGTCCGCGAGGAGTACTTCCAGGGGCTTGGTCGCGAACAGACTCATACGCCGAAGGATAACAGACGGTTTTCGCATGCGGCAGTTCCGGCCACCCGCAAAGGTAAAGCCTCCAGCTCGGCCGGGGCTGAAGCCCAGGTTGCAAGCTGAAGCTTGCTCCAACCGCAGCGGCTTATTTCTTGGAGGCTGCGTCCTGAAGAAGCGTACGGATCTCGGCCACGGTAGCCGGATTGACGGCTCCAGCTCCGCCGCGACCTCCGGCCGGAGTTGCAGCCGGCGCTGCGATGGATTGAGGATTGGCGGCAGCGGCAGCGTTGCCCGAAGCGTTGCCTGACGGTGCGGCAGGAGCCGCGCCTCCACCCCGTGGCGCGGCGGCGCCGACTAGATCGATGGCCTTGTGTCCGTCACTATCGACAAGGTCGGGATTGGCTCTCTTCCCAAGCAGATAGCGCACCAGATCGACGCGACCCGCCTGCGCCGCGACGGCGAGCGCCGTCTTGCCTTCGTTCGCCGAAGGAGCCCGGGAAACGCGCAGGGAATAGGTCTTGGTGCCGGTGACCTGCGCGTTCACATTCGCGCCGTGCTGGATTAGCAGATCCATCAGCGCCGTGTTCACCGCGCCGCCAACGGAACCCTGTGCCGCGAGACCCGTCCCGCCGCGGTTGCCAGGACCCACGCCGGCCGCAATCAAGAACGGGGTCAAACCCATGTCGTTGATGTTCGGGTCGGCGCCCTTGTCCAGAAGCGCCCGGGTGACTTCGACGTCGCCGCCCTCGGCCGCGCGCGACAAGGGCGTGGCACCCGTGCTCCGAAGGTTTTCGATAAAGCGTCCACTGTTGCCCCCGCGGCTCGGCCGGTGCATGTTGAGTTGCGCGTTGGGATCGACGCCCGCTTCCAGCAGCGCGTCTATGATCTCCATGTTGGAAATCGGGGGCCGGCTAACACCGCGAGCGGCTGCCGCGCCGCGTCCGCCGCCTCCACGGCCACCGGCGCCACGCCCGCCTGGGAGCGCCGCCGCTCCCAATCTCAGCCCGCCGGAAGAGCCGCCGTCCTTGCGATCAATCGCGATGTAGAGAGCCGTGCGTCCCCACCAATCCCAGAGGTTCGGATTCGCTCCGCGATCCAACAACAGTTTGGCCACGTCGTTGTGGTCGTTATCGAGAGCGAGCATCAGCGGGGTCACGGCTTCCGGCGTAGGAACGTCCACGCCCGCGCCGGCGTCGAGCAATTCTTCGACGCAGTTAAAGCAACCGTCGCGGGCCGCGTACAATAACGCCGTCAGTCCGCCCGTGGGGCGATACTGCGCGCGCGGCTCCGACGTGATCTGGCTATCCCAATCGCTGTACAGCGCCCGCGGCTTGACGTCGGCGCCCTTGGCAAGAAGCAGCTTGACCATCTCCCCGGCGTTTGTTCCGGCAGCGGCGGCCCACATCAAAGGCGTTTGATTGTGGAATTTCTCCACGGTGTTTACCTTGGCGCCGGCCTTGATCAGCATTTCGACAATGGACACGTCCCCCGTTTTAATCGCCAGCATCAACGCCGTTTCCCCATCCTGATTGGCTCCCTCGGGTTGGGCGCCGGCGTCCAACAGCATCTTCACCATGCGGGCATCGGCCAGCTTGACCGCTTCCGCGATCGGCGTGGATCCGAAGTCATTGGTCACGTTCACGCGCGCTTTTTTCGCGATCAGCGCTTGGAGCAGCTCATAGTCCACGCGATACACCGCCCAGTGGATCGGTCGCGTGCCATCGGGCTGCGGGGCATTTACGTCCGCTCCGGCGCGAATCTGATCGAGGGCCGCTTTGCGGTTGCCCGCTTCAATCAGACTGCCGAGGGAATCCTTCTGAGCCTGCGCCAGAGCGAATCCAGCAGCGGCTGCCAAAACGGAAACGGCGACAACGATACGTTTCACTCGTGCCTCCTAAACGACGTTGGGATCCAGCTTGTCGTGATGAGCCCAAAGACCCTTGGCGGCGTCATATAGAAATTTGTACGGATCTTCCCACATGCGGGGCAATCCCTTAAGAATGCCTTCCTCCAGCATGTCCTTGGGACCGTCGCCTTCGCGAACCTGTTTAAAAAGGCGCGCCCGAATCTCTTCCATCATGTCGCGTTCCGCCTTGAATTCGGCGCGGGTCATCGCGGGACCGTAGGCGGGCACGATCCGGGTTTGATCGTTCGCAATCTTGAGCACCGTATCCATCGCGTCCACGCGTCCTCCGATCCACGCTCCGGTGAACCAGTCGAGCGCTGGATCGCGCACCGGCGATGCGACGTCGCCCACCGCGAGAACATTCGAATTCCTGAAAAAGACGTAGATGTCGCCGCTGGTGTGGGCCAGAATCAGGTAGCCGTAGTCGATCTGCTCGCTGCCAGCCTTGAGCGAACCGCCGGTCTGAAAAGTCTCCGTGGGACGGGCGGCTTTGGGACGGGCTTTCTCGTAGCGGTCTTCGGCCGGAACCCAGTAGTCGGTGGACATCCACTCGCGGGTGCGCTCGTGCGCGACGATTTTCGCTCCCGACGCGGCGAACAGCTCGTTGTTGCCCGTTTGGTCGAAGTGATAGTGCGTGTTGAACAGCGTTTGCACTTTCGCGCCTGGGGCAAAATCCTTGAGGGCAGCCATCACCTGGTCGCCGGATTTGGGAGGGCCGCTATCCACCAGAATCAACCCCGCGTCGCCGGAGAAGGCCAGCACGTTCGCGCCGCCTCCCTCCACCACCGCCAGTTTGTCCGTGAGACGGCGAACACCGCTCGATGGCTGTTGCGCTCTCAACGTGCGCGATGCCCATGTGGAGAGCGCGCCCGCCAGGGCGCCCTTCAAAACTTGTCTTCGGTCAAGATGTACCGGTTTCATGGGCTTCACGCTATCTGACAAAGATTTTATCGGACCGTGGAAGACGAAGGCAACCGAGCGGTTTCCACTTCGAACGTTAAAAGCGCACAGCCCGTTGGTGGCGTTGTGCGCGTTCCAATTTAAAAGAAACGCGGCTTATGGCTTCGGCGTTATCTTCACCACCATCGCGGTGAAGCTTTGGCCCGGCTCCATCACGAACTGATGCACGGTATTGGCGGGCACGTAGAGCGTATCGCCCGCCGCGATGGGATACTTCTTCCCGCCCTCAATCGCCTTGCCGCGCACTTCGCCTGGAACGGTCGGCTTCCCATCGATCATTTTGCCGCCCACCAGCACCGCGCCCTGGCCGGAGCGGACGATGATTAAATCCGCCAGCTTCTCGTGAAGCTCCGCCTCGCCGGAGCCGTTGCGGAACGCGATGAACGCTGAATCGAGCAGCCGTTCGGTGCCCAGATGGCGCTCCGCATTCAATTTGGAGTTAGCGCTCTTGTCGGCTTCTTTAAGTTGGCTGGCGCTCCAAAACATCGGTTCAACCGGGTCGGCCGCCCGAACCGCGATTAACAAAGTGAGACCGGAAAGGGCAACGTATTTCATGGCATCTTCTCCTTCACCCGGCGCCTGCGGCCAGGGTCATGCTCGAAGACAAGTCTATCTCAGGCGGGGTCAGGTTGGGGGTCCCCCAAGAGCTCACAGAGGTTCACCGCATGGTTAGCCCTGGTGAACCGGCCGGTTAAACGCGCGGCCTCCTTTTCGGTGTTTTCAACTACTTGAGGTTTGGCCTCGCGCGTGCAATCTTCCAGCACGTTCCGAAAGGAAAAAAAGAGACGCAAAGGAGACAAGAAAATGAATACGAAGATCCAATCGCTCGTGGTTATCGCCGCCGGATTCGCGCTGAGCGCTGCCGGGGCTTATGGACAGGATCATGTTGTGGCTCAAATTCCGTTCGCATTCCAAGCCAACGGACAAGCTCAGCCCGCCGGAGAATACTCCGTCGCGCAGCGAGGCGTGGTGACCGTGCTCCAGAATGCGGATACAGGCCGAAAGATCTCCGCTGGAATGGGAGTGCCGGAGGACATCAACCCGAACAAGCCGCCGAGCTTGACCTTCACCTGCTCCGGTGGCGAGTGCGTGCTGACCCAGGCGCAGTTGGCCGATGGTCACTCTTGGAAGTACAGAGCGCCGCGCCCGAAGGGGAATGAAGAGGCTCGGGTGGTCGTGATTCACCTCGAATCCAAGCAGGCCGAATAGGCGTGGGTTCGAGTTTTCGCCGCGACGGAGGGCGCGGCGTCAGCCCTGAGCGGCGGCATCGAGCGGCGGCGGAGTCCTGGCGGACTCGCCGCCGCTCGTTTTTGTCTCAACGGAGCGTTCGGGGCCGGAGTACGCAGCTCAAGCGACGCCGGCGAAGTTTCAACCCGCCTGCTCCCGCCACAGTCCCAGGGCTTGTTGCACCGGGCGATCCGAAAAGCTGAACAGCACCGCTTCGCTGGAGGCCGAATGCGAAACGGGGACCCACGAAGGAACCACGAAGATGTCGTGCCTGCTCCATTCGAAAACCCGACCGCCGATGCTGCTTGAGCCGACGCCTTCGGCGACGCAAAACACCGTGGCGTCGGTGGAGCGGTACGGCGCGCCCTGAAATCCCACGGGGAGAAGCTGCAGAAACGCGCCTATCGCAGGCATAGGCGAGCCGCCCGTCGCCGGATTTACGTACCGCATCTTTACGCCATGACAGGAATCGAGGGGGCCGTTGCGGTAGAGCCGCTCCAGCGTCTCGCGGCTGCGTGAATAAGGATAGCTGAAAACAGGCGAGGAGAGCCGGCCCGGTTCGTAATCTACGGGCAGCAGGTTCCCTCCGTAGCGCGCAAGGGCATCGCCTTCGTTGCGCGTCACCGGTTGAAGCTCGCCAGGATAGTGTTCGGCGAACCCTGTGTCGAAGAGATTCACGATCGGCACATCCAGTCCATCCAGCCAAACCACGGGTTCGCTTCCGGGGTTGCCATGGTCGTGATAGGTCCAGGACGGGGTGAGGATGAAATCGCCCGGCCGCATGGTGGTACGTTCGCCGTCCACGGCCGTGTATCCCGCCTGGCTTTCGATCACGAAACGCAAAGCCGACGCAGTGTGGCGATGCGTGGGCGTGTCTTCTCCGGGGAGTACCAGTTGCAGACCGGCGTAGAGGCTGCCCGTGATGCGCGACGCGCCTCGAAGGCCGGGATTGTTAAGGATCAGCACGCGGCGCGCGGCTTCGCGCGCGGTGATGAGTTTGCCCGCCTCCATCAGCATGGGCCGCAGTTCGGAATAGCGCCACAGAGCCGGGGCACAGGCGGGGTGCGGCTCAGTGGGAATGAGATCGCCCAGCACTTCCCACAAGGGCGCTGCGTTCATTCCATCCAGGCGCCGGTAGAAGTCTTCGCGTTGAGGGGAAGTTTCGGGTTTGGGATAAAGAGCCGCCGATTCCATGGATCAGGCCACCGCGGTAGGACGAGCCGAAGCCTGTCCCACTTTCACTTCCATTTCGCCGATGTGCTCGATGCGCGCGACGATCGTATCGCCCGGATAAATCGGACTGACTCCCTCGGGCGTTCCGGTAATCATCACGTCGCCCGGGTATAGGGTGTAGAACGAAGATGCGAACTCAATCAACTCGGCCACTCCCAGAATCATCTGGCTCGTATTCGACGATTGGCGAGTTTCGCCGTTCACGGAAAGGCTCAAGTCGAGTGCACCGGGACTGGGAATTTCGTCTGGCGTGACGAGCCAGGGTCCGAGCACCGTATAGGAATCGGGCGATTTGCGGAAGCTGCGGTCCTCCGCGCCGCGGATAGTGATGTCGAGGCCGATGGAATAGCCGGCCACATATTCCAGGGCCTGGCGCGCGGGAACCGAGCGGGCTTCCTTGCCAATCACTAGCGCCAGTTCCACTTCGTGATCGTTGCGCCGCTCGAGATGGCGAAGCGTAATGCCTTCGCCGGACCCGGTGAGCGAACTGGTCGCCTTCAGAAACAATCCGATCGATTGAATCGACGCGGTGTGCGCCGGATTGCCCGCATGCAGCTCCGGATTGTCTTTGACTTCGTCGAGATGGCGCCGGTAGTTCACCGGCGCGGCGACAATTTTTCCCGGATTGGCCACCGGACTGAGGAGCTTCAACCCTTCCAGTGGCAGGGCGGGCGAGCGGGCGGCGATTTCGCGGACGCGCGCGGCGATTGCCCCCAGATTCGCGATCATCACGTCGTAGCGAGGCAGGGGATATCGATAGGAGGGCAGGGCGTCGAGCGCGGCGGTGACGTCCCGAACCTTGGAGCCTTCCACCAGGCCCAGCCGCTGCTCGCCGAAACGGCAGAGCTTCACACAGCTCTCCTACGCCCGGTAGAGCAGGCTTTAGCCTTGGCTTTAGCCTGCAACGGAGGCTTCAGCCCCCGTCCGGACCTGGGCTGAAGCCCAGGTTGCAGGCTGAAGCCTGCTCTACCAAAAATTAACCGGGGCGCCACACTAGCGGGCCTTGGCGAACCAGGAAAGATCGATGGCCGCGGCCATCGCCTTATAGCCTGCGTCGTTGGGATGGAGATGATCGCCGTCGTTGAAATCGGCGCGGAAGGTTTTCGGGTCGGCGGCGTCGCGCGTGACGGCGTCGAAATCGACCACCGAATCGAACTCGCTGCTCGTACGAATCCAGCGATTCACTGCCTGCCGCACTTCTTCGCCCCTGTCGCCATAATAGGCCGCTCCTTCAAAAGGCGTCAGGGTCGCGCCCATTACGCGGATGCCGTGCGCGTGCGCGCGCTCGATCATCTGATGCAGCCCGGTTGTCAAATCCTCCGCCGTCACCGCGTCGGCGGCGGGCGCGTTGGAGCGCAATCCCTGGCCGATATCGTTGATGCTTTCGAGCACAATCATCCAACGCACGCCCGATTGGCCGAGCACGTCGCGATCGAAGCGGGCCAGCGCGCTTGCGCCCGCCCCATCCCGGAGCACGCGATTTCCCGAAATGCCCTCATTCACCACGGCGATGTGTGCCGTGGCGGGGTTGGCCATGAGCCGCTGGGCGAGAAAGCTGGGCCAACTGCGATCGGTATCGGGCGTCGAGCGCGCGCCGTCGGTAATGGAATCGCCGAAGGCCACGATGGCTGCGGCGTCGGATGGCGCGAGCACATCGATCGAAGCCAGCAGGAACCAAGATTGGGTCTTCGTAGCGTCGGCGAGGGCGGGCGCGGCGGTGAAATCGCCAGTCGCGGAGATATAGCTGGTGTGCAGGCCGGTGCCATGGTATGTCGCAGGGCCGGTTTCACCGGGAACGAAGACGCTTACGGCCACATCGGCCGCCGGGGGAAGATCGAGGTCGATGGGATCGCTGATCATTTGCGCCCCCCCAGGGATGGTGCAGGACGGTTTGCCGCTGAACAGCAGAGGACGGTCCGAGGCGGCAACGATAGACGACTCTTTCGCTCGCAGCGCGATATGGGCAGCGCCGATTTTGAGCGGAGCGGCGCCGAAGTCGTTCGAAAGATGGACGCGCACCCGCCGTCCGCCGATAGTCGTATGGACGATGAGACGGAGTGTCTGATTCGTGAAGCTTCCCGCGGGCACCGCGGGCGGCGCGGGCGCAGTGGCTGGAGCGGACGCGTTGGCCGGAGTGCCCGCGTTGGCTGGAGCGGGCGCGTTGGCGGGCCGCGGTCCCAGGGCGGCGCGCTGTTGCGGCGACGCGCCCCAGGTGGTCACCCAATGATCGCCTCCGTTGGGCGATTGGGCCAATACGAAACCGATCGCCAGCGGCGAAAGAACCGAGATTCGCGCTAAGGAAATCCTCATGACGCCTCCTTATTTGAACTCTCATGAGTATATCGAAGCTTTATCCAGGGGGTTTATCCTGGTCTCTTGTCATCCGCCACCGATACACCCCTCCGCATTGGCGTCGTGGGCGCGGGCGCGTTCGGACGCAATCATCTCCGCGTCATTTCACAGAGCGAGCGGGCGGCCATCGCCGGCGTGCTGGATATCGATTCCACGCGCGCGGCGGAAGCGGCTAAGGCTTACAATTGCGCGATTTTTCATTCTCTGGAAGAACTCGCGGCCAACGCCCAAGGGGCGGTGGTCGCGACACCCACGGTGACCCACGCCGAGACCGGCTGCCGCCTGATGGAACTGGGATTGGATGTGCTGGTGGAAAAACCAATCGCCCATTCGATTCCCGCCGCTCAGGATCTGATAGAAACAGCGAATCGAACCGGCAAAATCCTCCAGGTAGGGCATCTGGAGCGCTACAACCCCGCCGTCATCGCCCTGACGGAGATCGCCACTAAACCGCTATTTTTCGAGATTCACCGGCTCAGCGAATTCAGTCCCCGTAGCCTGGACGTGGACGTGGTGCTGGATCTGATGATCCACGATCTCGATATTGTGCTCGCGCTCACCCGGGAAACGCCGGAAGAGATTCGCGCGGCCGGCATTTCGATTCTGACGCCCAAAGTGGATATCGCGAACGTGCGCCTTCAGTTTCCCGGAGGCTGCGTGGCCAACCTCACCGCCAGCCGCGTCTCCACGGAGCGGGTTCGCAAGCTGCGTCTGTTCCAGCCGCATGAGTATATTTCGCTGGATTATACGCGCCGCGACGTGGTACGGTTCCGGGTGAGCGCACAGGCCGCCGGGCGCGGCGTCAAAGGATCAAGCAACTCGGCAGACTTAGCCGCGCCCGGCGGGTCCGTTGTGCGCGAGTTTCTTCAAAAACCGCCCATGGCCATAGATTTCTCGCCGCTTCCGGTAACCCCCGGCGAGCCGCTGCGTCTGGAAATTGAGGGGTTTTTGGAAGCCATATCTTCGCGGCGCGCGCCCCGCGTCACGGACGTTCAGGCGTTGCGGGCCCTGGAGGCCGCTTTCGCCGTTCTTGATAAAATTGAAGTGCATTCCCGCCGCGTGGCTCAAGCCCTGAGAGCTTGTTCAGGAGAGCCGGGCGGGTTCTAGCAGCGAGAGCGCACAGCGAATGCGTTGTGCGCAGTGAACAAAGGGCCACACATGTCCGCCGAGCTGAATCTATTGCGCCCGTGGCGCGAGCCCTTTACTCTCGTGCGGCTGCTGCGTGACGGCTTGGGATCGCTAGCCGTTCATGTTCTTATCGTCGCCGTGATTCTGCTTACGCCGGATATGAAGCCGGTGTTTATCGCCACTCCGGATGTGGAAGTGAATCTCAAAGCGGCGGTTCCCCTAACGCTACCGCGATTTTACGAGCCGACTCAGAAGGACGCGAACAAAACCAACGCCATTCGCGGATTGGATCTGCGCAGCGCCGTGCAGGGACAACCACCGGCGCGCCGTTTCCGCCCGCCGTCGTTAGCGCCGGGACCGCCCGCTCCTGCGCAGAACGGGATTCCTACGCTTGACGCTCCGCAAATCGAAGTGAACTCGGGCACCTCCTTGCCGACGATGACCGGAGTGGGCGCGATCGCGGCTGGTCCTCCGCCTCCTCCCGACCGTCCTAAACTGCCGCTCGACAATGTTACCGGCGGAACATCGCCGAAACAGAATTCCAATCCCGCCAATGTTACATCCAAGCTGGATCTTCCCAAACCCACGCCCACCGTGCCGCGCGCTTCCGTCGGCGGACGCCCCACTGTCGGCGACCTCGGCGAGACAGCTCCCAACATCACGGGAGCGCCCATGCAGGCGCCGTGCGAGCAATGCAGCTCATTGCAATTGCTGAGCGATCCGCAGAATGTGGATTTCAAACCGTACTTGCAGCGTGTGCTGGCGCTGGTGAAAAATCACTGGGTTGCCATCGCGCGCGAGAGCGCCAGGGGAAGACGGGGGCTGGTTCTGCTGCAGTTCAGCATCGACCGCCAGGGCGGTGTGCCGAAAGTGGTGATCGCGAGCCCCAGCGGCGTGGCCGCTCTGGACCTGGCAGCCGTCGCGGGTTTGAGCCAGTCCAGTCCTTTGCCTCCGCTTCCCGCCGAATACAAGGGCGATCAGGTGCGGCTACAAATGGCTTTCTATTACAATCTGCCGACGCAGCGCTGAGATATGAATTCGAGATTTTATTGCGCGATGGGCGCGTATGTTGTGTTGGGGCTGCTGGCGTTTGCGACCCTCGATGGAAACGTCCGTTTGGTCACGTGGCTATTTCTGGGATTATTCGCGGTGAAAACCGTTCTGGCGATGCTGCGCAAGCGGGAGGAGTAATCGCCTTACAAAGGCAAGCCTCCCATCATCTGCTCCAATTTGTTCAGGAATTCTCGCGGGTCGCCGCCGGCCGAGTGTTGCAGCACCGCGCTGGCCACGCGCAGGGAAACATTATGAGAAAGGCCGTCGTGCTGGACGGCATAACGCCTGGAAAGTTTTTGGGCGAGTTCGGAGGAGATGGCTGCCGCGGCGGCCGGATTCGTGTCCATCAATACAACGAACTGTTCGTGAGTCCAGCGGCCGATAGCAACCGGGGGACCGGCCATCGCGGCGACGCGTTGCACCATGGCCTTCAACGCACCTTCAATGAGCGGCTCCGAGGGGTCCGCTTCCAGCCGCTTCAGATTGCTCACCCACAAGATGATGGCGACGAAAGCCTCGCGGCGGTGCAGCAATTCGTCCAAACGGCTCTCCATTCTGGCCCGATTCCAGGCGCCGGTAGTGCGGTCCGTGTACAGCGTGCGGCGCGTACTCTCCATCTCACGATGCAGCGATTGGATCTCGTCGCGCAATTGGGCGATCATTAACCTGAATTCCGAAATTGAAAATTGAGCGACCTCCTTGCCTTAGTAATTGGGGAGCCAGTTCGAGCTCCGGCGGGTCAGGTCGCCAGGACCGGAGCCAACTTCGGCGAAGTTGGGATTTGCCAGTTCAAGATGCTGTCGA
>DATDGT010000106.1:0-10345 GCA_036521975.1 Bryobacteraceae bacterium
TCGGGATTGCCGGCCATCCAGGATTCTGGCCGAAGCGGGCTGAGATAATTCTTGTTATGTCTGTCGCTCAAACCTGGGACCCAGAGACCTACGCGAAGAACGCAAGGTTTGTTTCTGACCTGGGTTCGCCGGTTTTGGAGCTCCTTTCGCCACAACCTGGTGAGCGTATTCTCGATCTTGGTTGCGGAGACGGAGTGCTTACCAAGAAGCTCACCGAGCTCGGGTGCGAGGTAGTCGCTGTGGACTCCAGTGCGCCTCAAGTTGAAGCAGCCAGGAGACTCGGCCTTGAGGCCTACGTCATGAGTGGTGAAGAGCTACCGTACCGGGAAGAGTTCGACGCCGTCTTCAGCAACGCTGTGCTTCACTGGATCAAACGCGCGGACGTGATGATCGAAGGTGTGTATCGCTCCTTGCGCCCGGGTGGCCGTTTCGTAGCAGAATGCGGCGGCCATGGATGCGTCAACAAGATCCGCACAGCACTGGTTCAAGCCCTCAACCGTAGAGGTATTGATGGCGAGTCGCGTGTGCCTTGGTATTTTCCAACTCCCGGAGACTACGCATCTCGTCTGGAACGTGCGGGGTTCCGCGTGAACAGTATCGCGCTGATCCCTCGACCAACGCCGCTACCCGGAGACATCATCGGGTTTCTGGAGACATTCGGACAAAGTTTTCTTGCTGGTCTATCCGGCCAAGCGAGGGATGAGTACCTTTATGAGGTCCGTCTGTTGTTAGAACCTCAACTTGTCAATCCTGAGGGAATATGGGTTGCCGACTACGTCCGTCTCCGGTTTTCGGCCACGAAGGCGTAGCGCCGCCGACTTTGCCCGCCGCACCGCTGACCTCTCGCGCGGGGTGCGTTCACATCACAACGCGGACTAATTTCGACCAATGGAAAAAGAAGTTAGTAGCTATCAGAATTCCACCTAAGAATCCCACAACGACACAACCTATAACGACCGCCACGAACCGGAGGGCCGCAGGGGTTTTCCGCGCAGGAGCCATGCTGCAACCAACTCGGCCACCAAAGACCAAATGTTGAGTTGATTGGCCATCTTAACCAGTCGGACGTATTGATCGTGAGTGATAGGACTTTCGCTTGCGGTAATTGCACAGGTGAATCCAAGTGGCACCAAGAACGCCGTAGCCAACAAAAGCAACAAGAGGCCAATTAAGCGCTGCTTGCTCATGCCCGCGCGCCAACCGGACCGTAGCCGCTCGGCCATCTCCGGGAACCATACTCTCTGCGCATCGTCGGCCGGCATGACAGAACCATTGTAATTGCCGCCGCAATTCGATGGCGCGCCTTCTCGCCAACAGTGTTGCCCCCCTTATTTCGCACCTATCGGCCCGCCAAACCAGGGAATCATCCAGGACCAAACGCCCGTGACCGTTGGCCTCGCCGCAATCGCCCTTTTAGGCTCCTGCCAACATGTGTGTGACCACTGAGGCGGGAAGCTCGGCGCAGCCTGTGGCATTTTGACCGCACCAAAGCGGCGAGAAACCGCCATCGCCTCTGCTTTCCGCCTTGGAGCGCAACGGCGCGAGGGCGGCTGCCGCCAAAGGGAATGCCGGAGCGAGATCATTCATCGGACCAAGCTCCCGGATCAGACGATTTACGATGCCTCGAGCCGGCCGGCCCGAGAAGATACGAGTAATGGTGGTGTAGCGCGAATCGGTATTCTTCAGCGCGGCCCGATGGACGGCGCTCGTGGTTGCTTCGCGACACAACAAATAGGAGGTTCCAATCTGCACAGCGGCAGCGCCAAGCGACAGGGCAGCCGCGACGCCCCCGGCGTCCGCGATGCCGCCGGCAGCGATCACCGGAAGCTTCACGGCTTTGACAACCTGAGGTAACAGCGCAAAGGTGCCTACCGGCGTGGCGACATCCCCCGATAAGCTCGATAAGAACGTTCCCTGATGGCCGCCGGCTTCAAACCCCTGTGCAATCACAGCGTCCACGCCGTGGGCTTCCAGCCACAGGGCCTCATCGACGTTGGTTGCGCAGCCGAGTATGGTGCAGCCCGAAGCCTTTACGCGGGCCATAAGGCCACGCGAAGGCAAGCCGAAATGAAAACTGACCACCGGTGGTTTGAACTCCTCCAACAGGTCGGCAGCTTGTTCGCTGAATGGTGAACGGCTTGGTGCGGGAGAAATGGCATCGGCGTCGATGCCAAACTCCTCGTAGTACTTCGAAAGCGCGACGCGCCATGCCGCTTCACGAGTGGGGTCCGGCTCCGGCGGCGTGTGGCAAAAGAAGTTCACGTTGAACGGCTTGCGAGTGCGGTCCCGAATTTGAGACAGCTCCGCGCGCATTTGATCGAGACTGAGCATGGCGCACGGCAGTGCGCCAAGGCCCCCCGCGGTTGAAACGGCGATCGCAAGTTCGCTCGCTTGAACGCCGGCCATCGGAGCCTGGACAATTGGGAGCTCTATGCCAAGGAATTCGTTAGGGCTCCACATTTCCCGGTAGCGGGAACCGTTAGCGGTGTTCCAGACCCTTGGCCTTGAAGACGGACGCGGCCTTTGGCCCAGTCAGAAACGCGACTAGAGCTTTGGCGGCTTCCGCATTTTGAGAGGTGCGGCTGACCGCCGCGCTGAAGCGAACATCAGAGTGAAACTCGCCTGGAAGCGGACCCAAAATCTCGACGCCAGGGATCGGCACAATTTCACTGAACAATGTGATGACCATCGCGGCCTTGCCCGCGGCGACGCTTTCCGTAGCCGGCCCCGACCCGGGGGCAAGGATAATCTTCGGTGCGACTTCAGCGGCGATTCCCAGCCGTTGGAACATCTTCTCTATATCGCCTCTGCTCGCACCGTCCTGCGGATAGGTGACGGATTTGGCGCCCTCCAAGGTTCGTTTCAAGGCGTCGACCGTACGAATGTCGGGCTTGGCCGCACCTGCGCGGATTCCGATACCCAGTTCCGAACGCGCCGCGGGGGTACCAGAAGCCAGCTTGCCCTGCTTGACCAGATCGTCGACGGCTTGGTCGGTGATCATCGTGAGATCAAAGGCCTCGCCGTCCTGGATTCTCTTCTTGAGCGCAGCGGTGGAGCTGAACTGGACCATCAGCGGATGCCCGATGGCCTTCTCACACTCCGGGCGGAGTTCCTCCATCGCACCCTTCATGCCGTTCGAAACTAAAATGCGAACTGACGTCACCTGCGCAGCGCCTTGCCCCACGGCGAAGCCAAGGAACCCGACGCAGGCGATTACCGCCGCCGCCATGCCAACCGTTACAAATGAGCGTTTCACCATGGCCTTGATTATAGTCGGACCCGCGACGTTGCGTGGCAGCTCACCATTATGCCGGCGAAGTCGTGTAGAATCGAACTTTCGGGAGGTGCGAAATATGCAAGGAATCACGCGGCGCGACGCTCTGCAACGTGCGCTGAATCTAGCGGGTATTCTGGCGCTGGCCGATGTGGCGTTGCCGGCGCTTGCGCAGGACGAAACCGATGTGCCCTTCACGGATTACCCCGCGAACTTTTCTCCCGGCGGCAACGGGATGCCTCGCCGCACGTTCGATATCCGAACCATCGACGGATTCAGCGTTGCCAAAGACAAGTTCTTCGTCACTCAGCACTTCAATCAGCCAATGATCGATCCCGACACGTACAGGCTAAAGGTGACAGGCCTGGTAAACAAACCGCTGGAACTGTCGCTGGCGGATCTCGGGAAGATTCGCACCACGGATCTCGTTAACGGTTTTGAGTGTTCCGGTAACAGTGGCCGCGGGTTCCAGGGCCTCTCCTCCTGCGCGCGGTTCACGGGCGTTCCCCTGCGCGACGTATTGAACCAGGCGGGCGTGGGACCGAAAGCCCGGGAAGTGGTTTTCTTCGGCACCGATCGCGGACCTTTGGACGTCGCCTTCCGGATGCAGACTTTCAAGCTCAATCAGCAGTTCGGCCGCAGCGTGACACTCGAAAATGCAACCAAGCCGGAGCCGATGCTAGCCTGGGCGCTCAATGGGGATCCTTTGACCCTGCCGCAAGGGGCTCCCTTGCGATTAATCATGCCGGGCTGGTATGGCGTCTGCAATGTCAAGTGGCTCTCGGAGATTCACCTTCAAGAAGATCGTTACCTGGGCAATTTCCAGGCGCGCTGGTATCGCTCGGTGGTCGGTGAGGGCGGCACGGGCGAGGACACCGATCCCGGCACGCAATGGGTGGAAACGGAGATCACGCGCATGCATCTGAAGTCGGCCATCGCGCGCGTCAGCAAAATGAGTAACGCCTACCGCATCCTGGGCTTTGTGCTGAACGATGGGACCCCGCTCAAGTCGGTGGAAGTGAAGATCGACGAAGGCCCGTGGCAACCGGCCACCCTCGATTCGCGGAACACGAAATACTCCTGGAAGCTGTTCACCTATCAGTGGGAGGGCGCCTCACCTGGGCCGCACACGCTGGTATCGCGCGTCACCGACGCCGACAACAATGTGCAGCCGACCGCGGACGAGTTGAAGCGCAAGAAGACCTTCCTGGAGGACAACGCGCAGTTCCCCCGCAAGATCACGATTTCTTAGTAAGATTCAGAGCCGCGACGGGGTGCCCTCTTGGCCGGGAGTGGTCTCGCTAGGGACGGCACCCTGTCCATTCCGCCATTCGCTTCGCTCACCTTTTGGTAATCGTCCAGCATATCCATCGCGGAGAACGCCGGATCGCTCAGGCCGTGATTGGACAGGAGCTTTCTGACGTGGGCCAGTGAAATACACTTTACATGTTAAGCGGGATAGATCGTCGCGGTGGAGAGGACGGCTTAACTTCGAGGTAGCGATGATAGGCACTGTTTATTCGATAACGTCGGAGGCCTGAAGGGTTCTGAACGGCGCTACGCGTTGCCATGGCGTTCAGCTTTTCCATATCCTCCTCGTCGTACAGAAATTCGAACCTGTCCTGCTCCACTTCCAAGCCCAAGAAAGCGAGTTCACAAAGAAAATTTAGAACATCGCTAGGTCTTTCATGTACATCGGCGCGCTCGATGTAGGCCAGAACGTCAAGCTCGTTCACAATTTCCGGCGAGAGAGAGAATTGCGCCAGTAATCTTTCAATTTTGTTGATTTGCCCTGCATTCTCCGCCATTAGCGAATTGAGAGCAAAATGCGAGTACTGGATTTCTGCGGTCAACAGGTCGTCTTCCTCTATACGGCCATGACCGCGATTAATCGCGAATTGAAGAGCCGTCTTAACAAGGTAAAGGAGGTCGCGCGGGCGCGGCAAAACCGCCTCGGTCAGATACTTGCGGATCTCCCGTGCCCCCACGGTGGCAGTGAAGAACTTTTGCCAAATTTGTTCGGGAGACGCGAGCCCCAGCTCGGAACGCATAAATCTCTCTTCAAGTACGCTCAGAAGTACGGATTGATCGTCCCAGAACATTCTCCTCACGGGAACTTTGTCTCGCTCGTGAGCGTACCGGATAATAGCGGCATAGATATCGCTTCTCAAAAATAGGATCAAAGAAAAATGCACCTTTTCTCGGAAGGCAGGATCTCGGTCAAAGTCAGAAGCGATCCTTCCGCTTACACTGAGGAGCCCGAAAAGTAGATCACTGACGCGAGAAAGATCCTGCGTTTGATCCCAGGCCTTGTCCAGGTTGTCAATCAGGACGATGACGCGATTCTTGCCGGAAATCAGATTTCCAATCACCGTCTTTAACCGTGGTAACACATCGCCGTGCAGTTTCTCGCTTATAGTCCGCCGATGACCTTCGAGCGAGGTAGGGGCTGGACCGGCCAGCAGTCGACTGATAGAGCTCTCGAGACGAATCGAGAATTCGGGCGTGATCCAAGATGCGTTTTCATCAACGAATTCTAGGAATGCACGTTCATCTGGTGTTCGCCCGTAGTAGGCTGGTCTAGAATTAATTTGGCTATAAAGACCCTTCGCTAGCTCTGTAGAGATTAGGAACTTCCAAAGACTTTCGATGAGGTAGCCGGTTTCTCCCGCTTCCATCGTTCGGGAAAGGAGCTGCACAATGCCCTCCAGCTCGTAGGCAATCGGCTTTATCTGACAGACGTGGTTGCGCGGATCACTTCGAAGCTCATTGTCGAGCTTGAAAAATGTTGCAGATTTGCCAGTTCCCTTTCGGCCGATGAAGATTGAATGACTGGAGCGAAGTGACTCTTTGTAGGAAGCTGTGGGAATAAAGTAGTCGGTGAGTGTATCGGACTCGTTCTCGGCAATCCAGTCGCCCAAGTCGATTTGTTCCAAAGTGCTCAGTGCGGCTCTCTGATCTTTGTACGCCTGTGCTGTCGTTTCCTGTTTGCGGATGGACTCAACTAGCAGAGCGAACCAGTCGTTGAAAAAATCTGCGGCCCTCGCAGCAGTGTCGTGAACCCGGAGCAGGTCCCGATAGTCTAACGGCGGGGAATATGGCGCGTGGGCGAGCATCAACAAGGGTTTGCCGAAACCTTGCGCCAGTCCCGCTACAAATGCCTGCTTGGCATTGTTCGCCTCCCAGCTTGCGTGTTCGGAAGAAAGCAAATGGCAAACCACTGCGGAGGCGGCATCGACGCGGTTGATGTACCAGCCAACTGTCTGGTTGGGGTACTCCGCAGGATCGTCGATCACCGAGGCTATTTCTGCGGCCGCCACGCGTCGCGCCAGCTGATTTGACGCCTCGGTCGCGATTTGTGCTTTTATGTAAAGTAGCGTCGGCCGCATAGGTTTTTTGGTGCGATCGAGGAGTTCGTCACAGAGGTTCGTCCCGTCCACATAAGGCTGGTCGGCGAAGAATCCCTCAACGATTTTTTGGCTATTACTTGCCCCCTGGTACGCAATGGTCGTAAAAAGCTGAAACCTATCGAAATCGAGCTTTGCTCGTTCGAGAGCAGCATCCAAAAGTAACCATACGCGTTTTCTGTGCGCAACAGCGTACCCGAGTTCAAAGAGTACATTCGGATTGAGTCCCGTAAGGTCGGCAACGAAGCATTGGCAGCCCTGGATTTTTTCTGTTATTCGTGTGATAATTGGGCGGCCGCCAACAGAGAGGCTCCTCCACCCGTCGATGTCGACCACGCCGCTGTTGGATATGAGGTCAATCGCTCTGTCAAGCGCCTCGGCCCTCGCTGCTGGTAGCGAGGGATAAGCTACAAAGCATCTGGGTAGATCTTCCATCTTTGTAAAAGTTTACTATGTGTCCCGGGTGCCCGGATCGCAGAATGGTCTCGAGGAATGGGTCAACGCTTCTTCCAACGTCGTTTGTGAACTCCGGCTCGCCTCCAGATTCCCAGATACCATATCGACGGGGATGGTGTCGATCAGAGCTCCATCTCATTCATTTCGGTCCTCTGGATCCGGTGGCATCGAACCGTGCGAGCCGTGGCCGACGGAGAGAATAACAATGATCCAACCCGACCTTGAGTTTATTTATGAGGCTAATGCCAGGCTTGGCGCGCCGATCTCGATCGGCGCCACACCTGACGGTGCGCGCCGGATCATCCCGATTATTGGAGGAGCCGTTGAAGGGCCGCTGATTCGGGGAGAACTGATCGGCGGTGGCGCGGATTGGCAGCTTACCCGGCCGGATGGCGTGACCGTTGTAGACGCTACATACGCGCTCAAAACCGAAGACGGGACCATTATTCAAATTCGCAACAGAGGTCTACGTCACGGTCCGCCGGAAGTAATGGCCGCGCTGGCGCGTGGCGAAGAAGTAGATCCGTCCGCTTATTATTTCCGTTCAGCGCCTGAATTCGTCGCGCCCGAGGGACGCTATGAATGGCTCAACCGCTCGATTTTCGTCTGCGCCGGCGCACGGTATTCCCAGTCTATTAAGTTATGGGTGTGGCGGGTGATCTGACGCCAACGGTTAGCGACCATCGTCGTCCGAATGGACGTTGGCAGCATTACAGCGCTTCCAGGTCGCGCCGGGTCTGGTCCAGGATCGCCTCGATTTTGGCTTTCTTCTCTCTGTCGGTTCCCGCGCGGTTGACGGCATGAAACGTGGCCTTCATCAAGCCGCCGACGGGACCTGCGACCCACGGCCCCCAATCGCCCCAGTGCGAGGCCTTTTGCCAGATCCGTTCGATGGCGGCGGCCTCTTTCGCTACCTCCGCTCTGCCTAGATCGGTCAAGCTATAGATGCGCTTACCGTCGCGCTGCTCCGAAGTCACCAACCCTTCGTCTTCAAGCATTTGGAGCGAAGGGTACATGCTCCCGGCGCTTACCCGATAGCTTCCGCCCGAGCGCGATTCCAGTTCCTTGATTAGTTCGTAGCCGTGTTTCGGCCGTTCCTCCAGCATAGAGAGAATGGCAAGGCGAAGCTCGGAGGCGCCGAAGAATCTTCCCCGCTTAAGAGGCGTATAAACCCAGCTATTCCATACGTTTGGATCGCTCCACCAGCCCCATTGTCCAGACATTTCTTTCAGTTATCCTTCCGTAGAGTATCTAACGATATAGTCTCAAGATATATCGTACGATATATTCTACGATTTAGCAATCACGAAAGTTCCCGACGAACTGCGACGCCTCGTATGTTGCCTCGAGTCGGCGTTTTTGCGGTTGAAGGAACGCGGGGCAGGGGCGATTTTCAGGATCACCGGCAATCGGAACGATGTGGATCCCGGGGCGCTACTTGCGCTCAACGGCGGGCTGCGGGAGACATTTTGATTTCGGGCATGTTGACCGTCTCGCCCCCGCGCACCGTCACCACAGGAATCTCATAATCCCGATAACCTGTCTTCTTGACGACGATTGAATAGCGGCCTTCCGGAACGTCAACAAACTGATAGAAGCCTTTGTCATCAGTGCCCGTTGTTTTGCGGTGCGATTCCGGTTCAACGCTATCGATATTCGTGGCCGTGAGAGTCGCGTAGGGAATGGGTGCCTGCTTCTGATCAACTATCCTTCCCTGTATCAACCCCACGAGCGGCTGCTGGGTCTTGACGGGAATTGAAAAAGCCAGCAGCGAAAAGACGGCGGTCAGGAAGTACTTTTCCATGAATCGACCTCTGGCAGTTAGACTACCGCCGGCGGCACGACGCTTCGGATTCCTAGCCCCACTCCACGCGAGCGGGCGCGGGGCAGTGCATCGCCCTGCATCCGGCAGAGCATTGCCTGGATCCGGCAGCCGGGCGCCGGGTTAACATTGGTCGAAGCGTATGATGACCGTCTGCCTTCGCGGAGTTCGGCCCGCACTTTTTCTTGCGGCTTTTCTTGCGGCGATCGCGTCAGTGGCCGACGTGGCCGTCGCCCAACAGTACCCGGCGGTGCCGTTGCCCCCGCTGCGCATCGCAGGCAACATGACCACCATCGAACTCGCACCGGTTCTGGTTGCGGCAAACGGACTCTACCGTGGACCCATAACGGTGATCAACGGTGGGATTCCGAACCTGATGCGCGGTGAGGTGGACGCGGCGACAAATGCCGAAACGCAATTGCTGCGGCAGTCCATCGATGATCCGAGCCTGCGAATCATCTTGACCGAGGCGGAGAGTTTCTATCGCATCGTCGCGCGCCGCTCAGCCGGCATACGGTCCGTCAAGGATTTGCGCGGGAAAAAGATTGCCATCGCGCCCAACACGTCCGCCCACTATTACCTGGTCAAGTCGCTCGCCTTGGCAGGCGTTGAAGAAACTGCCGTTACCGCCGTACCTGTGACCCCAATCACCAGAATGTCTTCGATGGTGAAGAGCCGCGAGGTGGATGCCGTGGCCATCTGGGAGCCGGAGTCGGAGAACTCCGTTACAGCATTGGGAGCCGACGCGGTGGTACTCGAAGATCGAGGTGTGTACCGCGAACTGTTTAACTTGCAAACTTCGACAAAAGTGCTGAGTGATCCAGCGAAACGCCGCGCGCTCGTCGAGTTTCTCAGATCGTTGATTACGGCCTCAACCAACCTTCGAGCCCGTCCTCGAGAGTTTTGGCCGCTGCTTTCCTCCAAACTGAATTACAGTGAAGCGGTGATTGCGAAAAGTTGGCCCCAACTTCGCTACGCGGGATCGATGGCCGGCGACCTCCTGGACGTGATGGTGGAGGAAGAGCGCTGGGTGGCAAAGGAACGAAGCCGGGCCCCTCGGACTCGCGAACAACTTGCAGTTTTCCTAGATCGCAGCCTGTTGAATGAGGCACGCAAGTAGCTTTCAGCTTTCAGCGATCAGCGTTCAGCAAGGGCCCCGCGTGAAGACGCGGATGGAACGAGGCCGAGACCCCATTTCTTTGGATTACTCTGAAAATGGAATACGACCGCAGTTATAGCCCTAGCACATCGTACAGTTAGTCCTTTATAGTATTAGCCGGGGAGGGGGTCCGTTGCTTGGGCTTCTTGGGATGGGCCGCTTGGTACTCCTTGGTTGCTTCGATGATGCGCTGGAAGTGTTCCGGTCCCTTGGTCCAGGTGAACGGT
>DATDGT010000107.1:0-33100 GCA_036521975.1 Bryobacteraceae bacterium
CGTCCTCCCTACGTTCAGCGGCAGGCAAGACCGTGGGAGAAGCCGAAGATATTCCGTTCTTCTTCACATTGATTCCTGTTTCTCGCCCTGCTCAGTAATTAGGACCAGGAGAACTGTCTCATCAATATTGGCACGGAGGGTTCGAAAGTCCCTCTGCACGCTCATTGATGAGGCGTACGAACTGACGGCGGCAAGAGTACGAGGAAATGGTGCACGGGTTGCCTCGCCGAAGCCATCCACTCTCGTCCTGGAGAGACGCTACCTGCAGGCTGTCAGTGAATTCACGAACGCGTCAACGCCCGCTCCTTCTTCGGAAAATGGTTCCATGTAAAGGCAGCCCCGCGCAAAGCGTTCCTAACGGGCGCCCAAAAGAATTACTCCCCGGAGGTCAAAGATGCCGCCGTCGAGACGCGTTCCGCGCCAGCGCCATTCGGTCCACGCGGTTTCACCCGGGACCGTGAAGCGCAAGAGCTCAGAGCTGAAATCCGGCACTCCCGGAACAGCGCACCGGTGTTTACGTATGCCAATGAAATGCTTTTTGCATGATTTTCCAGCCCTCGTCAGTAAGCATCAATGTGAAAAGATCCGTCATCGACACTCCTGACCCAGCCAGCCTCCCTGACAAACCCTCCAGTTCAAGTTGTACGTAAGCAATCTTTCCCAGGATCTGCACGGTTGCAAAACGAGACTGCATGTCGGGGGCGGGTCCGTTTGATCAACCCAATCAAAAAGTGGTTGGATCGGCCCATTCATAACGCCTCCGGGATAATGCCCGAAGAAGGTGGCTCCCCGATGAAAGACAGGGCGCATCAGCTCACTCTTGCCCTCTCGCACTCCGTCCAAGTAGCCCGTCATGGCTTTGATGACCGCGTCGTATTGGCTGACGTACGTTTGAACAGGTGTTGGTTGTGGTGTCATAGCTCTTCATCGCTTTCTACGAGGCTGGTTACGCGTTGAGCACCTCGTGGCAGACAGTTGCTCGCATTTCAAGTCGGTGGGAATCCCTCAAACTTTGGGAGACATAAATTGCACTGGTACCATCGGCCGGGAGCAACATGCCCGCGCTGCTGTGGAGGACGTGGAAGATGGCCGCCGTCTTCGCGGTCGTCGGCGGAATCCTCGGTGCAGCTATGCCGTCACCGCAAGATTTTCGTGAGTGCCCGCAGGTCCATCGATCCTTCCAGAGCGCGGGCCGGAATGGGCCACACCTGCAGAAATGCAATAAAGCCCGTAAATGGCGCTCCGTTCTTATAACTGGCCGCGCTTGACGTGTCCAGCCACCCTTCAGTCGACGCCATACTTCTTCCGGGTGGACCCCCGGGGCGAAAGGTCTACTTCTTTGTCAGCTCGTCGTAGAGACTGCCGTAGAACTGTCCATTAAACTGCCAGCCTAGATCGTCCGTCTTCACTTGCGCCGCCAACTGGTCGCGGGTTGCGCCAGCCTTAATCGCATCGCGGGCGCGACTGACTAAGCTCGCGAACTTATCGCGGTAGGCCTGAATCTCGGCGCGGCTCTTGGGTTCTCCGCGTCCGGGAATCGCCATGTCGAAATCCAGCTTCAACACGCCGTCGAGAATCTGCGTCCACTCCACGGCACTCCCGCCGTTAGCGAAATCCACGATCGGCGTGGCATCCGTGATCTCATCGCTGACCGTGACGACCTTCAGATCGGGGAAATAGACAACAGTTTCATCGCCCGTGTGCCCGCGTCCGAAGAAGTGCGCGTCCACTTCCGCGCCGCCGAACTTCAGCACATAGTCTTTCGCGAAAGTCTGCGTGGGTGGGCCGGGAATGTCCTTGGTGCGGGGATCGCTGGCCATATTTGTCTTCAAAGCCTCCAGTCCGATCACCGTGGCGCCCGCGTCGATGAACTTTTTATTGTTGCCGACGTGGTCGGGATGATGATGGCTATTGAAGACGTACTTGACCGGAAGGTTGGAAACCGAACGGATTTCCTCCATCACCCGGTCGTAGTTCTCGCTGGTATCGCCGGGTCCGGGATTCTTGGTATCGACCAGAATCAGGCCGTCAGGCGTGACGCGGACCAGCGTGTTGGCGCCGCCGCCGGTGATCATGTAGAGATTGGGCTTCAATTGCCGAATTTTTTCGACGGTTTGACCGGCTTTGGGAGCGCCGCCCTTACCGCCACGCCCACGTCCGGTGGGCTCCTGGGCCAATAAAGCCGTGGCGCCCGCTCCGAGCGCGGCGGCGATTGCGACGATTCGCCATGGATTCTTGAGCATATGCCTCCTCAACTGGTTCTTTTGGCGCTCTTATAAAGCATACACCGAACGGGCGAACTCGAGCGCTAGATCTGAATTGCCATGGGCCTCGACATTTTGGGTTTGAAGCCATGGAAGGTAGTTCTTGTAATTGCCTTTGATCAGCGTATCCCGGCCCGCAAACGGCGGATTGCCGATAATCGCATCGAATCCGCGCGTGGGCTTGAGCGCGTCGTTCAAGCCGAACACTTCGGGAAATTCGATTTCCCAGTGAAATGGCGCGACCGGTTTTTCGCTGGCTTTCAGGAGATTCCGCTCCGCCTCGATTTCCGCCCCTACCGCATCGTTCTTTTCCTTCAAATACTCCTGCAATCGCCCGATTAACTCACCTTGCGCCTCCGCTCTCGCCTTGGGCTTCTGGTGGCGAAAGAAGACGGCGCAGGCCGCGTCGCCCACCATTCGCGCGAGCTCCAATTGCCTATCCGCGCCCCGGAGCTTCTGGTCAAGCGAATCGTAGTCGGCGAAGTCCGGCGCATCCAGGATCTCCGTTCGCGCCCGCAAGCCATCCCGAATCCGGTGCCGGAGATCCTCTTCCAGAAAGATCAGAGGCTCTTCCGCGGCCCAATCAACGCTCGCGATCTTCCGCGCGCTCAGGCCCACGAGCGAATCGCCATGTTTCAACGTGTGATTCAAAAAAGTGAAGGGGTGGTCCTTGGCCAGCGTTGCCAGCCACAGTGAAAGCTTCGCCAGATCCACCGCCATGGGATTTTTATCCACGCCGTACAGACATCGCTGTGCGATGGTTCGCTGTGCCAGAAGTATTTCGTCTTCATCCGGCGCGGGTACCGGTCTGTCGCCGTGCCGCCGCCAGGCCTCCACTAATTTTTCGCCCAATTGCCGGCAGGACTCCACCAAGAACGCTCCCGATCCCATCGCCGGATCGCACACTTTCAAAGCCAGAATTTGTTCGGGCCGGGGATCGGGACCAAGTTCCTTTAGAACCGGCGCCAGCGCGCCTTCTACAATCGGCTTGGTCAGCGCGCGAGGCGTATAGTGGCTTCCGCTGCGGCGGCGCTCGGGCGAAGGCTGGAACACCATCGCTCCGACCCGCACGGCGACCGGAGTCAGCTCCACGTGGATTTTGTTCTTCAGCGCGGCTTGCAGGTCTTCCACGGTCTCCGCGTTCTTCAACGCGGATAGCGCGGCGCCGGTGACTTCCTGGTCGGTATTCTGCTTCAGCCATTTGTTGCGGTCGCCCGCGGGCGTCCGCAGGAGCTTTTCCAGATTGACCGTGACCGGAGCGCCGTGCCTTTTCTTGGCGCGAATCGCGATGCTCGGGCCATCGGCCACGTGCAGCTCGAATCCCATCACGGCTTCATACACGCTGCCGATCTGTTCCACGTCCAGGGCGCGATAGCTCAGGCGTTCTTCGTCCAGCATCAGCAAGCGCTGAAGGACCTCCAGAATGGTGCCATCCGGCACATGCGGAACTTCGCCGTGAGCGTCGCGGGCGGAAAGAAACGGATAGCGCGCCGGATCGAACAGATAGCCATGCCGAGCTGGAATCCGCATTTTTCCATGGCGGGCGCCGCCGTAAATCATGCGGAAGAGGGCCAGCAGGCGGGACCACGCTCCGTAGCGCCGCGACATCTGCTCCGGGTAGCGCTGCTGATCTTCGCGCAATTGCTCGAACAGCTTGCCGACGCTGTAGTTTTCGGTATAAATCGGGTCGTCCGGCATCAGGCCGCGGTCTTCGGCATAAAGCAGGAAAACCAGGCGCATCAGAACCGTCAGCAAGCCCCCATACACCTCGTTCGGGTCCTTCGCCAGGGTCTCTTTCAACAGCGCCCCGTGAACGTAGTCGTCGGCTTCCTGGAAACCGTGGAGCAGGGCGTAGAGCGCTTCCAAAACCTGCTGCGACAGCTTCGTTGATACGTCGTTCTGAAATTCGCGGCTCTTGCGGAGAATGCCGTGCAGCCGCTCATGAGGCCGGCCGCCGTAAAGACGCTCGCTTCCGAGCAGCATGTGCAGCGCGCCCAGCAGAATGCGGCCCTGCACCGTGGCCATTTCGGAAACTTTGAAAGTTGCGTGAGCGCTGGATTCGCCCTTGGGAGCATAGATCAGCCGGATGGCTTCCGGGCTTGCCAGCACTCCGACCGGATGCCCGGTTTCGCGAAGCAATCTTTCCAGGCGCGCATAGGGCGAGGCGTTCCATCCGCGACTCTCGATTTTGGGCGGCGCATCGAAATCGGCGCCTCCTGGCGCTTCATCGACCACGAGGAGCACATTGCCGTCGAGATCGAGCAGCGCGGCGCTGGGTCGCAAATCCTCGCGATACGTTTCGAGGTACGTGTGCAGGCTCTCCGGGGGCGGCCCGTAGTATTCCATCGGCCATTTGAGCACGCGCTCGGCGAATTGCGAAAAACTCGGGAGCTGGGGAATCGGGTCGTTTTGCCGGTCGCGGGGCAAGAGATCCAAAAAGGCGTGGTGAAGCTCAATAGGATTACGGTCGATGGAAGCCTGGGCGAGCTCCAGAGCGGGTAGGGAAACCAGGAGCCCTTCCGGCTGGACGTTGCCGATCCATTCGCGATGCGCGCGCCGGAGAGGAGTGTCCATCATTATTTCTGCACGGGCTGAAGCCTGTCCTGACTAACCATACAAATCTTTGCGTGCCGCGACGATCTTGGGCGGACTGAGAGTCCGCGGCAGGCTGAGAGCCTGCCCCACAAAGTTTGCGGCGAAGCCGCGCTGTGCCACCATCTTGCCCAACCCAAGCTCACGCTCCCACCGGCCACAGATAAATCAGTCCCACCGGTTCCACGCGCGAAGCCTGCACGTTGTAAATCGCGCGAATGCGCTCGGGCTCCGTGGCGCGTTCTTCCGGGAGCCTTTCTAAGCGTTCGTTCTGGAAACGGCGCTCCGCTTCTCTTTGGCGGCGAACCTCCTCCTCCATGCTTTCGAAAACCAATTGCAGGTCGGCTTTCTGCTTAGCCTCGATCTGCTTGCGCTGGGCTTCCAGAATCCGCAGCATGGCCTCGGCCTCTTCGTTCCCGCGCCTCTCCAGGGCCGCCCGCGCGGCTTGTTCGATTTTTCCTGCGCGCTCCTGAAGATGCACAGAAAGCTGCGTCACATCCGCCGGCGCCGATTCGCGCAACTGATTGCGCACCACTTCGGGAATGGCGCGGGGCGGCGTCTCGATCAAGGATTTGTACAGCAGGTTCAGCGTGAACGCTTCCCTGTCGCGCTCATAGGGCGTCAAAGGTTCGCGGCGGATCTTCGAATCGGTCCAGCGAGCGGTGACGGCGACAATCTCCTCGTGCAGGCGTGCCGCTTGCGGCCCGTACAGGGCCAATCGGCCCAGCAGCACCACGCGCGCTACTGAATCGCGGCTCTGCGCCAGGCAGGTTCGCGAAAGATCGTCGTGAACGAAACCTTGGGAGAGGAAGCGCTGAAGCAGGCGCTGCACCACCGGGTGCTCCAGATGAAGCTGCACTACCTCATCAGTCACCTTGTTGGGATCGCGAAACACCACAGGACGAACCGGAGCTTCGCGACGCCATTCGAAAACGTTCTGGTCCTTTTGCCTTTTTGCGCGCAGCGTGTCGGTAGTCACTACCCACCCGGAACCGGCCTGCCGGTCCAGAGCCGATATCGCGTAACGAGGAGGTTCGTCCTCCGGGCCTGGGACCTGTTGGAGCCGGTCGCAGCCCACCAACGCCAGAGCGCAGTCGAGCGTTGCATGAAAGTGTTCCTCGCTGAAGTCTATTTCGCGTTCCGATTTCTCGCGGATGGTTTGGAGCGATTCCAATTGCTCGCGCAGATCCGTCTCGCGCCGGCGGCTCGATTCCAATTCTTCCTCGATGGCCTGGCGCTCTTGCTCGGGGGCATTCAAGGCGCTGACTTCTTCCGCAAGCTCCGCGGCGCCACCGCGCCGAATGCCGGACTTGAGCAGCGCGGCCAGCTTGGGCTCGATCACCTGCGTCGTGCTGCCAAGCTCCTGGCGGATCTTCTTCGATTTGCGAACGATGGCCTGGAGCACGAGATCTTCGCGGCGCTGGGGATAAAAAAAGTAATAGCACCAGACGGTGGGGGACGGCTGCAACTTGCGGTCGATGCGGCCGTTGCGTTGTTCCAGGCGGCTGGGGTTCCAGGGGATATCGAAATGGAATAGGTGTTGGCAGTGCGCCTGAAGATTCAGCCCTTCGCGCGCGGCGTCCGTGGCGATGAGGATGCGGAGCGGGTGTTGCTCGGGTGGGGCGTTGAAGGCATCGCGCAGGCTTTCGCGATCTTGCTTGCTTGTAGAACCTCGGTAGATTCGCACCCGCTCGTGGTTAGGGTCTGAGCCGGCGGCGATCCGCTCCACTTGCATGCGCAGATAGCGCAGAGTGTCTTCCCACTCGGTGAAAATGAGGACGCGCCGGTTCGTCCACTGGCCGTTCACCAGGCAGTTTTCGCGAATCCATTTTTCGAGCTTGTGAATCCGGCCGTCCGGCAAATGGTGGGAACTCTCCGCCAGTTCGGTCATCCGGTCGAGCAGCGCGCGCTCTTTCGCATATAGCGATTCTTCAAGATTGGCACCCAAAGCCGCCTCGGAAGCCGCTTCTATTTGCAGATCGTCGTCGCGCTCCTGGTCCTCGGGGCTGAGTTCCGCGCGGTCGTCATCGGCATCCGGCGCGGAGAGATCGAAAATCGTGGGCCGCGACACGGGTTCTGCCGCCCAGTGCTTTTCGACGGTTCTCCGATGCACTCGCAGCGTGCGCGCGAATGCTTCCACGCTCGAAAGCATCCGCTGCTGAAGGCCACAGATTAGCAGGGCGCTCGATGCTTGAACGCGCTTCGATTCGCCGGCCAATCGCTGATCGCGAATCTGGCGATATTCGTCCAGTAGTTCGCATAGAAGGAGTTCCGGCTGATTAACGGGGACCTCGACGTCGATCTGCTCGACTCTTCGCTCGGAAAATCCGCCGCGGATCTTGCGGAGGTCGTCCTTGAGCCGCCGCACCAGCACGGGTTCGGTGAGCTTGGGGCTGACCAGCATTCCGGGAGTGAAGCGCTGGTTATCCAGCAGCGACAGCAGCGTCGAAAAGCTGTTCGAATGCCCGTTATGGGGCGTGGCGGAAAGAAATAAGCGATGCTCAAACCGCGGCGCCAGATCGCGGATTGCCCTGGTGATCTTCGTGTCGATGGCGTACTGCGCACCCGAAGATGGGGCCGCGTGGTGCGCTTCGTCGAGAATGAATAGCGTCCCCGGCCGCGGGAATTCGTCCAGCCAATCGCGCAGAGTCGCCGTGTACGAGTCGTCGATGAGCAGCCGGTGGGAAACCAGCAGGCGAGGATGAGTGGTCCAAGGGTTGACGCTGAAGCCGCGCTCCCGCCGAACCTTGGCCACGTAATCCCGGTCGAGAATTTCGAACCGCAGTCCGAAACGCCATTCGAGCTCCTCCTGCCACTGCTGAAGCATGGAAGGCGGGCAACTGACCACGATTTCACGGACCTTCTTGCGGAGCAGCAATTCGCGGGCGATCAGGCCGGCCTCGATGGTCTTGCCGAGGCCGACATCGTCCGCGATGAAGAGATTGACGCGTGGGAGCTTTAGCGCTTTTCGGAGCGGCTCAAGCTGGTAGTCTTCGATGCGAATCCCGGCGCGGAACGGCGCCTGGAGAAGCGTGGCATCGGTCGCCGTTACGCAGTTCCAGCGAAGCGTGTTGACGTAGGCGGCGAAAAGCGCGGGATCGTCGAAATCGCGCTGGCCCAGGCCGTGCCAGCGGTCGGCTTCATACGCTCGGGCATCCGGCTCGATATCCCAGAGGACGTCGAGCCTCTGCCCCTGCGCGTCGTCTTCCACGCAGGCGAGACTGACCAGCGGGCTATCGCCCGGCTCGACCGGCGGTCGGATGCTCTCCACCAGATACAGGCGCTGGCGCACGCGCGCCAGCGAGCCGACCTGCGGGAGTCCAGGTGTGCCGGATTGCATCGGATGATTCTTCAATATAAACCGCAGCATTCTACCTCCGTAAATCGGCAGGGAATAGTTTTCGCGGCGTTTTGCGATCTTCTGTTTAATCCGCAATATCGGTAGCTATTCGATGAGCAATAGGCCGCGATCCGAGCGTTTCCAACCGCTCCCGATCTGCCGAGCCGGAAGGCCCGGGTCGTTCAGGAAGTTGTGATGGAATGGTGTGACAATTCGGCCGCTTCGGCGGCGGCGTTATGCGGCGTGGCTCCTTGGACGGCTTCCACGCACGCGGGTGTGCGGGCGTTCGGCCCTCGGTAGTATGGGAACTAAACTAAATCGAGTGGGCGGCCGGAGGCCGCTCTTTCGCAGGCTGGAGCCTGTGCTGATCCGATCCTGAGTGGCGCGGCGCACGACTTCCGGGCCCTCGAACGCCTGCGCAAGCTCGCGTTTGCCGAGACGGTGCCGGCTCGGAAGATCTCCGAGCAAATGCTCCTTGGCCTGAGCGACGCCGCCTAGGAGGAGGATAGGGAATAATTGGGAATAGAGGCCTATGAGCGGAATTCAGTTCGTCATGGATGAAAAAGGCCGCAAGGTTGCGGTTCAAATCGACCTTAAGAAGCACGGCGCTATCTGGGAAGACTTCTGGGACGGTATGGTAGCGGAGTCGCGCCATGCGGAAAAAAGCGTCCCTTACGAACAGTACCGGGCGCGCCGGCTAAAGCGCAAGCTTGCGCGTGGCTAAGTACGCGCTGGAGATCAAGTCCTCGGCGCAGAAGGAACTCGATGCCTTGGACGATGCCCTGTTCCGGCGCGTAGATCCCCGCATCCTCGATTTGGCTGAGACCCCCCGGCCGCCTGGTTGCAAGAAACTGATGGGTTACCGGAATTACTGGCGTATACGCGTAGGAGACTGGCGTATCGTCTACACGATCGACGACGGCGAGCATGTGGTCACTGTCATACGAGTCGCTCACCGCCGCGAAGTTTACGGCTAGGGCTCACGTTTGCCACCGATGAGGCGATCTGTGTAACGACGGATGCCACGGTCTTCGACTTTTCCGGCGATAGCCATCAGTTGTTCTCACCCGGCGGCGAGGTGTTCGATCTGTTCTGCGCGGGCGCGAAATGCGAAGCAAACAGCGAGCGCGGCGTGGCATGGGTTGTACAGCGCGAACACGGCAGACTGGATTTCATCATGGCGACCGATTCCGGTCTCTGCCGGATGGAGACGTTCGCGGAGCTTATGGCGGCGCTCCATAGTATAGGTGGCCCGACCGCATTCCCGTTTGCTGAGTGGCCGGGGGTGTCGGTCGCGGCTATTGCCTAAGAACGCTGTTCCGCGGTATCGTTGGCCATTCGATGAGCAGTGGACTGCGATCTGGACGTTTCCAGGCTCTACCGATCTGCCGAATCGAAGGGCCCTCGCGGTTCAGGGCGAGTTGCGATGGAAACTCCTGACCATTCGACCGCTTCGGCGGCGAGGTTTACGGGCATACCTCCTTCGATGGCTTCCGCGGCACACCCCGGGGGTTCGGGGGTGTTCGGCCCTCGGTGGTATGAGAACTGAAGTAAACCGAGTGGGCTGCCGGATTCGGAGGCTGAGGCCTGTATGGAGCAAGCTTCAGCTTGCTGGCGGAGGCTAAGGCCCTGATTCCAGAGGTTATCATCGGCACGACTGAAGGCGTGGATAGCGTCGGGATAAACCGGCGTGAAGTAGTGAATGAAAGAGTCACACAGGAAAGGAGTAAGCGAACCATCCTGACCCCGAGCCATGCCAGGGCGGTCGCAAGGCCGCAGTGGAAGCGTTCGACAGAGGCATATGCAGGCTGGGTATCCCGAAGTTGTGAGCTCCGAAAACGTACAATCAGGGCGCCGACGGTGTCACGACAACCGGAAGGCCACACTGGGGCGCGCGTGAGCGCGAGCGCGCCACAGGCCCTGCGGAGTCGAAGACCCCAGGCATGCATAGAAACTTCACGCGCGAGAACCGAGAGGCCCCGTGGCCGTCCATGGTCGGTAGGACACGGACCGTTGGGAGAAGGCGAGGAGCTATAAGGCCCAGATGAACGGCAGCGGGGAGTCGTACAGCGGCGTAATACCAGCGAAGCGGTCGAACGAGGGCCAGGGAGGGCCGCAGGAGACCGTGGAGGGAAGGCCGCTGACAGAAGGACACGGGAGAGCCCAACTCGAACCGGACACCGAGCCGGGCAAACGAGCCCAGCGGGCTGGACCGTAACCTTCGAGGTAGGAACCGTGTGCGTGAGTAGCGCCAGCACGGGTCTGTGCGGGGGGCAGGGGGTAACCTCTGTCCCTACCGCGACCCCTGATACGGGTCCGGTCCAATGCAGTCCAAAAATGTAGAAACTGCAGTCCCCGAGAAAAAATCCGCATTTCTCACACCTACTTTACGTGGTGCTTCTCGTGACCTTCTCCTGCTATGGTTCTCATCTGCCGGGCGACGACCGGGGAAGCTTCGATCACCCGCGGCGCGGCGAACGCCGCTTCATTCTTCCCAACGCCGCCTTGGAGGATGACTGCCGACGGCGTATGCGACAGCCGCCCTATGTTCTTGCGAGCTCGGCGGCCAGAACCACGGTACGCGATGCGATCGCGAGCGTATGCAAATATCGGGCATGGTTCCTGTATGCGCTGCACGTTCGTGCCAACCACGTCCATGGCGTGGTGGAGAGCGATTCTCCTCGCCGTGTGTTGAACGACTGGAAAGCCTACGCCACGCGATCCCTCAGGAAAGCAGGACTTGCGGGAGCCGATCAGACCGTCTGGACGCACGGGGGCAGTACGCGCATGATCGCGTCCCCGGAAGGCATACGGCTCGCTGTGCGTTATGTGCTGGAACGGCAGGGGGATCTGATGGAGTTTTACTGTGCCGATCCCCGCCCTGACGGGCGGGGCTGAATCCGGCGACAGCTTTCTAGCCTGGGCGGGGCTGATGCGGGTCCGGTCCAATGCAGTCTTGAGGCTTTAGCGTCGCCGCACGCGGTATGCTACAGAATTGGCGTCTGGGCGGATCGAGGTTCTCAAGCAACTGGTGGAGCAGAATCCCCACAGCACTTTTGCGCGCTATGGGTTGGCGATGGAATATTCCAACGCCGGCGACTTGGAGAGAGCGGTGGAGGAGTTCGCGGGAGTAATGGCCACCGATCCGGGTTATTCGGCGGCGTATTTCCACGGCGGTCAGGCGCTCGAAAAGCTGGGCCGGCTGGAGGAGGCTCGCGACTGGTACCGCCGCGGAGTGGCGCAGACGAGCGATTCGCATGCTCGCGCCGAACTCCAGGCAGCGCTGGATATACTAGGGGATTAGTGATGGTCCGGTGTTCCGCTTTGGTGGTGGCGTTTACGGCAAGCCTGTCGTTGGCCCAACCGCCGGCCCAACCGCGGAACCAACGGGCGGCGCAGGCGCGCAAGAATGCGCCCGGCGACGAATTGGACGCCAATGCCACCTTGTTCGCCGTGCTGGCCGCGGCCAACGCCGCCGGCTATGACGCCGAGATCGATTCGCCTACCAACAGTCCCGTGCGGAAGATGGTTCGGGATTATGTGGCCAAGCAGAATCCCAAGGTGCTGCCCGCGCTCCAACGCTATCTCCGCGACGCGCGGCCTAAAGATCCGGTGGCGGAATTGGGGCAGTACATTTCATTTGCGCTGTTTTCCAAAGGCGCGCCGGATTTCAAGCCCATCCGCGTCGATTTAGGGTGGCCTCCCGACATTGCCCACCTGGTCGAATTTCCCTCGCTGCTAGAGGAGTTTTATCAAGAAGCCAGGCTCGACGATCTGTGGCGGCAGGTGAAGCCCTATTACGACAACGCGCTCGAGCAATACAGCGAGCCGGTAGCGCAAGCGGTGCTGGAAGTGAACGCGTATTTGCGGAATCCCTCGAGCGGCTATCTCGGAAGCCGGTTCCAGATATACGTGGAGCTGCTGGGAGCGCCCAACCAGGTGCAGACGCGCAACTACATCGACGATTCCTTCGTGGTGGTGACGCCCGCGGCGGAGTTGCCCATCCAGGACATGCGGCACGCCTATCTGCACTATCTGGCGGATCCCCTGGGCATCAAGTATTCCGAGGATTTGAAAAAGAAATCGCCGCTGGGCGATTACGCTTTGGGTTCGGGCGCGCTGCCGGAGATATTTAAAACGGATTTCGTGCGGCTGGCGACAGAGTGTTTCATCAAGGCCGTGGAAAGCCGCATTTCGCGCAAGCCGGCGCTGGTGCAACAGGCGCTGCGAGAGGGCTACGTCTTGACGCCGGTGTTTGCCGAGCTGCTGGCGGGATACGAACAGCAGGATCAGGCGATGCGCCTGTATTTTCCCGACATGGTCGCCCAGATCGATTTCAAAAAAGAAGAAAAGCGTCTGGATCACATCGATTTCGTTTCCGCGCCGGCGGTGCGTACCGTGCATCCCCCCGCGCCGGCTCCTCCCCCGCCCCTGACCGGAGCGGCCAAAACGCTGGCCGGCGCCGAGCAGGCTTATCTGGATCGGGACCTGGAGCGGGCTAAAGCCGGATATTTGCAAGTTCTGAAAGAAAGCGACAACAATCCGGTGCACGCAAAGGCGTATTATGGTTTGGCGCGGATTGCCGTATTGCAAAGGGATCCGGAAACGGGTGATCGCTTCTTCCGCAAAGTGCTGGAGCTGGACCCCGATCCCTCGACCAAGGCGTGGAGTCTTTTATATCTTGGGCGGCTGGCGGATTCGCAGAAGGAACGAGAAGAGGCGGTGGAGTTTTACAAGCAGGCTTTGGCGATTCCCGGAGCGCCGGATATGGTGCGGGAATCCGCCGCGAAGGGCGTCAAGGAAGTGTTTACGGGGAAGTGAACGAGGAGACAGGAGTCAGGAGTCAGGAGACAGGAGTCAGGAGACAGGAGACAGGAGTCAGGAGTCAGAAGACAGGAGTCAGAAGACAGGAGTCAGGAGACAGGAGAAAACCGCTTCGACGGACGCACGATCCGCAAGGGACTTCTGGTGTTGTGTTTAGCAGGACAAGCTGAAGCTTGTCCGACCCCGCCCTTACGGGCGGGGCTGTAGAGTTTATACATTTGCGCAGGAGAATCCATATCAGGGCGCGCCTTCACGGGCGGGGCTCACAGGCTAAAGCCTGTACCACCATCTTGCCCGACCCAACTGCACGAAATGTAGAATTTTCAAGTACGATATATCGAGGAGTCGAAAAATAATGAGCAAGTTGATTCAGCCGATCATGTTCCTTGCGGCGGCGTCCCTGGCGCTGGCGCAACAACCCCCCGCGCCGCCACCGCAGTCGCAAGTGAAGGCCGCCAAGGGCGTCTCGAAAGACGAGGCCAACGCCTTCAACGCCATCGTGAAGGCGCAAACCCCCGAGGACAAAATGAAAGCCGCGGACGAATTCGTCGTCAAGTTCGCCGATTCGCAGTTCAAAGGCATAGCCCTGTATGACGCGGCGGAGGCGGCCGATCAGAAAGGCGATTACCAGAAGGCCATCATCTACGGCGACGAGTCCCTGCAAGCCGATGGCACCAATTTCGACGCCAAGCTCCTGGTGGCGGGCGAACTGGCGCAGCATACTCGCGAGAACGATTTGGACAAAGACGAGAAGCTGACGAAGGCCGAGAAGTACACCAACGAAGCGCTTGGTCAGATCCCCACGGCCGCGAAACCTCAGCCCAGCATCAAGGACGACCAGTGGGAGATCTACAAAAAATATGCGAGTGCCAGGGCTCACTACGATCTGGGTTTGATCGCCCTGGCGCGCAAGAAGCCGGATGTGGAAATCACGGAGTTCAAGAGCGCCGTGGATCTGAGCACGCCGCCGGATCCGGTGTGGCAGGCGCGGCTTGCCAGCGCCTATAACGACGCGGGCAAACCCGACGAGGCGCTGGCGGAAGCGAACAAGGTTCTGGCGATCGATAACCTGAATCCGGCGATCAAGAACTTCGCGCAGACGCAGAAGACCCGGGCGGAGGGGGCGCTGAAGGGTAAATCCAAGTAAAGGCCGACCCTGCGCGGAGGGGCGGGGTCTAATTGTGGTAGAAGCAAGATTAGGGTACGTCTTCTGCGACGCCACGTTGCTTGCGCGCGCGCTGACGCACAAATCCCACGTACACGAAAGGCCCGGCGCCTTGATCGCGCTGGACTCAAGGGCGCCGGAAATGGCGCCTCGAGACAACGAACAGCTCGAATTCCTGGGCGACTCAATTCTCGGGTTCCTGGTGAGCGAATCGTTGGTGCAGCGCTTTCCGGATTCTCCGGAGGGCCGGCTTTCCAAGGTCAAGGCGCATCTGGTGAGTGAGGAGCGGCTGCACGAGGTCGCTAAGGAGTTGGACCTGGGCGAGTTCCTGGTGCTCGGCCGCGGGGAGGAAATGAGCGGCGGGCGGGGCAAGCGCGCGCTCCTGGCGGACGCGGTGGAAGCGCTCATCGCGGCTTTGTATCTGGACGGTGGTTTGGATGTGGTGCGAAATTTCATCGAATCGAATATCGTTGTGCCGTTCTTCGCCAACGGCGGAGGCGTGGATGCGGCGCTGACGGATTTCAAGAGTGCCCTGCAGGAAACAGCGCAGGCGCTGAAACTACCCGCGCCCCGTTACGTGGTGATCGGCGAAACGGGGCCGGAACATTCGAAAACGTTCACTGTGGAAGTACGTCTGGGGAAGGATTGGTCGAGCCAGGCGAGCGGCCATTCGAAGAAAGCAGCAGGGCAAAGGGCCGCGCAGCAGGTGCTCGGAAAACTCGCCGCGAACGGGGAAGCCTCCGAGGCAGCGGAATAGTCAGGAGACAGGAGACAGGAGTCAGGAGACAGGGGTCAGGAGTCAGGGGTCAGGAGTCAGGAGTCAGGAGTCAGGAGTCAGGAGTCAGGAGACAGGAGTCAGGAGACAGGAGTCAGGAGACAGGAGTCAGGAGACAGGAGTCAGGAGACAGGAGTCAGGAGACAGGAGGTAAGTTCAGGGCTTCGGCGAGGTACGCTGCTTGAATTCCGAAAACTCGGGCGAGGTCAGACCCTGGTCCACAACAGCCAACAGGCGTGAACCATCTGCACGCCAAAAGGCGGGCTCGTCGATCCACAGGCCGGGCAAGATGCGTGAGCGAAAAATGCCGTCGCTTGCTTCCATCAGCCGATAGTGACCCTGATCCAGAATTCGCCATTCGAAGCGCTTCTCTTCGACGAGGATCGCAAGATACTCCGGAACACCGCCGCGCTGGTAAAGCGCCAGCTTTGGCCCGAGATCGTAGGAACGGCTGGAGCGACAGACCTCGACCACCAGTTCAGGAAGACCCGTGGCTAAGTCCCGCGGAGCGGCCTCCATTTTGCCGCCGTATTCGGGGCTGAGCGCAACGGCCAGATCGGGCTGCGGCGCGCTGCCGCGCAGTATCCAGGTAGCGTTGGGAAAAATCTCGCAAACGCCTGAGCGAAGCCCATAATATCCAAGAAGGGAATGCGCGCGTCCATCGAAGCGGCTGTGTGGGACGGAGAGCGGAGATGGCATGTATACGACCCCATCGATCAATTCGGCGAATTTCAATTCCGGGGATTGCTCCCAGCGCTCCAAAAACTCCTCGAGCCCCATGCGGTCGCCGGGCGCGAGCAGAAACGTCATGTCAGCCGATGGAATCATGCCCACCTCCATATTACGGCTTCTTCTGCAGCAGATCCTTCAATTCCACCAGGAACGCCTCCACGTCCTGGAAGTCGCGATACACCGAGGCGAAGCGCACGTACGCGATTTTGTCGAGGACGCGCAGCCGCTCCATCAACAGTTCGCCGACTTCACGAGTGGAGATCTCGCGGTCGGGATTCTCCGCGAGCCGGGATTCCACTTCGTCCACCAGCGCGGCTAGCTTAGCGACGGGTACCGGCCGCTTCTGGCAAGCCTTCAGCAAGCCTTCCAGTACCTTTTGGCGGTCGAATTTTTCACGGCGTCCGTCGCGCTTGACCACCATGTAGGGAACCTCGTCGCTGCGTTCGTAGGTGGTAAAGCGGCGGCGGCATTTGAGGCATTCCCGGCGGCGGCGGATGAGGTCGCCTTCCTTGCTTTCGCGCGAGTCAATGACGCGGTCTTGCTTGTGAGAACAGAAGGGGCAAGTCATTGCTGTATTAGCGGGAGCTGCATTATCTTCAGCCCCGCCCGTGAGGGCGGGGTCGGGCGGTTGCATGTAACCGGAACGCTGATCCCCGCCCTGACGGGCGGGGCTGGATTACCGGCCGCTGGATTACCGGCCGCTGGATTACCGGGGGCTGCATTACCGAGGTCTTCATGGCTGGGGTTGGCTTACCGGCGATTCCACCGGGCCGATGTGGCGAAGCGTCCGCCAATTGATCCCCTCATGAAAAGCCAGCGCCAATCCAATCGGCACGATCGTCACGAAGCAGACCACCCACCAGAGCACCGCCACGCCGCTGGCGGCCGCTAATCCAAGACCGTAGAATTGGGTCAACACCAGCACTGTCACGATCTGGACTCCACCGCCCACCCCCGGAATTTGCACAATACTTCCCAGGCAGACAAACCCCAGCACGATGACGCTGTCGGTCAAACCCAGGCCTGAGCTCGCCGGAACCGCGCGGAACATACAATAGAACGCCCCCACCACGAGCGCCCATTCCAGCAGGCTATATGCGAGGAGCTGAAAAGCATACGAAGAGCTGCGAGTAGATTGCATGCCTTCGCTGAAGGCGGCGAGAAACCGCTCAATTTTCGCCGCCGTGTTTTGGGGCAGGAAAGCCAGCGCATCCATCAGCCGCCGCTGCACCTTGCCATGGAACAAGCTCAAGCCCACCAGCACCGCCAGACAGATCAAGGCCGTGAATCCGGCCAGCGCGCCTCCGGCTTCTACGAAGGTCTGGACTCTCGGGCCAGGCCGGACCGCCGAATGTGAAATCTGGGTGAGGGCGATGCCAAAGAGCGCCAATACCATCAGTAAATCCAAAATCCGCTCGACCACCCACGCTGCGATTTGGCTGGAAAACGTCACTCCGGTCTTGCGGGCGATCAGATAGGGACGCACCGGCTCTCCCGCGCGCCCGAACAGGACTACCGCGGTGAATCCTATGCAGGTGGCCATAAGAACGCCGAGCAACCTGGCCTTTTTCACTAGTGGAGCCGAGCCTTTCAGAAGTGGGGCTGCGCCCGCCGCGGCGGCTTGGCAGTTCAGCGGCCGCAGCATCACCTCCCAGCGGAGGGCGCGGACTACGTAAGTAGCCAGAATAAGAGCCACCGAGGCGCACAGCCAGGGGCCGTCCACGCTGCGAATGGTGAAGATGAACTGGCGCCACGCAAAGCCGGAGGTGCGCCAGCGGTAGATTACGAACGCCAAAGCCGCCAGAGCCGCCACGGTGACCGCGATCGCCGCGTGGTGTTTTTTCATGAGCTAGTAGAATGTAAATCGAACTTCCCATGACAGTTCTTCGTTCTTTTCAGTAGCGACGAAGAGATCATGGCAGCGGTTGCCACAGTTCGACAGATTAGCACGGCAGGGCCGCTGGCCGCGGCTTTTGACTTGATCAGCGCACAACGCGGCCCGGCGCGGCGGGGAGTCAGCGATACTTGTGAGGGCACGGTCCCGCGCCGGGCGCTGTGCGCTGAAGCCGCGTTGTTTCGGGGACATTTGTTGGACCAGAATCTCGAGCTCGTGGAGCGCTGCCTCGGCGGCGAAGAAGCCGCGTGGGAAGAGCTCGTCAAAACTCATACGCGGCGGGTCTACTCTATCTGCTACCGCTTCACCTCATCCAACCACGAGGCGCAGGACCTGACACAGGATGTGTTTTTGCGGGTGTTCCGGTCGCTGAAGAGCTTCCGCGCGGGTGAGGGATCGTTCAACGTATGGCTGGGCAAGCTGACGCGCAATCTGCTGATCGACCACTACCGGCGCACCAAGCTGGAACGCGCCACCGATTCGATCGAATCGTCGCTTCCGGTGTTGGAGGAAAAGACGGCCATATCGGGCCGCGTCGAAGGGCTTCTCGCGGGACGCGAAGCCAGCGAGGCGCTTCAAGGAGCGCTCGAAAAGTTATCGCCCGAACTGCGGGAGACGGTGATCCTGCGCGACCTGGAAGAACTAGAATATAGGGAAATCGCCAGGATTTTGAACGTGCCCGAAGGTACCGTCAAATCGAGATTAAACCGCGGGCGGGCGGAATTAGCCCGCATTCTGCGGCGGCGCGGGGTGGTGGTATGAACTGCCCGGACGTGGAAATCCTGCTGGCCGAATACGTGGACGGCACGCTGCGCCGCGAAGCCCGCGCGGCCGTAAAGGAGCATCTGGAGTCTTGCCTCGCCTGCCGGGATCTGGCTCATGACGCCGCAGGCGCGGTGGCTTTCATGGAGCGCGCTTCCCGCGTGGAAGCCCCGCCGGAGCTGGTGACTCGCATTCTGTTCGAGGTTACGCAGGGACCCAGCCGCGGCGTGATTAAGCCGCCCCTGGCGCAGCGCCTGTTCGGAAAGGTTTTTGGAAGCTGGGTGGGACCGCTGTTTCAGCCCCGCTTCGCCATGGGGATGGCCACGACGATCTTATCCGTGGCCATGCTGATTCGGGGCCGCCAGTTGCGTCCCGCCGATCTTAATCCTGTGAAGATGTGGACCGCAGCCGAAAACCAGGTCAGCCGGACGTGGGAACGCGGCGTCAAGTATTACGAGAATCTGCGGTTGGTGTTCGAAATTCAAGCCCGGCTGAAGCAATGGGATGAAGAGTCCGCGGGGGCCGGCCATCCGGCCCAACCCCAGCCGCGCTCGGGAGAAACGAAATGAGTCCGCGTTCGGGAGAGACAAAATGAGTCCGGAAGGTCACAACCCGGAACCGCCGCCGCTGCCCACGGAGGGGGGAATCGCGGGGTATTGCCGCGCCTGCGGCAAGGCATTGGACCAAGCCAGCATTCGGCATGCGTTCGGAACGATTTATTGTGCGGAGCACGTGCCTCTGGAGGCCCCGGAAGCCGCCGCTTCGCCCTACAGCGGCCGCTACCCTTACACCAGCGCGTCTCACATCAGCGCGTCTGGGGCGGCGGCGAATCCAGACGTATCGCCGCCCCTCGCCTTCATGCTGGGATTCATTCCTGGAGTCGGCGCCATCTACAACGGGCAATATGTGAAGGGGTTGGTCCACGTAGTGATCATCGGCTTGGTCATCGCCATCCTGAACAGCGATATTCCAGGCAACATGATGCCGTTGCTCGGCCTGCTGCTGGCGGCGTTCTGGTTCTACATGCCGTTTGAGGCGTATCACACCGCGAAAGCCCGGCGGCTGGGGCAACCGGTGGACGCGGCTTCCAGCCTCGTCAAGGTTCCGGGGAGCGATTCCAGGTTCCCTGTCGCGCCGATCGTTTTGATCGCGCTGGGAGTCCTGTTGCTCCTGGACAATCTCGGGTGGCTCGAGCTGCGGCGAGTCTTCCGCTATTGGCCGGTGCTGCTGATCGCCGCGGGCGTCTATATGCTATACGCGCGCATGATCGCGTCTCGGGAGTCGAAGCGATGAGCGCGACACGGGAATCGACGCGCATGAGCGCGACACGGGAATCGACGCGCAAGAGCGCGTCGGGGGAGGCGAAGCGATGAGCGCGCCTCCGCCCATCCCCACTCCGCGCGGGTCGCTGGCGCGGGCGCTGAATGGTCCGCTGGTGCTGACGACGCTGGGCGTGCTGCTGGCGGCCGATCGTCTCGGTCATCTGAGCTTCTGGCGCACCTGGCCGGCTTTGCTGATTGTGTTCGGCGCCCTGAAACTGGTAGAGCATTTAGGCGGGAGCGGGTTATGAGAAGAGGCTCCCTATTCGCTCCCCTTGTGCTGATCGCCCTGGGGGCTCTCTTTTTGGTGCGCAACGTTTATCCCGAGTTGCCCTTGCTGCAATACCTGGCGAAATACTGGCCCTTTCTTCTGATCGTGTGGGGCGCGGCGCGGGTCGCGGAAGTCTTGTTCTGGGCCGCAACTGACCAGCCGTTGCCCAATCGGGGCATCTCCGGCGGCGAATGGGCGTTCGTGGTGCTGTTGTGTTTCTTCGGCGGCACGTTGAACGCCGCGCTCGGTTTTTCCAATTGGCTTCCGCCCGGGCGCTTCGAGCTAGGCGGATTGGAGATTTTCGGCGAATCCTACGACTATCCCATCTCCAGTGCAACAGCCAGCCCTAAATCGCCGCTGGTGGTGATCGAGAGTTTTCGCGGTAATGCCCGCATTACCGGGACTGACGAAAGCGCGGTGAAAGTGACCGGGCGCAAGAGCGTCCGGAGCATGAATCAGGCGGGTGCGGACGAAGCCAATACTCAGACGCCGCTGGAGATCATATTGGATTCGAAAGGCGGAGATTCGAACCGCATCGTGATTCGCGCTAATCAGGATCGCGCGTCGAGCGGCGAACGCGTCTCCGACGATATGGAGATTTCGGTGCCTAAGGGCGCATCGATCGAGGCTCACGGGCGCTCCGGCGATTTCACCATTGACGATGTGGACGGCACGGTTACCATCGACGCCGACCGCGCGGGCGTGCGGCTGCAAAATATCGGCGGCGAAACGCGGCTGGATGTTCGCTCCAGCGACGTGGTGCGGGCGCTGAATGTCAAAGGCAATTTCGATCTGCGCGGCGTCGGGTCGGACATCGATCTGGAAAACATGAGCGGAACCGTCACCATCAACGGAGGCTACACCGGCGACGTGCAGTTCCAGAATCTATCCAAGCCGCTGCATTTCGTCGGCCCCCAGACGGAGGTGAACCTGCAAAGCTTGCCGGGAGAGATCCGCATGCCGCTGGGGACGTTCAATGCTTCTAACTTGGTGGGACCGGCGCGCCTCGAAACCCGTTCCCGTGATGTGCAGATCGGCGAATTCACCAATACGCTGGAAGTTTCGGTGGATCGCGGCGATATCGAATTGCGTCCCTCGCTGCCGGTGGCCAAATTGGACGCCCATACCCGTACAGGGAACATTACGCTCGCGCTGCCGGAGGACGCCAAATTTGACTTGACGGCTTCCACCAATCGCGGCCAGGTGGCCAACGATTTCGGCGGCTCGATTCGCGTGGAAGAATCATCGCGCGGCGGGGTAATGCGGAGCTCGTTGGGTGGTCCGGCGGTGGAGATCCACACGGATCGGGGGAAAGTGGCCGTTCGTAAGGCGGGGCCGGACGAACCGCCATTCGCGCCGCGCTCGCTGCCGGGCTTCGGCAGGGGTCCGAAGCAACTGAAGGGACTGAAGCAATTGAAGCGGCTGGAGCAGTAAGACAAGCTCCCCGCTTGGCCTTCGAGAAACTCGCGCACAACGGACTCGCCGGGCGCGGCCAAGTCCGCTGAATTTCTCCTTCCGTTTGACGCCGCGCCCGGCGGCCTGTGCGCTCTCCACTGACTCACACAACGCAGCCCGGTGCGGCGGCGAGTCAGGTCTAGAGGAGGGTTAGAGCCTACGAGTGGCTCAAATGGCGTCTATTGATTTTGGGCGGAATCTAACCGTAACTTCGTTTTCATCTTGCCGAAACTTTCCGCCACTACTGTCTTGTGAGGAGGTTTTCTTTGAAAACACGTCACACGGCAAGACTTACTCTCATCGCTGCCATTACGCTGTCCCCGATGGCGCACAGTGAGGATGGAAACAACGGTGTGGATGTAGATCACGTGCTGCTGATCAGCATTGATGGCATGCACGCGGTCGATTACGAGAACTGCGTCGCGGCGCAACCAAGCACCTGTCCGAATCTCGCCGCTCTTGGCCGCACTGGAATCAACTACACCCGCACTTCCACCTCGCGGCCCTCCGATTCCTTTCCCGGGCTGATGTCCCTGGTCACTGGTGGAACGCCGAAAACCGTCGGCGCGTTCTACGATGTCGCCTGGGATCGCGTTCTGGCGCCGCCGGCCACCACAACGGGCAATGGACTTCAAGCCGGAAACTGCAACCCCGGCTTTAACAATGGAACCCAGACCGAGTACGAAGAGGGCGACGAAAAGAATCAACTTGCGCTGAATGGAGGCGCGAATTCAGGCACTTCATTTAACGACATAATCGACGGGGGCGTGGCCGCGCTCGAGCCCTCCAGATTCGTGCGCGATCCTTTCTCCACGCCGGTCCAGTGCGCTCCGGTTTATCCCTGGAACTTCCTCCGCACGAACACGATTTACGGCGTGATTCATGCGGCAGGCGGATACACCGCATGGTCGGACAAACACGCTGTCTACGCCGCCGTGTCCGGTCCTACCGGAACTAGCGTGCCGAGCAATGTCGACGATTATTATTCGCCCGAAGTCAATTCTAATCAGATCCCATTGCCTGGCATCGTCACCGCGGGCACAAATTTCAATTGCGGCAATGTCCCGCAGAGCGGCAACGCGGCGATGATGATCGCCGGGAACGACTGGACCACCGATTTTCAATTCATTCAATGCTATGACCAATTAAAGGTCAACGCGGTATTGAACTGGATCAAAGGCAAGAATCACCTGGGGACCGGCACCGCGAAGGTTCCGGCCATATTCGGAATGAACTTCCAGTCGGTCAGTGTCGGTGAGAAGTTGGTTCAAAACAATCCCTCCCCTTATTTCCCGATTCCTTGTAGCTGGCAACTCGGTGGCGGGCCCGCCACTTGTGGCGGCTACAAGGATGCGGCGGGAACTCCGACATCTGAATTGCTGAGTGAAATCACGTTCGTCGATGCGGCGATCGGCCAGATGGTGGAAACGCTCCGGGGCCAAGGCCTCCTCCAATCGACTGCGATCATCATCACTGCCAAGCACGGGCAGTCCCCCATCGATCCCGCGCGCTTCTTCCCGATTCCCGGTCATGGAACTCTGGACCACGGTACGTCGCCGGCCAATATTCTTAACCAGAACATGCCGCAATATGTCCCTAACGTCCAGGTTTCAGGCCCTGGGCCGACGGAAGACGACATTTCTCAGCTTTGGCTGTCGCCCGGGAATACGACCCTAACCCTGGCGCAAACTGTGGCCGCTGTCAATGTACTGGAAACAAACGCCAAAACTGCGGGAATCGGCCAGATTTTCTATGGCCCCTCGCTGACGACTATGTTTAACGCGCCCGGGGTTCCTACCAAGAACGGGCCGTGCTGCAACCTGCTGCCCGGCGGCGATCCGCGTACGCCCGACATCATCGTAGCTCCGAACATTGGCGTAATCTATACCGGGAGCGCAAGCAAACAGGAAGAGCATGGCGGCTTCGCTTTTGACGACACGAACGTGATGCTCCTGGTCTCAAATCCGAGCATTCAGCCTCAAACTTTCACGAGCTGGGTCGAGACGATGCAGGTCGCGCCGACGATTCTCCAGCTTCTGGGGCTCAATCCCAACTCTCTGGATGCCGTCCAGATGGAGGGCACGACCGTTTTGCCGGGCTTGTTCCAGCAGAGCCAAGGCAACGGCAACGGCCAAGGCGGCAACGGCCAGGGGAATCAAAATCAGCAGTAACAGAGCACAGTCTTCTCAGGAGAGGGCGTCTCATTTGCGGCGCCCTCGTCTCTTGCGACGTGATGATGTTGTTGTCGAATCCAAGCTTCCGTGCTGGCATTACTTCGCTGCCTTCGAGGAATCCACTCCCAAGGCCGGCAATCTTTCTGCTGCAACAATCTCGTATGGGCGCATCATTTCGTTGTCCTCGTGCTCGAGAATATGGCAGTGCCAGACATAGCGCCCGGTGTAGCCTTCGAATTTCACGATGATCCGCGTACTGGCTTTCGGCGTGACTCTCACGGTATCTTTCCACCCGGCTTCATTTGCATCGGGTGGCACGGCGTCCCCGAAATAGACGACCTTTTTGTTCTCATAAATGTACGTGGGAACGACCAGCGGACGGCGGTCCAGTATCTGGAATCGGACCAAGTGCAGATGGATGGGATGCGCATCCTCCGTCAGGTTGAGAAACTCCCAGATCTCGGTGGTCCCGAGCACCGGTTTCTCCGATATCGGTTCATGCCAGCGCTTGCCATCCAGCAGGTGCGTGATGGGTTCGCCCCGGAGATTGTCCAGTTCCTCAAGCGAGAGCCGCCTGGTCCGGATCGCGCCGGCCTCGGCGATCGCCGGGACAGGCCGCAGGGTTTGCGGCAACACGCTCGGGTCTGAGACGCGCTCCTGCGCCACGCGGAACTGCATAATGGTGGAGGCAAGATCCTGGAGCAGAATACGCTCTCCTCGGTGTTCCGCGAAATCTACCACGATGTCCGCGCGCTCGCCGGGGGCGATAGCGAGCCGGCTCACGGTCACTGGAGCCGGTAAGAGGCCCTGGTCCGTGCCAATCTGGGGCACGGGCGCGCCGTTGTCCAGAGAAAGAAAGTAGAACCGCGCGTTGGAGGCGTTCAGCAGCCGGAAACGGTACTTGCGAGGCTGCACTTCCAAATACGGGAGTAACTTGCCATTGACGAGCGTCAGGTTCCCGAAGTATTCGGGCACCCACGGAGAGTCAGGGGGAGCCGCCACGGGATAGTAGATCTGCCCATCGCGGCGGATCATACGATCCATCAAAACCAGCGGAATCTCACACTCGCCTCTCGGCAGATTCAGCGACCCTTCGAAGGAATCCCGGATCACGTACAGCCCCGCCATGCCCGCGCATATGTTGAGCCGGTTGATGCCCATGGCATGGTCGTGATACCACAGCAGCGCGGCCTCCTGTTCGTTCGGATAGTGATAAGTGGCCGATTTTCCCGACGCATACCAGGCCTCCGGCCAGCCATCGCTATCGGGTGGAACTCTGCCGCCATGCAGATGCACAACGGTTCTGGACTCCGGGCGACCTTTTTCGGCGCCCATCAGACTGTCGTCAATCGGAAGGAAATGTTTCGCGGGCAGTTGGTTGGGCCACTCGATCGAAATACCCTCACCGCTGCGGACTTCGACGGTCGGGCCAGGGACACTGTTGCCGTAGCCCCAGAAACGGGTGGGCGGCACGTCGCGATGAACCTTCGCGAAGAACTCCCGAATGGGAATTTTGTAGAACGGAATGTTAGCCCGGCGGGATGGAATCGGCCGCTGGCCCGTTGGATGCGCAACTTGGGGGATAGGGAGCGAATCGACAAACCCTGCCAGATGCTCGGGGTCCAGCAAAGGCGGCGCAGGCGCCACATGCGGCATGTGCGCCATCTGCGCGAAGCCCTTACGTGCGAGAGCGGCGGTCAGAAGACCGCCGCCCATCATAAAGTCACGCCGGTTGATAGTCTACTCCACTGGAGGCCGGGGGCTAGAGAACCGGAGGCGGGGGGCTGGCGACGGGCTGCCCCGTAATCGGCGAAAGGTACAGAGGAGTCGCGTTCGGCGGCGTCGACGGAGTGAAGTTGAACATATTGTTAATCGGGTTGGAGTTGGCGTCCCACGAACCGCCCCCCAGCCGCGGAAGACTCCAGTTGTCCTCGATGAACCTAACAATCGAGGCCTGATTGGTGAGGGTGTGGTCCACATAGTTCTGCTGAGCCCAGGGCGAGATCACCTGCAGCGGCGTCCGGGGACCGGGACCGCACCGGCCATTCACAGGAGTGCCGCCGGAGCTGATTCCCGGAAGTTGTGGCGTGGTCCCCTGGATGCCGCATGCATTTGTTCCGGAGACGGTGTCCGAAGTCGAAAAAGAAGCGTTCCCGATAGGGGCCATCTGGTGATCATACCAGCCGTCGGAATCGTCGTAGTCGATGATTACGGCGGTGCTGTTCCAAAACGTCGACTGCTCCAGTGTGTTGATCACGTTGACCACGAAAGCTTGTTCGTCCAGCGGATTCGAGTTGCCGGGGTGCGCGTCCTGATAAGACTGAGCCTTGAGATAACTGACTGCCGGCAGGTTCCCCGCAGCCAGCGCGTCGAAGAAGTCGTGAATATCGTACTGATGGTTTCCCGCGTCTCCCGCCATTCCGATAGTTGCGATGCTGGTGGGACGCGTGTGAGTGGGATTGCGCGTGCTGGCGTAGTACTGGAACGGCTGGTGATGCTCTACATAGTCACCCTCCGTCAATCCGGTGATAGGTGAGATGGTGCTCCTGCTGCATCCCGTGGTCCCGTTCGGATTGACCACCATAAGGTCAAACCCGCCCTGGAACCAGCCCCAGGATAAACCAGCGGTGTTGAGCAAATTCCCTATGTTGTTTCCTAGCAGTTCCGCGTTAAAGCTGCCCGTGTTCGAGCACATATCATGCAAAGGCTCGGCATCGCCAATGAGTGTGTAACCGCCAACCCCATCCGCTACCTCGTCGCCGCTGGGAGCGTTCAAGACGGTCGACTGATTGATTCCGTTTGTCTGGCCCGAGATCACATTGATAGCCCCCGGCGTCGAAGGCCCGAACTGGGTGTTATAGTGGTTGTCACTCAACGCGTATCGCTGCGCATAGTTCCACATCGCGGTGACGGTGTTGCCGTCGAAATACCCCATGACCTGTCCCTTGGTGGCGACTGCCGGCGGATACAGAATTGTGGTGTTGCCAGACGAGCCCGTGTATTTCGGGAAAAGGTCCATTGCGCCTAGATCGAAAGCATTTTGCTCCGGTGTATAGCTGTGGTTCATGTCGGCGGTATAAGCCTGACTGCGATTGAACCGGAACGGGTTGGCGGCGCCGGTGCCATTTCCCGTGTTGACGAGATTGGGATTGTTGGTCAGCAGCGTTCCCGAGAGCCCATTCACCGTTGGCGTGCCGGGCAGGGCTGTAAAACGCGGCTGTCCGGGCGGATTGACCGCGACGGGATAGGTGGCGAAATAGTGGTCGAAGGAAATATTTTCGCCGAAAATAACCACGACGTGCTGAATAGGTGTCGTGGCCGCCGGCGGGTCCACGGTTTGGGCGTTGGCGATGAACGGATTCACAGCCAAACCCAGCGATAATGTCAAACCCAAGGCTTTTAAGCGCATATCTTCTCCTGTTTTTTTGGAACTCTCTTGCTGGAACTGTAAACGCTGCGAAGACCGTCAAGCTCGTTTGAGCAGCCGGTAAAAGCCGATCATTGCCAGCCCGCCGGCCAGAAGCACCCAACTGGAAGGCTCGGGCGCTACCTGAACATCGGCGATCGCCAAGCCGGAGTAGTTCGAGCTACCAATGGTTTGGGTGATCTGTAAGCCACGGATATCGGCAGTAGTGTCTTCCACGACAAAGTAGCCGTTGCCGGGATTCACGGTAGTCTCTGGGATGGTGACGGCAAACGCCGAGCCCAAATCGACGCCGCCTGCGCCCAGGGCCTGCAGCACGATATTCACCAGCGAGTCAGAGTCGGCGATGCCAACACCAATCCCGGTTGTGCCGCTGGCGAGGCTAATCGTAAAATTCGCCGTGCCATTGGAGCTGTTATCGAACAGCTCATTCGGCGGGTTGGTCTGCGTGCTGTAGGGTAGCACGAGGAGGCCATCGGGGCTCGAAATCGTGATTCCCTCGGATGCATACGTCGAGGGGTTGAATGTGCTAAACGGGGTGAGGTTGGAGAAAGTAAGCAGAGTGCCACCAAAGTTGGGCGACGGGCCGGATGGCGTCGCCAGGAGAGCGTCGCCCGGCGTTCCCACGATAAGAGAGTCGGCTTGCGCGATAAGGGGAGTCAGCAACAATAGACAACTGCACAGCGGCAGATGGATTTTCAACGGTTCGTTCCTCCGGGGAAGAGCCTACCACCCATTCATCGCAATTTAGTGAAAACTCCGTATCGGTTTGATAATTCAGGCTGTGAGCCGCGGCAACTTCGCCTGGTCGCACATTTCGTCGCCAATGTGTAACGTGGTTGTAATGAGGTAGTCACACGAAATGTTTAAAGTGTCCTAGCTTCGAGGATTTGCAAATGGGCGCTGAAGGGAGCCTACATGGGTCCGAGCCGCGCCTGCTTAAGAACGAGGAGAAATGAGTCGACTGTCTTGGATCTCCGTAGCTATCTTTCTGATCCTGGACCTGGCCCTGTCTACAGTAGCCGACGCCCAGCCTTCCTCCACAACGCCAATTCAGCACGTGGTAGTCGTTTTCGATGAGCAAATCTCTTTCGATCATTATTTCGGAACCTATCCGACTGCCCTGAATCCTCCCGGCCAGCCCCGCTTTAACGCGCTTCCGAACACGTCCACTCTTAACGGCTTCAACCCCGGTTTGCTCACAAAAAATGGCAACCTGAATCCTGCAAATGGCGCTGGAGCTGCAAACCCCTTCCGGCTGAACCGCAGCCAAGCTCTAACCGCCGATCAGAATAATAATTACGCGCTAAAACAGCAATCCTTTGACCTTAGTCTGATGGACCTGTTCCCTTCGAAGACCGGTGTGGCGGGCGGAACCCCAATTCTCTATCCGCCGGCAGTCACTACGACCGGCATGGTCATGGGCTATTACGACGGCAATACAGTCACTGCGATGTGGAACTATGCGCAGCATTTCGCGCTGAACGATAACTCCTATACCACGCAGTTCGGGTCGTCTTCGCCCGGCGCTGTCAACCTGATCTCGGGTCAGACGAACGGCATTATCCAGGGGACCGCTCTGAACACGTCCAGCAACAGCGAAGTGGCGGATGGTCAAGGCGGATTCACGCTTATAGGAGATGCCGACCCCCTCGGCGATGTCTGTGCCGACGCCAATAATGTTCAGATGAACCTGAGCGGCACAAACGCGGGCAATTTACTCAACACGGCCGGGCTTTCCTGGGGCTGGTTTCAAGGCGGCTTCGATCTTACGATAACCAATTCCAATGGAACCACGGGATGCAACAGGAGCACAGTTTCGCCGATCACCGGATTGACTGAACCGGACTACGTAGCGCACGATGAACCGTTTCAGTTCTATGCCAGCACCCAGAACCCGGCCCACTCGCGTCCTACCAGCGCCGGAACCATCGGCTTGGCGGGCGACCCAGCGAATCATCAGTACGACATCCACGATTTCTTCGACTCGCTGGCCGTGGGACACCTGGCTGCTGTCAGCTTTCTCAAGCCCGCCTCCTACCAAGACGCGCATCCTGGTAATTCGAATCCGCTCGACGAGCAGTCGTTCGTGGTCAATGTCATTAATACGCTGGAGCAGTCTCCGTTTTGGAACACTACTGCGGTCATCATTGCTTATGACGATTCCGGCGGCTGGTACGACCACCAGATGGGACCGCTGGTGAACGCGTCGTTCTCCTCTCAGGACTTCCTCACCGGATCAAATGCCTGCGGAACCCTCGATACTACGCCGCAGCTTCCCGGGCCCAATTCGGGCACAGTTGGGGTAAATGGCCGCTGCGGGTACGGAGTGCGAACGCCGCTGCTAGTGATCTCTCCCTGGGCCAAGCCTAACTACGTCGATCACACAGTGACTGATCAGACCTCGGTGCTGCGCTTCATCGAAGATAACTGGAGCCTGGGAAGAATCGGCGGCGGCTCGTTCGATGCGCTCGCCAACCCCATCAATAGCATGTTCAACTTCACCCAGGGATCGCCTCAAAATACGGGTTTGCTGATTCTATCTACTGTCACAGGGCAGCCGTAATCTTCAGTCCGCAGGTATCTTAAACCGAAAGACTCTGACGGGTTTGCGTTGCAAGAAAGTGAGCCGGCATATCAAGCGGCGTGATTTTTTAATAAACAGCGGATTGCTTTCCGCGCTGGCAGTGAAGAGCGAGTCTCAGGTTCGGCATCGCGCACCGGATTTGTCGAGATTATCGCTCAGTCCGGCGGGGCTGACAAAGTATGTGGACGCACTGCCTGTCCCGGAAAAGGCGCGGCCCCTGAGCAAAGGGCATTACCGCGTAGCAATCCGCGAGTTTCAGGCGAAAGTTCATCGTGATTTGCCGCCCACCACCTTATGGGGCTACGACGGCATGTCGCCCGGTCCTACATTCGAGGTCCACTCCGGAGAAGCGATTGCCGTGGAATGGGTGAACAATCTGCCTGTAAAGCATCTGCTGGAGGTTGACCACGCGATCCACGGCGCCGGCAACGACGTTCCGGGCGTGCGCACGGTGGTGCATCTGCACGGCGGCCGGGTGCCGCCCGCAAGCGACGGCAATCCGGAGAAATGGATCGTGCCGGGGCAATCCAAAATTTCTTCGTACCCGATTCGCCAGGACGCCGCCGGGCTCTTTTATCACGATCACGCCATGGGGATCACGCGGCTGAACGCCACGGCGGGGCTATTCGGACATTTCCTGATTCGCGACACATTCGAAGCCTCTTTGGGCTTGCCCGCAGGCCCATATGAGATACCGTTGTGCATCTATGACCGGCTGTTCCATTTAAACGGGCAACTGCAGTATCCAAGCCTATGGGCGGCTGACTACGATGCTAATGCGATTTTGCTGAATGGCAAGCTGTTTCCATTCCTGGCAGCGGAGCCGCGGCCTTACCGCTTCCGCGTACTGAACTGTTCAAACGGGGGCTTCTTTACGTTATCGTTCGCCAAAGACCGCTTAACGCTGGTGCCTGGGAGCGAGCCTTTCCACATGATTGGATCGGATCAGGGTCTTCTAGCGGCGCCGGTGGCCCTGAAGAGCCTTATGCTTACTCCGGGCGAGCGGGCGGACCTGGTGATGGATTTCAGCCCTTACGCTGGAACCACCCTGTACCTGAAGAGCGCGACTTCGCCAATTATGCAGATTCGCGTGTCAACTTCGAGGAGCGGCGCTGAAGCGCCGCGCGGCGGGAAACCTGCTCAAACCATCCCCCTGCCCCAGAAGCTTCGCGGAATTGAGCGCACGCCCGAAAGCGCCGCGATAAAAACGCGCGAACTCACACTTGTCCATTACATGGATGCCGCCGGCCGGGTGACTCACATGTTATTGAACGGCGCGCATTACGGAGCGCCCGTGACTGAGACCCCAGCCTTGAATTCCACCGAAATCTGGACCCTGATCAACCTGACGGACGACACCCATCCGATCCATCTGCATCTGGTGCGCTTCCAAATTCTGGATCGGAGGCGCTTCGATTTTGAAGCTTACAAAAGCAGCGGCAAACTCGTTTACACCGGACCCGCGATTCCGCCCGAAGCGCATGAAGCGGGTTGGAAAGACACCGTGCGGGCAGACGTACTCCTGGTTACGCGCATCATCGTCAAATTTGAGGGATACAAGGGCCGATACGTCTGGCATTGCCACGTGCTGGAGCACGAAGACAACGAGATGATGCGGCCCTACGAAGTAGTTTAGTTTTATTGCTGGGTGGCTTACTGCTGCACAACGACGGTTCCCGCGTCAGGATCGAGAATCAACTCCCGGCCTGGGCGCGGTGTGTCGGTGAAATCGAAAAGACCATTCAGCGAGCCCGCGAGCGCATCGAACGATTGATTGCCCAGGCGGCCCAGGCTCCAGTTGTCTTCGATGAAGCGCGTGACCGAAGTAATGTCGGTCAGCGCGTGATCGACATAATTCTGCTTGGCGTAAGGACTGATTAACATTAGAGGAAGGCGCGTTCCAAAACCGCAGCGATCGAGGTAGGCGCCGGGCTGCGGCGCCCCGCACCGAAGTGTTGAGCCGGCGAGCGGGTCGTTGGAAGCGTCGTTGGATGGATTCACAATCGGCGGCATGACATGGTCATACCAGCCATCCGAGTCGTCGTAAGTAATAAATATCGCCATCTGGCTCCAGTAGGGAGTCGCCTGGAGTTGGTTTATGGTGTCTACCAGCCACGTTTGCTCTTCCAGGGACGTGGAATTAGCAGGATGTCCGGTCTGTGACGAAGTCGCTTTCAAAAAGCTCACGGAGGGCATGTTCCCGTTATTTACGGCATTCCAGAAATCGGTGGTGGCGTAGTTGTGGTTCGCCTGATCGCCGGCAGTGCCGATGGCCGCGACGGAAGTAGCGGGAAGATGGTGCACGTTCGAAGTACTTACGTAATACATGAATGGCGCATAGTGGCTGTTATAGGTGGATGGGCAGGTCGTGATGGGTTGCGAATTGGCGGATTGGGGGTAGTCGGCGTAGAACCAGCCCCACGTCAGTCCGGCCGAATTCATCAGATCGCCGATGTTTGTGCTGGTCATCAGGACGGGGGTGTTCCCATTGGTAGTGACACAATCGTCATCACCGGCTTCGACGTTTGCGATGATGCTGCCGTTCACTACTTTGCCGCTGACATTGCCGCTAGTTGTGTGAGTCTGCCCGGCGATTAAGTTTTGGTGGCCCTCCACGGTAACGCCGAACTCGGTATCATAGTAGTTATCGCTCATGGCGAAATACTGCGCATAATTCCAAAGTGCGGTGACGGTATTGCCGTCGTAGTAACCCATACTCAGATACTGTATGCAAGGGGTGCCGGGTATGACTTCGGTGGTGCCACTGGTAGTGGTGGGGAACAGGTTCACGGTTCCTAAGTTGTAGGCTATCTGCTCGTCCTTGTAATGGTTGTCGTTGTCGCAGGTAAGCGCTTGCGAGCGATCCAGACGGAAAGGGGCGACAAGGCTGAGATCGTTCAGCAGTGGCGTGAGCCCGTTGATCGACGGTGTGTTCGGCAACGGAACAAACGATGATTCTCCCGCTGGGTTCTGCGCGCTCACCGGCAAACCGTTCGGATAAAGGGCATTGGGATACGTTCCGAAATAATGATCAAACGAGTTGTTTTCCTCGAAGATCACCACAACATACTTGATTGGAGTTGTGGTCTCCGGCGCTTGCGCCCAAAGGATGGAGATCATGGGCGCTATAAACAGCAAAAAGGCGATTTTGCAAAAGCGGCTGAGCATTGTTTGACCTCGGCGGATTGGCGCTCCTCTCACAACTTGTCGATGCCCCCGAACGACCGCGGTTGGTCCGCGGCTCTGCCGGGTAAGCGGGTGGGCGCGGAACTTCCGGAAATTTAGCGCGACCTCCGGGAAGTAGGCTAACTGGCATTTATCACATTTTCGTGAGAACCCGGTATCGGTTCGGTAACTACCGGCCGGCGCTACCAGGTCAAGACAATCTCTCGCAAAGCAGGGTGGCCAGTCCGGGACTGGTCGATTCGGGAAGAGAACTTAGGTTTCGCGTCGTTGTACGATGCCTGTAGCCGTGGCGGCGGCAGCTAAGACCGAAGCGTCAATGGTGCGTGACAGCCCGTC
>DATDGT010000108.1:0-3575 GCA_036521975.1 Bryobacteraceae bacterium
GCCGTTATTGGAAGGGCGTGCTCTGGTCACCTTCGTACTTCGCTGCTAGTTGCGGGGGTGCGCCTATCAGTATTCTCAAGGCGTACATTGAGCAGCAAAAGACACCGCTTTAAAACTTCAAATAGGAGAAGGGGCCTTATATCCCCGCCCTAAAGGGCGAGCGAGGTTTTACGGCCCCACGGATAACAAGGCGGAGTTATCGCCTAGTAGCGCCTGGCAGGGGAAAGTGGTTTAATTCCGAGCCATTGAGGGCCGCTAGCTTGAGAAACTGGCGAAGCAAATGAAGAAATACAAATTCAAGGCGAAAATTGAAGCAGGCGATGGCGGAGGGGCTTATGTGCTTTTTCCGTACGATACCGGGAAAGAATTCGCCACCAAAGGGAAGGTGCCTGTAAAGGCGACTTTCAACGGTCTGCCTTATACGGGTTCACTTATAAAGTACGGCCATCCCCTTCACTCGCTTGGGATGCCTAAAGCCATACGCGAACATACTGGGAAAGGCCCGGGCGATACTATTGAAGTCGTTGTCTGGAAAGACGAAGAGGTAAGAACCGTCGAAGTGCCTGCTCAATTTGAAAACTTGATGAAGAAAGAGGCCCTGCTTCCAGTCTTCAAAGAACTGAGTTACACCCACCGTAAGGAATACTGTCGTTGGATTGCGGAAGCCAAGAAGGAAGAAACACGATTGAAGAGATTAGAGAAAGCCATCGAAATGCTCAAGAAGGGAGTAAAGACTCCAGGGTAGAACAAAATGACGCGAATTCTCGGGATATGGCCCGGACCACGGCGCTTTGTCCCGACCCTTGTCAATTCGAAGCCGAGTCACGGTGCCGGCCTTCCGCCGCGCGTTACTTGGCCTTGAATTATTGCGCGCCGTGTCGGTTGTAGTTTGGATACTCCGGCTTGTGCGGTTCCGGCACAGGGTGTTTCGCAAGTTCCTCCAGCGCTAGACTCACAGCTTTTTCCAGCTGCGGATCGTGCCCCTCGCTGACTGGCTTCGGTTCCATGTCCACTTCGTAATCTGGCGGCACGCCGTGGTTCTCCACATCCCATTGTCCCTGCGGATTGAAGAATCCAAAGCTGGGTGATGTGACCTGGCCGCCGTCCATCAGCGCGGGGATGCCGCCAATTCCGACCAGTCCGCCCCACGTGCGTTTGCCGACCAACGGGCCCAGTTGTGCTTCGCGGAAGTACCAGGGCATCGCGTCGCCGCCAGAGCCGGCGAATTCGTTGATGATCATCACTTTTGGCCCCAGGATCGAGGCCTGCGGAGTCCGGTAAATCGCTCCGTAGCGCGGAGCCCACCAGCTCATCAGCATGCGCTTCATCGCCTCGATGATGTAGTCCGCCGCCTGTCCGCCGCTGTTGAAGCGCTCGTCGATAACCGCTCCCTGCTTGTCGAGCTGCGCGAAGTAGTAGCGGTTGAAGTTCGTGAGGCCGCCCAGCGCCGTATCCGGTAGATACACGTAGGCCAGCTTTCCGCGGCTTAGTTCCTGCACTTTGCGGCGGTTGGCCTCGATCCACGCGATGTTGCGCAGACTGAGATCATCGGCAATCGGCGTCACCGTAACATCGCGCGCATCTTTACCGTTCGCGTCCGCGGCGATCTTCAGCACCACCTGCGTTCCCGCCGTGCCCTCGAGCAATCGTTGAATGTCGTCCGAGCCGCTCAGGTCCTGGCCACCGACGGCGAGGATGAAATCTCCTTCCGCCACTTTCACTCCCGGCTCCGCTAGCGGCGCATGCGCCTGCGGATTCCAGCGCTCGCCAGTGTAGATCCGCTTTATCCGATACTTCCCATTTACGATTTCGTAGTCGGCGCCCAGTAGACCGCCCGAAACGCGATTCGGGTGCGGAATCGTTCCCCCAGAGCCGCGCAGATGGCCGATCGAAAAGTCGCCCAGCATTTCCTGGAATAGATAATTCAGATCGCTGCGGGCGCCAACCTCGTCCAGATAGGGCTTGTACTTCGCTTCTTCAGCAACCGTGTCTACGCCGTGATAGTGCGGATCGTAGAAGAAGCTGCGCTCAACTTGCCATATTTCGTGAAACATCTGCCGCCATTCGGCGCGCGGGTCCACGCGGACTTCCATTTTGGACAAATCTAGTTTGCCTTCGCCGGGCTTGACAGGCGCGTCGGCGGGAACGATCACAAATATCGGTGCGGGACCGCCCGCCGCTTGCGGGCCTCCACCCTCGCTTCGTCCCATTTCCAGCAGCATCTTGTTCCCGTCGAAGGAAAGATCAAATCCTGCGACGTGTTCGGCGAGCTTCTCGGATTTCTTCGTCTTCAGCTCGAAGCGAATCAGCGTCTGGCCTCCGCCTACCTGGAATCTTCCTCCACCCTCCAGCAAATAAAGCGCGCCTTCCTTGCCCGCCGCCAGGCCTGTATAGCTGCTAGGAGGCAGCGGCAGCGCGACGGCGCGATCCTCGAGATGCTCAAGATCGATTTTCACCGGCTTAGCCTTCTCCGGCTTTTCTGTTTTTTCCTGCGCGCCGGTATCATCCGGTTTCTTTGCAGTATCGGATTTGTCCTTATCGGCGCGCTCGTCGCCGGAGTCCTTCTTGTCCCTTGCGTCGGGTTTCTTCTCGTCTTCATTCAGCGGCGCAACAGGAGAAGCCGTATCCGCCGCCAGGACGAGCCCGTACACGCTGCGAGTCACGTTAAAGGCGTCGCTGCTCATGTCCAGCCCGCTCGTGGACGTGCCGTAATTCGTGCTTTCCGTGAAGTAAAGATACTTCCCGCCGCGGTCAAACGTGGGGAAGCGAACGTCGCTCATACCGTCGGTGATCTGCCAGCTCTTCGCCGAGGCGACGGAGTACACGAACAGCGCATGGAACCGGTTCGAGATCGTTTGTGTGTACGCGAGCCACTTTGAGTCCGGCGACCAGGATGCGTCGTAGTCTCCATCATTGACAACGGCCTTGTCGATGACCGCGGCCTTGCCCGTCACGGTATCCAGCAGCCAGACCTCCATCTTGTTGTCATGGAAGGCGATCAGCTTTGAGTCTGGTGACCACGTCGGCCGGAAATAATAGGTCGCGTCGTTCGCCAGCGGAAACTTCTTCACTTCTCCCGCGCCGGTCTGGCTGCTGATGTGCAGGGCGTACTGGCCCGACTGGTCGGAGAAATACGCAATGCTCTGCCCGTCCGGCGACCACGCTGGTTCGCGCTCCATCACGCCGGGCGTGCCGGTGATATCCCGCGTCGTGCTTTCTTTTGCGGGGACGGTGAGAATGTCGCCGTGCGCCTCAAAGACGGCGCGCACTCCGGTGGGCGAGATACCGTGGCTCTGGATATCGCGATCTGCTGGCGAAATACGCGGTCGCACCTCAGGCAAGTCCGCGCTTAGGTCCACGTTGATCTGGTGCGGCTGGCCGCTCGCCGTGTCGTACAGAAAGAGCTCGCCAAACCGGTCGTAGACGATGCCACCCGGCCCCGCGCTCGCCGAGCGAATATCGGCTCCGTCATTCTTCACCGCTTGCGTCACGGATTTTGTCGCCGGGTCAAACCGAAACAGCGATACCGCTCCATTGCGGTCGGAAAGAAAATAGACCTGCTTGTCTACCCAAAC
>DATDGT010000109.1:0-38024 GCA_036521975.1 Bryobacteraceae bacterium
GATTCCCGTTCGCGTTACTCCCGCGCCAGACAATCGCGCCCCCTGTCGGCCCAAACCCTCCAAGACTAGCAAATCTTCCAAGACTACCAAGCCCGCAAACTCCTGATTCCACACGACCGCGTTTGTATTTTCGTGAGAAGCGAAACGTTGCGGCCCGCGCCCGGCTGCCTGCGGTTAACCGGCGTTGAGAACCAAGCGCGGATTTGAAAAAACAAATCATCTATGACCGGCGGCCCGTTGGGCGCCGGGTTCCCGTTTCTTTTTTTCGTTGTCGGCTATCAGTTATCAGTTATCAGCTCTCAGTTCTCAGCTCTCAGTTCTCAGCTCTTAGTTATTGGCTTGTGGCCGTCTTGGGGCCATCGCCATGAAATTTCTCCTCGCGCAACCTGCTCGAGCGCGCACAACGCCACGAACGGGCTGTGCGCTTTGATAATTCGAAGGAGCTCCCTCTAGGCCGTCTCCCTGACCAGGGCCCGGTTTGCAGTTAATCAACCTCAAGCCGGGAAATGAGCGCTGATTTGTCGATACAGCCTATCGCCCACCGCTGCAGACCCACATCCAGTAGCCTAGGATTTCTGGCGGGGTGACCGCGATCCCCGGTGAGGAGGTCCCCGCGATGCTTACCGTGCCCTGCCCATAATGAAGCACGGCTTCGAGGGGATCCCTATCGTCTTAGAACGGAACTGGTAGAAAACGCGTAAGAAACTGTTTCGCGGAACATGGGAATAAGCGGGATGCCAACGCCGCGCGCGAGGGGGTGGACGATAAGATGACACACATATTTTTGCCGAGGCGGAGGACCTGGACCTCCCCTATCCCGCACCAGGGGAATGGATGACATGGGGACCATAGATGCGTCGCAATGATGCCTGTACAATTGAGTGCCCCATGGCCCTCCGGGCCACCCGAGGGGATGAAGACGCCCTGGAGCGGTCTTCGACAAAGCCGCGGTGCTCGAGGTGCCCCGTGCCTTGAGCCTCGCCTGTAGGGACGGGGTCGGGCGGTTGCACGTAACTGGAACGCTGAGCCCCGCCCTGACGGGCGGGGCTGAATCGCGGCGTCTTCGATCGGGCGGCAATGCGAGTGTGACGCTGTCACGCGTTCAGCGCCGCCGTCACGATGGCCTCGGCCTCGGTCAGGATCGCCTGCAGGTGCGATTCGCTCTTGAAGCTCTCGGCGTAGACCTTGTAAATGTTCTCCGTGCCCGAGGGACGCGCTGCAAACCAGCCATTCCGCGCCGCTACTTTCAATCCATCGATGGGCGCCTGGTTTCCTGGCGCTCGCGTCAGCTTGGTGAGGATCGGCTCGCCCCCGAGCATCGATTCGCGCACCGCCTCCGGCGCGAGCTCGCGTAATTTCTCCTTTTGCTCCGGCGTCGCCGGCGCATCGATGCGCGTGTAATACGGCGTGCCGAATTGGGCGGTCAGCTCGCGATAATGCTCACCCGGGTCCTTACCCGTGCACGCGGTGATCTCGGCCGCCAGCAGATCCATGATCAGTCCGTCTTTATCGGTGCTCCACACGGTTCCATCCCGCCGCAGGAAACTGGCCCCCGCGCTTTCCTCGCCTCCGAAGCAATAGGAACCGTCGAACAACCCCTCGACGAACCATTTGAACCCCACGGGGACCTCCGATAGCCGCCGCCCCAAACTCGCCACGGCTTTGTCGATCATGCTACTGCTCACCAGAGTCTTGCCGACGGCCGCCTGTTCCGGCCACTGGGTGCGATGCAGGAGCAGATACCGAATGGCCACCGCCAAATAATGATTCGGGTTCATCAAACCCGCCGATGGCGTCACAATGCCATGCCGGTCGGAATCCGTATCGTTACCGAACGCCAGGCGGTATTGGTCCTTGAGCCCCACCAGCCGCGCCATCGCATAGGGACTCGAGCAATCCATGCGAATGACGCCGTCGTGATCCACGGTCATGAAGGAGAAAGTTGGATCGATCGTCTTGTTCACGATGGCGACGTCGAGCCGGTATTCCGCATTGATTGGCTCCCAGTAAGGTTCCGAAGCGCCGCCCAGCGGGTCCACGGCGAGCTTGAGACCCGCGGACCGAATCGCCTCCATGTCGACCACGTTGCGCAGATCGCGCACGTAAGGCAGGATAAAGTCCTCTTGATGAGTGGAGGGTGCTTTCATGGCCGCGGCAAACGGCGTGCGTTTCACTTCCGTATTGCCGGCACGCAGAATGGCATTAGCGCGATCTTCTACCCATCGCGTGACATCCGTGTCGGCCGGTCCGCCATTGGGCGGGTTGTACTTGAATCCGCCATCCTCCGGCGGATTATGCGACGGAGTAATCACGATTCCATCCGCCAGATGGTCTTTGCGCCCGCGGTTGTATGCGAGAATGGCTCGCGAGATCACCGGCGTCGGGGTTATGCCACGACCGTTCTGCACGATGGTCTCCACTCCGTTGGCGGCCAGCACTTCGAGCGCTGTTTGCTCTGCCGGAGCAGAAACCGCGTGGGTATCCTTGCCCAGGTACAGCGGACCGTCCGTTCCCTGCGCGCGCCGGTACTCGCAGATGGCTTGGGTAATTGCCAGGATATGCGCTTCAGTAAACGTGCCGTGAAGAGGGGAACCGCGATGCCCGCTGGTTCCGAAAATGACAAGTTGGTTAGGATCATCGACGTTCGGCCGTCGCTCGAAATACTCCCGCTCCACGCGCGCGGGGTCGATCAGCATTTCCTTGGGCGCCGGCTTACCGGCCAAGGGCGAAACACGAGGAATGGAAGCTTCCAAAGTGGTAGACATGCCTTTCATTCGATCACATCGCGGGGCATTTCGTTTCTCGCTGCGGCGCGGCGCCTGAATCAGACAACCGGCTCGCGCACCACAATGGACCCTGCAGTGAGAGTCCAGGGGCAGTGCTGGTAATCGGAAATGTGCGCGATGCGGCCGCCGGGCGCGATATCGAGGCGAACGATCCCTTCGATTTCCCAGGACCCGTCACGCTGATTGAGGAGAATGACCGAGGGCTCGCCATCCACTTCGCCCAGGGCCAGGCGCCAGGTCTGCTTCATACGGGCGTAGACGCCGAAATAGCCCGCGTCGGCGAGTTTGCCCGCGAAACGATCGGCAACCAGCAGACGCGCATCGGCGCTGATCAGCTCACGCAGGCCGTCCCAGTCCCGGCTGTTGAATCGTTCGACATAGAGCCGGAGGATCTCTTTGTTCTCAACGCGCACAACGGACTTGCGCCTGTGCGCTTCGTTGCCGGGGGTCGGGATACGAGACCTTTTTTTGGAATCGCGCACAACGGCTCCGCCTGCGCGCTCGGGCTGATTTTCCAGAGCCGCCAGTTTCGACCGGCCCCGGCTGAGCGCAGCCTTGACGCCGCCCACGGTGGTGTCGACGAGGTCGGCGATTTCCTCCAGTGAATATTCGAAGACGTCTTTCAGGAGGACGCAGGCACGCTCCTTCGGCGGAAGATTCAGGACCAGATGCTCGATGGCAGGGCCGACGGCTGGTCGAGGCTCGGCGGGCTCGAAGAAGTCGGGCTCCGCGGCCGCGGCCTCTGCCTCCACCCGCACTCCCCGGCTCCGCAGAAAATCGATGCACTGATTGTGCGCGATTCTGAAGAGCCAGGGCACGAGGGGGCGGCTCTCGTCCCAGGTCTCAACGCTGCGATAGGCGCGGAAAAGCGCATCCTGAACCACATCCTCGCCGTCGGTGATGGAGCCGGTCATTCGGGCGCAGTATCGATGCAGCCGGGGCCGGACGTGGCTGATGGTTTCCAGAAACGCCAGGTAGCGCGCCTCGAACTTTCCCTCGTCTTCCATACCAGTCATCTCACGAGCAGGTGCATCCTTTCTCCTCGACCTCGCGCCGTCGGACCGCGGCCCCTTGCGGGTCGGTAATCATATCAATCCACCCCGGGTCGGGCGAGGTCTCGGCGTCGTAATTGTCATGCCAGTTCCACCACTTGTACGGCGGAGTCTGGGGGTAACCCTCGGGCGAGTCCTCCCAAGTTTCCTGACGGCCGAGCGGCGTGATGTCGAGGTAGCTCCAGGTGGTGCCCATCGCCTCGTCGCCGCGGTTGTTGATGAAGTACGTGCGGAAGATCTTGTCCTGCTCGTCGCGGATGAATACATTGTGGCCGTGCCACTCGTCCACGCCGAAGTCCTTGTCGAAGCTATCTGTGATGGTGTACCACGGCATTTTCCAACTCATTCGTCCCTTCAGCCGCGCGATGTCCGCCTGCGGCGCACGCGAGGCGTACACGAGGGTGGTGTCGCGAGCGTTCAGATGGGCCAAGTGCGCGACCTGGTCGGCATCCAGGGAGCAGCCGCGGCAGGCATGCTCGGGCCATCCGAATAGCCCGGGCTCGAAGAATGCACGGTAGACGATCAGCTGCCGGCGGCCCTCGAACAGATCGAGCAGGCCGACCTTGCCTTGAGGCCCCTCGAATTCGTATGCCTTCTCGACGGCCATCCACGGCATTCGCCGGCGTTCGGCGGCCAATGCGTCACGGGAGCGAGTGAAAGCCTTTTCCTTCACGAGAAGCTGTTGGCGCGCGGTTTCCCACTCCTGCGGCGACACGACTGGCGGTGTGTTCATTTTTGCCATCTTATTTCTCCTTTTTCTCCTTTGTTCTCTGAAACAGACCGACACGATTGAAACAAACCGAGATGATTCGCTCTGAAGAATGTTCTGAACCTGCTGATGCACACGGCCAGTATTCCTCCTGTGGATCCGGCCCCGGCGACCATTACTGCTGCGCTTGCGATGCATGCTGGGCACATGTTGTTTCCTCCTTTGAAGTGTTGTTGTTTACGTTCGTTCCGTTCATCACGGTGATAACTCCTTTCACTGCTAACTACGGTCCTCGCCTCGGAAAAGATACGCGCGCTCGCGGACCAGCCCGCGCGGCTTGTGGGATCTCGGATTCGGCGACATGACGGCGGCGCGATATCATCGGTAACGATGGGGGGGTAACGATGGGAATGACCATCGCCGAAAAGATTCTCGCCGCGAAGAGCGGCCAGGGCCGCGTCGCGCCCGGCGAAATCGTGGATGCCTACCCGGATCTGGTCATGAGCCACACGGCGACCTGGCGATCGGCTAGCGTCATGCAGAAAGTGGGTGCGGCTAAGCTCTACGACCCCAACCGGCTGGCGATCGTGCTGGATCATATCTCTCCCGCCAAGACTGAAAAGTACGCCGCCGATCAGAGCATCTCGCGCAATTTCGCCCGCCAGCATGGAGTCGCGAAATTCTACGATATCGATTCCGGCATCGCCCATCTGGTTCTGATGGAAGCCGGCCATATTAAGCCCGGCGATTTGATCGTCGGCACCGATTCGCATTGCACCATTTACGGCAGCCTGGGAGCGCTGGGAACCGGAATCGGCTACACCGAAGTCGCCAGCGTCTGGATCACCGGGAAATTATGGCTGAAGGTTCCTCCCAGCGTAAAGATCGCGCTGGAGGGGCGCTTCGCGCCGGGCGTATATGCAAAGGATCTGATGCTCCATCTTATCGGCAGCCTGGGCGCGGATGGTTGCGGGTATCAATCCGTGGAATTCTACGGCGGTGCGATTCCAAAGCTAACCGTTTCCGACCGCATGACCATGACCAATCTGGCGATGGAAATGGGCGTGAAGTGCGCGTTCGTGCCTCCCGACGAAAAGACCGCGGAGTATCTAAGCGGCCGCGTAAAGGACCCCTACCAGCCGGTTTACGCGGATGCGGACGCGTCGTATGAAAAGGAGATCGCGGTGCGGCTGGACGAGCTGATGCCGATGGTCTCCTGCCCGCACGAAGTGCAGAACACCAAGCCGGTTTCGGAAGTCGAAGGGACGCACATCGATCAGGCGTTTCTCGGTTCTTGCGCGAATGCGAAATATGAAGATCTGGTGATCGCCGCGCGCATTTTGAAGGGCCGCAAAATTCATCCCGGCGTGCGGCTGATCGTGACGCCGGGGTCGCGCCAGATTTTGCTCGACGCCATGAATTCGGGCGTGCTGCAAACGCTCATCGAAGCGGGGGGGTTGGTGACCAATCCCGGCTGTGGCGCCTGCGCGGGCGACGGAGGGATGCTGGCCGACGGCGAAGTGTGCCTGTCCACGGCCAATCGCAATTTTCTGGGGCGGATGGGAAGCGCCAAATCGCAGATTTATCTTTCGAGTCCCGCGACGCTGGCGGCCTCGGCCATCAAGGGCGCGATTGCGGATCCGCGAGAGTATGAGTGAAATCAAAGGGCGCGTTTTTAAATTCGGAGACAACATTAATTCCGATATTATTATTCCGGGCCGCTATTTGATTTATATCGATCGCGAAAAACTGGCCGAGCATGCCTTTGAGATGCTGGGCGACGGATTTGCGGCCAAGCTGAGGAATTTCGAGATCCTGGTGGCGGGCCGCAATTTCGGCTGCGGCAGCGCTCGCGAGCAGGCCGCGACGGCGATTCAAGGACTGGGCATCAAAGCAGTGGTGGCGTGCTCGTTCGCCCGTACTTTCTATCGCAACGCCATCAACGACGGCCTTCCCATCGTGGAATGTCCCGAGCTGGTTTCGGCGGTCGAGGAGGGCGACGAGATCCGCATCGATCTGGAGGGCGGGAAAATCGCTCATCGAGACAAAGAATATGTCTTCCCCGCGATGGCGGAATCTGTCCGCAAGATTCTGGAAGTGGGCGGGCTTGCGGAATATTTAAAGTTGCAGTTGCAGCGGAACAGCGGCGAGCTTTCGTAGCTCGGCCGCAGGAGTCCGGTAGTAGGGATTCGCCGCGATTTTGTCTCTCCGTCCCCCGAAGGGGTAAGTGTCCGGCGGGCTTGCGTTTCTTTAAGCCTCTGGGACTCCACTGCGTGACCTTGGATTTAGAAGGTCATCGCCAGGGGTCGTTGAAGAAGTAGTCCAATCCACCCGCCCGGGTTGGGCGCAGATGAAGTCAGAATGAACCAGGTGAAACCATCCGGCGGGGCGTTGCTCCATATCTGTAGTAAATCTCTCTATATTTGGAGATTTTTCAATCCACGCGCCCCGGCGCGGCGGGGTGGCCTGAAGCCGTGAGACGCCCGGCCGTCACCCTGCTCAGTTAAGCGCCCGGCGCCCAGAGCGGTATCTTCGGGCCAAGCGTTCGCTGGCGTCATTTAGACCGTGTTGGCGACAAGCCGTCAACGCGGTTGTTGGGATGGAAGGGCTGTTACGGCCAGCTATCGGTAAACACTACGCGACAAGCAGCGGTAATTCGATGGCCGGCAGATTTCTTTCTTGACAAATTTCGAGGATCGCCTACAATATAGGCACAGTACCAGTTCGTAGCGGCTCAGCAGAGACACGCTTCGACCATCACGAGTCGCGAGGAGGAAACCGCTGAGGCAGATCAGTCTGGGAACAAAGTACGGGATTTTGCGTAACATCTCGCCAGGTTTTTTGTTGATCGGTCTAGGCGCGATCCCACGCGCTCCTTTCTCCGGAGTGGACCGACCCGTGGTTGATCGGACCGGGATGAGCGGAAATTATGATTTCTCTTTGGAGTTTTCAGTCTCACCCGATCCGGCGCATCCAGAACGACGACCCGATGAAGCTGGCCCCTCGTTCATGCAGGCACTTCAGGAACAACTGGGCCTTAAACTCGAGTCAACAACCGCACGAGTCGAGGTTTTCGTTCTGGACCATGTGGAGCACCCGTCGGAAAACTGACTGCCAAGAGGGAATATGGCGGAAACGTTAGGCCTATTTGAACAGGCTGTTCTTCTCGCGGTCGTGCGGCTGCAGGAACAAGCATATGGGCGCGCGATACTTCGCGAAGTCCAGGAGCGTTTGGGGCGCGACATTGCGGCAGGCGCTGTCCATGCGACGCTCGAAAGGCTGGAAAGAAGAGGCTTGATTAGCTCGCGTCTTGGCCTTGGAACGCCGATTCGTGACGGGCGGGCAAAACGCTTTTATCGACTTGAAGCGGCCGCTGTCGAGGCGCTCAATCATGCGCGAGCAGCAGTCAAAAATCTTTGGCAAGGAATTCGCTGGCCATTGAAAACCTGATCATGCGAGACGACGTGAACGGAACGGACTGTCCTGGCCCACCGCAATGGGCAGAGGCCCTGATGCGAGCGGTTCTGCGTGCCGATGACGCAGAAACCGAATGCGGTGACCTGCTCGAAGCCTATCGTGATTCTATTTACCCGAACCGCGGACACCGCCGTGCGAATTTGTGGTACGCACTTCAGGTCGCCGCGTATGTCGCCCGTTCGAATCCGCGCGACTGGAGTCGACGATTGACTTCGACGGTGTTTCTACTCGGGCTCGGCCTGCCGCTTGGTGCCGTCGTCGTCGCATTCGGTGGGGGGACGATCCTGCTACTCACTCTGTTTGGATCTGTTGCCGCTTTGGTTTTTGCGCTAATCCTCGGGTTGGGCGGGAAGCGCAGGACTGCGTGGAAGATCCTCGCGACATTGAGCAGTTACATATCTTTTTACATCGCTGTTTCCACAGCCGTCTCACTGATCCAACGCATCCCTCACGAGCATCCGCTCGACATCGGGCAGGAGGTCTGCGCCGATGCGGGGTGCTTCGCCGTAGACAAAGTGGAAAAAAGTACGGCCGGCTCGTCTGAAAACGTCTACACCCTTTGGTGGCACCTCTCGAGCAGGGATAAAGAAGGGGAGCGGCGGTTTCCCGGCAAGGGTCTCGAGCTGTATATGTTTGACGAGCGCGGTCGAAAATTCGGACTTTCGGCGGCAGACCGTAAGGATCCCCTGGACGTAACGCTCCACGCTGGCGAGACAGTGCACCAAGCGATGAGATTCCATGTTCCTGCAGATGCGAGTCAACTGTTTCTAACGGCCCGTTACCGGCCATTCACGTTTCAAAGTTTGCTCCCAGGAGACCTCTCGTTGCTGCCCCGGCCGCATGCGAAGATGATTCGCATCCAATGATAAATCTTTGCAATGTCGACGTTATGGATGCTGCGTTGGCTGCCGATCCGGCTATGCCGGAGACAGGACGCTGACAGTCTCGAAACGCGATCACAGGATTGCGACGTCGGCTCTGGCAGATTGGTCGCGGCTAACGGCGTAGGGTTTACAAATCCGATACCTGTCGATAGATCCCCTTGACGTATAAGGCCCGAACCGTGGTCCTGAATCTCCGTTCCCGCCGGGAGAAAACAAATCCCCCAGGCTTCGACAGGTTTTCAGAGAGCAGCGACCGGCTCCATCGGGGGCTAACTGAACAGTGTTGGGGCTAGCGGAATATTTAAAGTTGCAGTTGCAACGGAACGGCGGCGAGCTTTCGTAGCTCGGCCGCGGGAGTCCGGTAGGAGGGATTCGCCGCGGTTCGGGCTTCCTCCCGCGCTACCAACTTCCGGACCTCGCTCGATGCGGGGCTCGATGCCGGCTCAAAACCGAGCTTGCGGTAGAACCAGAACGCGCCGCTCTCAATAGCCTCCTCGTTGTCCTTTCCAAGCTGATAGGAATCGACGGAAAACTTTGCGACATCCAATTGTTCGCGCAAAAGTTTCAATATCCGCGCGAACAGCCACGCCGTTTCTCCCTGGCGGAACGTGTAATAGAGATTGAAGCCGAGTTCCACAGTTCCCGCGCGCGACAGGGCTTCGAAATAACCCGTAGGAACGCCATTCTTGAAATACATGCCGGAATGATAGTCGCGGAGAGGAAGACGGTGCTCCTTGGCGACCCGGAAGAAATACAGATCGACGCCGCGCCCCAACGGGGCATAATAGACTCCCGCGGGATCGGGATGCAGGAAGCCGTACAACTCTCGATAACGGGAAGCGGAGGCATCCACAACGGCACCCAAAACGTTCCGGGACGCCCGCGGCCCCAGACGCTGAATGCGGATAGACGGGGAGGCGAATTCCGCCTCGAGCGATACATCGGCGCGCTTCAACACCGGCTCGCGATGATAAAACATCTTCGAGCACGCTAAACGCAGGCGCGAGCGGGAGCCGTCCGAATTTCCCAGATTCCAGCTAATCGGAATTTCGAGCAGGTCGTAGGTGCGCGGATCCGCGTGCTCGAGCAGCCAGCGCGGCGTGCACCGGGCGCGTTCAAACCGCGCGCGCCAATCCACATGAGGCGCCACCGCGTAATCTTCCATCGCGCTGGGACTTGAGAGAGCCAGGATCGAGCCGAGCCGGTCCGGGCGCTCGTAATTGTCCCAATCGATCGAAATGGCCGTGTGATGGCGATCCACTAGGCTCCGCGCGAATTCGTAACTGAAATTGCTCGAAACCGTTGTTCCGGCGATTCCGGAAACTTTAGGATCGTCGAACGGCTCGGGATCGACACCGCGCAGACGGTCAGCGAAGGAAAACAGAATCCGATCCGCGTCGCGCGCCTCGCGAGCGCTGCGCGGGAAAGCGCGGCGGAACAGCGTGGTCTCGTGGAGTTCGATCAGAGCGCGCAGCTTAGTCAGGGTAAGCCCCGTCAGAGTAAGCCCCGTAGCTCGCGCCATGGCCGCCCCTGCGATTCCGCTACCGCCGGATATACGACGTCTCCACGATATGTGTTCACGCCCTCGCACAGCGCCGGGCTTTCGGCGCACGCGCTTTCCAGCCCTTTATCGGCCAGCTCCCGCAAATACGGGAATGTCGCGTTGTTGAGGGCGAAAGTGGACGTGTGCGGCACCGCCGCCGGCATGTTCGATACGCAATAGTGAATGACTCCCTCCACCACATACACCGGATCGGTGTGCGTGGTGGGGTGCGAGGTTTCAAAGCAGCCGCCCTGATCGATGGCCACATCCACCACCACCGAGCCCTTTCGCATCCGCGCAATCATTTCGCGGCGCACCAACTTCGGCGCGGCGGCTCCGGGAATCAGCACCGCGCCGATCACCAGATCGGCCATTCGGACCGATTCGGCGATGGTGTAGGCATTGGAAGCCAGCGTCACGACTTGGCTGGAATAAATATCGTCGAGCTGGCGGAGGCGTTCGAGATTACGATCGATGATGGTGACGTGCGCGCCCAGGCCCACGGCGACTTTGGCGGCTTGGTGCCCCACCACTCCTCCGCCCACAATCGTCACGCTTGCGGGCGCAACGCCCGGCACTCCTCCGAGCAAAATACCTCGCCCTCCCGAGGGCGCTTCCAAATATTGCGCGCCCACCTGCACGGCCATTCTTCCCGCCACCTCGCTCATCGGCGTGAGCAGCGGAAGCGAGCCGTCTCTTTCGCGAATGGTTTCGTAAGCTACCGCTGAGACTTGTGCGTCCAAAAGCTTCTGCGTAAGTTCCGGCTCTGGAGCCAGGTGCAGATAGGTGAACAGAATCAGGCCGGGGCGCAGATGCGGGTATTCGGAAGGCTGAGGCTCCTTCACCTTCACCACCAGACCGGCTTGCGACCAGATTTCCGCGGCCGAGGGGGCGATGCGGGCGCCGGCGTGTTCGTATTCCTCGTCGTTGATCGAACTGGCGTTCCCCGCGCCCGCCTCGACCAGCACCTGATGGCCGGCTTCGGCGAGCGCCTTGGCCCCGCTGGGGAGCAATCCCACGCGAGCTTCGTGATCCTTGACTTCCTTCGGGACTCCGATCGTCACGCCCGATAGTATCTCAAAAACGTAGCGTACTCGAGGTTGACGATAAGATAACCCGAACTGATACAGCCTCCGTCCGGACCTGGGCGAAGCCCGGATTTCACAGGCTGAAGCCCGTGCCACCATCTTGCCCAACCCAACTGCACGAAATGTAGAAACTTCAGCGCGAGGCTCTCCTCGAAAAAAAGACTTGCGCGACGGCAGAATTTCCGGTAATCTAACTACGTGATACGAAGTACGCGGCGCGATGTAGTGGACGAGGACCATCGCGACGATCTCGGGTACTACTCGGACCCCTCGTTGTTGGTGCTCGCGAGTGTCGCCGATGGGCCCAAGCACGGGCACGTCATGATCGCAGACATTTTCGAGATGTCCGGTACGCGTTTGGGGCCTGGGACTTTATACGGAGCCATCGCGCGGCTGGAAAAACAAAAGTTGATCGCCCCGCTGCCCGCCGAGGAGCGCCGTCATCCTTATCGGATCACCTCCCAAGGGAAGGCCTTGCTCCACGCCAAGCTCAACACACTGCATCGCTTCGCGAGAATCGGCCTCCGAAGGTTGGAGGCGCTATGACAACGCGGACGGCCCGGCTCCTGGTCAGGCTGTACCCGCCTCCCTGGAGAAGCCGCTATGGGAAGGAATTCGAAGAATTCGTGGTTGGAGAGAAACCCGGTTTTCGGGAAATCCTCGATGTAGTCTACTGGGCCGTTTGCGAACGAGTAAATCATCTTGGAGAGTTCACAATGACCAATCCTCAGCGCTCGCTCGTGTGGATGGTATATGCGTGCCTGGCCGCTATTCTGGCAGGTACCAATTTGTGGTGGACAGTTGATGACACTCCGCTTGCTTCCGCCATGCAGCTACACGCCTTACTCTCGGCTTCCTGGGGAGCCGTAGAAGTTGGGTCGCTGATCATGTTGACCGCTGCGCTCGCAGCCGGAGTTCCCGCCTTAATCGCAATAGTTCAGTTCGCGCGCTCGCATCGCCGCGGGGACGTGTTGATGCGGCTCGCGTTCCCTCCGGTTATCGGGGCCGTGCTCTTGAGTTGGACTATTGTGGCTGGTATTCAACTGCACTGGCTGCCCACTCCTTGGGATGTCACCGGTGACTGGACCGCGCCCGCCTCCTGGCCTCCACTGTCTATGCGATGGGCGCTCAGCGCCATTACCGCCGCTTTGCTTGGTATTGCGATCTTCGGAACAGCCGTCGCCGTCAAAGGAGCGATCCAGCGAATGCCCCTGGCCGAGCTGGAGTTGGCCTTGCCTTGGCGGACCGCGCCTATAGACCTGGCCAGGCTTACGAGAGTCGCGGCCGTTGCGCTCACGGCTGCGATGGTGGTGATGTTGGCGGGCGTAACCGACTGGGGGCTTTTGAGCCAGCGGTACGATTCCACAACATTTTATTCGCGCGCCGGTGGATTCTTCGGCGTTCCGCTCGCGGTCTCTTGGGCCGGAAGTGTCGCGCTATTTCTTGTCGCCGCCGTAACAGCATGGCGCGGCGCCCACCTTAGCCCGCGTCCCAATGACACGGTAAACCGAGCATAGGAGAAGGAGCCACCAATGCCAAAGGACATCTCGCGCGGAGCACCCTTCATGGGCGTGACCGCTCTCTCGAGGAACTCGCGCACAACGGACTCGCCGGGCGCGGCCACTTCGCCCAAGTTTCTCATTCGTCTGACGCCGCGCCCGGCGGCCTGTGCGCTCTTCGCGGTCACCGCAGTCTCCTTATTCACGTTCCGTTGGGCTGCCCTTGCCCAGGAAGCGCCCCGCTTCGAGGTGGCATCGGTAAAGGCTCACAAGGGCGGAGGCGCCGTCACGCGTCAAGTCGAGCCGACAACGATCACCTACCTAAACGTGAGCCTTAGGCAGTTAATCGAGCTGGCCTACGGAGTGAAGCGCTACCAGTTTTCAGGCCCGCCGTGGTTGGACTATGACAGCCGGGATCGCTACGATCTGATCGGCAAAGCTTCCGTTCCAGCTCCTGAACGCGAACTCTGGGCAATGGTGATCCCACTCCTCCAGGAGCGGTTCAAGCTCGCCATTCATCACGAGAAAAGAGAGCTTCCCGTGTACGCCTTGGTCGTTGCGAAAGGTGGCCATCGGCTTTCGGCGGCGGATGGGGAAGAGCAGAGAACCGAGTTCCTTACGAGCGGTGCGGTCAACTATAAGAATTACACCATGGATGCGCTCGCAGACGTGTTGACGTCCCTGCTGCAATTTTTTAGACCTGTTCTGAACCGAACGGGTTTGGAGGGGCGCTACTCGTTCACGGCCAACTTTCTGAACATCCCGGGAGGGCTTTCCCAAGCCGAGTATCGAAAGGCCCTCATCGAAGCGGTGGTTTCCCCGGACGTGGACTCACCTGTATTTACGAATGTGAAGGAGCTTGGATTAAGCCTTGAGTCGCAGAAAGCTCAGCTCAACGTGATCGTCGTCGACCACGCTGAGAAGGTGCCGGAGGAGAATTAATCTGGCATCTCGCGCGTTGGGGCCCGCCCTCCGTGATTTGGTAGCGCTATGCCCCTCTGTGCGCTAATTTCTCATCGCGCACAAGGGACTCTCGCCTGTGCGCTTATTACGGATCGGTTTTTTCGGACGGCCTATCGAGAACCGGCGCGGAACCGATCGGGGAAGCGTCGTGCTTAGGACCCAACCCCAAAGCGATCAGCGACAGCGACCCGATCTTGCCGTCTTCGGTCAGGTTCTGATCGTGCTGGAAACGCTTCAGAGCGTCCACCGAATCCTGTGCCCAGTTGCCGTCCACGGAGCCCGAGAAATAGCGTTTATCGGCCAGGGCCTGCTGGATTTCCTTGTAGCGATCAAGCGTCGGGTGCTGCTGGTTCGTGCGGCGGACCGCGGCGGCCGGGGGGGCGGTTTTGGACGCGCTCTTCTTTTTTGATGCCGTTTGGGATGCCGCTTTCAGGGCGCCGGACTTCGGGACGGCATTGCCTGAGACCTTAGCCTTCGGCGGGGCCTTAGCCTTGGCCACATTCTGGGTAGCCGGTTTCGTTGCCGCCGGCTTCTTTGCCGCTTTTTGGGCTACAGTAGTTCCCTCCGGCGCAGCGGCCACAAGGGCGGCAATGGCGGCCGAAAGGACCAGGATGCGGAGGGCAGTCCTAAGGGGCAAACCCCAGTCTACTACGCCTTGGTTAAGAAAACCGGCAATCCTAACTTGTTGGCGTAGTTAGGGCGATAGCGATGGCAGTTGTACATCGTTTCCACGTCCACCGTGCGGTGCCCGAGCTTGGGATCGGGCATCGGCGCAAGCGTGTAACAACCGTGCACCAGCGCCGCCATGACCCCGCTTTTGCCTTGCAGCACTGCGTCCATGGCGATATTGCCGAAAGTCGAGGCGATCAACTTATCGGCGAAATCCGGCTCGCCGCTGCGCAAATCGTAGGTCAAATCGCTCACGATACACTCTTCGCCGGTTCGCTTGCGGATTTCCATTGCCAGCGCCTCGCCGATACTGGCCTTATGGCGGTGTCCGAAGGCATCGGGATCGCCGTATTCCTGCACAGTGTAGCCTTCCCATTGCGCGCCCTCCGAGAGCACGACCAGCACGTAATTGCTGGGCGTGCTTCGTTTTTCGGTCATCAGCAGATCGATCAGTTTCTCCAGATTCACCTTGTATTCGGGAATACAGCATCGGATGTTGGTGACGTAAGCGGTGTAAAGCGCGGTGAAGCCGGCGTCCCGGCCGAAAATGCGGAATATGCCCACCCGCTCATGCGATCCGATGGTGGTGCGTTGGCGCTGAATCGCATCCATGGCGCGCGTAATGGCCGTCGAAAATCCGATGCAGTACTCGGTGTTGCGGACATCGTTGTCCATGGTCTTGGGAATCGCGACTACCTTCGCGCCGAGCGAATCCAGGTGCGCCGCGTAGCTGAGAGTATCGTCGCCGCCGATGGCCACCAGATAATCCAATTTCAGCCGCTCCAGATTGCCCAGCACTTGAGGGGTCAGATCCCACGTCCCACCATTCTGCGGCGCGAGACCTTGGAGAAAATCCGGCAGCTTCCGCATCTTCAACGGATTGGTGCGGCTGGAATGGAGAATCGTGCCGCCGTAGCGGTCGATCGTCCGAGTGTTGGCGCGGCTTAACGGCAGGATGTAATGCTGCTGGCTCTCCAGATCGTCCGCGTTCAAGTGGGTCAAGCCCTCCCAGCCGCGGCGAATGCCCACGATTTCGCAGTCGCATTCAGTGCCGCGGAAAACGACCTCTTTAATGACCGAGTTTAGTCCGGGAACGTCGCCTCCCCCGGTGAGAATGCCGATCCGTTTGCGGGCCATGTCTCATTTTATCGAGCCAGTCCTCACCCGCCATGCGCTCAAAAGCCCTACAATAAAATTAGCGCCTGCCCGTGGGAATCCTTTATTCACGCTCCGATCTGCTTGACGCTCGCGCTGCGTGGCGCGCGGAAAGCAAAGTCGTGGTGTTCACCAACGGCTGCTACGATCTTTTGCACGCGGGCCATATCCGGCTGCTGGAACGCGCGCGATCATTGGGCGACCTTCTGATCCTGGCGCTGAACAGCGATGCGAGCGTGGCGCGCCTCAAAGGCCCTTCCCGCCCGCTGATCCCGGAGGGGGAACGCGCACAACTAGCCGCCGCTCTGGAATCTGTGGACGCTGTCGCTTTGTTCGAGGAGGACACCCCGCGCGAGCTTATCGCCGCGCTGCTGCCGGACATTTTGGTGAAAGGCGCGGATTGGTCGCACTTCGTCGCGGGCAGGGAAGAGGTGGAAGCGGCGGGCGGCCGAGTCGTGCTGCTGCCGCTCGAGCCGGGTTACTCCACCACGAATATCGAAAAGGAATTGCTGGCGCGCCGACCGCCTCATAGTTTTCAAGCTGGTTTGTGACCCATCCCGCCGTTCGCGACCTCTTTCAGACGCTGAGCCGCCGTCCAGCCTTTCAGGACCTGGTTTCGAAGCTCCTGCGCCGTGAGGGTGGGCTGTTCGCGCTTTCCGGGCTCACGGGCGCCGCAAAAGCTCTGTATCTCACGCTGCTGTGGCAGTCCACCGGCCGTCCCCTGCTGATCCTCACCGGCGACAATTCGCGCGCGGAACAAATGACGGAATTGACGCGCACGTTTTTCGAGCTTTTGATCGGCAAGGCTGAAGCGGGCCCGCCGCAGCTTGTCCCCGCGTTCGACGTGCTGCCCGGGCAGAAGTTATCGCCGCACACGGAAATCGCGGCGGACCGCGCCATCGGATTATGGCGCCTGGCGTCGGCGGAAAGATCCGGCTTCCCCATCGCCATCGCGCCCGCGGCCTCCGCCTTGTTCCGTCTCCACGACGCTGCTTATTACCGCCATCTCGCTCTCGATCTGCGACTGGGGGAAGAGGTTCCGCTCGACTCCCTCCAGAGCCATCTCGAATCCATCGGCTACAACTTGCGCGATCCCGTGGAAATGGTCGGCGAATATTCCATTCGCGGCGGCATCCTCGACGTGTTCGGGGCCGAATCCGCGCGCCCCTTGCGCATCGAATTTTTCGGAGACGAAATCGAATCCATCCGGCGGTTCGAAGTGGAAAGCCAGCGGTCAGTGATGAAAATTTCCGAAGCTCGCATTCTGCCGCTTCTGGAACAACCCCGGTCACGCCAGCTTCTGCGCGCGATCGCGGAAAAGCTAATTTCGAGCGAAGTCGCGAGCGAAGTCGCAAGTCCCGGCGATCCGTTTCCCGGCTGGGAATTCGCTTCGGCTTTGGCCGAGCCTCGCTCCCACTCGCTGCTGGATTTAGCGGCCGAGGCCGTGGTGGTGATCGATGAACCCGAGCAGTTTCGCGCCGCCGCCGAGCGCGTGTGGAAACGTCTCGAGCCCGCCGTCGGCAGAGCGGGGGCTGCCCCTGATCTCCCCGGCGCGAACTTCTTCGATTGGCCGGATTTCCAGAACGCTCTCTCTTCCCGCACACGAATCGAAATCCGCGAGCTCGATTTGGATGCCGCTCATCCGCACATCTCCACGCGCCCGTCGCTGAGCTTTCACGGCAATATGCAAGTGGCGGTGGCCGAAGCGCGAACCATGGTGGAGCAAGGCTATCGCGTCGCGTTCTTCGCGCCCACCCAAGGCGAGTTGGAGCGCCTTGCGGATATCCTGCGCGAATATTCGGTTCCGTTTCAGTTGGGCCTGGCGCCCGACGAAGCCGCTTCGCCGTATTTGGCCGAGCGCGCGTACCTGGCCGGTCCGGTGGCCAGCACGTATCTGATCAAGGGCCTGGTGCGGCGCGGCGTCGTATTCCCCGAATCGTCTATTGCCTTTATCGGTCTGGAGGATTTGTTCGATCCTTCCCCCTTGGCCGCCCCCGCCGGAGCGGCGCCGCGCGTCTCCGCAGCCTTCGCCTCCGATCTGGCCGATCTTAAACCCGGCGACTTCGTCGTCCATACGACGCATGGCGTGGGCCGCTTTCTGGGTTTAAGGGAGATCGTGCAGAACGGGGAAAAGGGCGACTTCATGTTGCTCGAATATGCGGCCGAGGCCAAGCTCTACGTGCCTCTGGCGCGCATGGACCTGATCGAGAAATATCGCGGAGGCGGCGAAGGTGCGCCTCCGCTCGATAAGCTCGGAGGCGCCACCTGGACGGCGCGCAAGAACCGCGTCAAGGCCAGGATGCGCGACATGGCGGACGAGCTTCTGAAGCTCTACGCGGAGCGCCGCATGACCGAAGCTTTCGCTTTCTCGCCCGATTCCAACTGGCAGCGCGAATTCGAAGACGCCTTCGAGTACACCGAAACCAAGGACCAGCTTGCCGCCGTCAAGGACATCAAGCGCGATCTGGAAACACCGCATCCCATGGACCGTTTGCTATGCGGCGACGTCGGTTTCGGCAAGACCGAAGTGGCCATGCGCGCCGTGTTCAAGGCGCTGGGCGACGGCAAACAGGTGGTTGTGCTGGCCCCCACCACGGTACTCGCTTTCCAGCACTATGAGACCTTCCGCCGCCGTTTTGCCGCCTTTCCCGTGCGCGTGGAAATGTTCTCGCGATTGCGCCCGGCCAAGGAAATCAAGGCCGCGCTGGAAGACCTCGCTTCGGGCAAAATAGACGTGGCCATCGGCACGCACCGGCTCTTCTCCAAGGACATCGAGTTCCGCGACCTCGGTCTGGTCATCGTGGACGAGGAACAGCGGTTTGGCGTGCGGCACAAGGAACGGCTGAAGCAGATGCGCAAGAACGTGCACGTGCTGGCCATGAGCGCCACGCCCATTCCGCGCACGCTTCACATGTCGCTGTTGGGCATCCGGGACATGAGCGTGATCGAAACGCCGCCCAAGGACCGGCTGGCCATTCACACCGTCGTGACGCACTATGATCCCGAATTGATCCGCACGGCTATCGAGCAGGAACTTTCGCGCGGAGGCCAAGTATATTTCATTCATAACCGCATCGAGTCCATCTTTTCTCGCGCCTCTTCGATCCAGGAGTTGATTCCCCAAGTCCGCATCGGAGTGGGTCACGGCCAGATGGACGAAAAAGAGCTGGAGCGCGCGCTGCTGGGCTTTATGCGGCACGACTACGACGTCTTCGTTTGCACCACCATCGCGGAGAACGGCTTGGATATTCCGCTCGCCAACACCATCGTTATCGAACACGCGGAGCGCTACGGGCTTTCCGAGCTGTACCAATTGCGCGGCCGCGTGGGGCGATCCAACCGCCGCGCCTATGCGTATTTGCTGGTGCCTCTGGACAAGGAACTCAGCGAGGTGGCTCGAAAACGCCTGGCCGCGCTGCGCGAATTCTCGGATTTGGGCGCGGGTTTCAAGATTGCGGCGCTCGACCTGGAGCTGCGCGGCGCGGGCAACCTGCTGGGCGGAGAACAGCACGGCCATATCGCGGCGGTGGGATTCGACACCTATGTGCGCCTGCTCGAAGAAACCGTGCAAGAGATCAAAGGCGAGGAGCGGCCCCTGGAAGTGCATTCCACGCTGAACCTCGGTTTGGACAGCCGCATTCCGCCGGACTATATCGCCGCCGAGCAGCCACGCCTGCGCGCTTACAAGCGCATTGCCGATGCGCGCGACGCCGAGCAAGCCGCGCAGATCCGCGCGGAGCTCGGCGACCGCTACGGCCCGCCGCCCGAAGGCGTGGAAACGCTGATCCAGTTCTCGCTGTTGAAAGCCCAGGCGCAGAGTTTGGGCGTGGAAGCGATTGATCGCCGCGGCGGCGTGCTCAACGTGAAATTCCATCCGGCCGCCAAAATCGAGCCGCGGCGCCTGATGGCTCTGGTGTCCTCGGTCCCCGGCGCGCAATTCACTCCCGCTGGCGTACTACGCCTGACGCTGCCCGCGCACGCGGAGAAACCCGCGCAGGTGTTGGAGTTTGTCAAACAGGCGCTGGAGGGACTAACCGAACCGGCGGCGCAGCCCACAAGGTAATGCGGGCAGGCTTGAGCGTGGTTCGCGGCAATCCACTCGACACGCGCGTTCGTGCGCTCATCGCGGAAGCGGTCGCGGCTCTTTGCCGCGTGGGGCACAGCTTCCTTGGGCTGGGAGAAATGACCGAGTGGTCCTCACGCATGATCTGGCGACCATGGTTTCGGCGCTTCGGCTTCAGCCCCGGGTTCACCGCGATTGTCGTTTTGCCTGATTCGCTCCCGATTGGTCAGATCATCGAGGATGTTCTGCTTCTCGACCGGTGTTTGACGGAGTCAGACTGACTGCCGGCATAATTTACCTGCCGCTCCGGTAGACTGCTGGCGGCGGGCTTGCGGCTCTATCCATAGGCTGCCCCGTGAGTACAATAGGCGTACAATTAAGGGAGGAAATTATATGGCTAGTACGCGTCAAACCGACCCCACCAAATCCGAGCGGTTCCACATTCGCGCGACTGCGCGTCAGGCGAGTCTCATTAAAGCAGGTGCGGCCCGGCGGAACGCCAATCTGACGGACTACATCGTCGAATCCACCTGCATCCAGGCGGAGATCGATTTGGCCGATCAGAACCGATTCGTGCTCAAGCCCAAGGAGTGGGATGCGTTCTTAAAGGCTCTGGATGCGCCACCACAAGTACCGTCCGGTATCAAGCGCCTCTTCGCGAAGGGCCGGGTGGCCGAAAGTCGTTGATGGGCACCGCCGCGCCTTATGTTATTGAGAAACTGACCAAGGACCACGACCTGAGCCGCTTCGACTGCGGCAAGGAATCCCTCAACGTGTGGCTCAAGCGCTTCGCCTGGACAAATGCGCAGAACGACTCCGCTCGCGTCTATGTGGCCCATCGTCGCGACGGTCTCATTGTCGGCTATCACGCCCTCACCGCAGGCAGCATCAGCCGTGAAGAAGCGCCCGAACGCATGGCCCGCGGCCTTGCTGCTCACCCGATCGGTGTCATCGTGCTGGCCCGGCTTGCTGTTGATCGTACTCAGCAAGGCCAGGGACTCGGTACCACTATCCTGCAAGATGCACTGCTCCGCGCGGACCACGCCGCCGATACTGTAGGCGTTCGCGCCGTGCTGGTACATGCCATAGATGCCGAAGCGCGCTCCTTCTATTTGCGTTTCGGTTTTACCCCGACGCCGGGCGATGAACTGCGCCTGATGCTGCTCATGAAGGACTTGCGCGCCTTCCTCCGCTCCCGAACACCTTCCCGCGATTGACCCCGGTCCAATGTGCGGGCATTCAACCGTGGCGCGACCGCCGAAGAGATCGCGCACAAGTACGAGAGTCTGCGGCTACCCGACGTGTATCAGGTCATCGGTTATTTTCTGAAGCATGCGCACGAACTGGCCGAGTACTTCGAAGCTCGGACACGCGAGGAGGAAGGGCTGCTTTCGTCCCATCCGGAGTGGTCGCCCAAGGGCCTTCGCGGGCGCCTGGTCGCCCGCCGGGATTCCCGGTGAAACGGCTGGCCGACGAGTGCTTCGATAACGCAAAGCTACAGATCCTCCAGATTCGTCCAGCTTTTGCTCCTTGCGGCCTTGTCGAAGATCGCCCAGAACCTCGGATTGGCTGCCAGCACCAGGCTCTCGATGTCGGTGGACTCTCCCACTGGCAGCAGAATCGCCCGGCTCTTGCCATGTTTGGTGATGATCACGGGACCCGTATCCTCCAATTGCTCAATGACTACTGAGATTGTTCTTTACCCCGTGCAGGCTCTCGATCTTCATAACTCGAACTCCTCGCCTCCAATCCACAGCCGCTCCCCCTGCTTTCGTCCAACGAGGACTACCTCGACGGTCTCGCCGCTGACTCTGTAGAACACCCGCAGGTCTCCGATTCGCAGTTCGAATTCAGCGTGCTCCGACGCCCGCCGCAACCTGAACTTATTGCGGCTCTCTTCGGCAGGATCGTTTTTCTGCAGGTGAACACGAATGCCGTCTTTGACCGACGCCTACCGCCATCTTTGGTGCCGGCTACCGGCCCGTTGACGTTTTTCCCTCAACCTACACGCGCGCGGCAATCACTTCTTTAGCAGATCCCGGTGCGCTTCCTTCACCCGATACCCCGCCGCCGCCAGGCGTTTCCGGATTTCGCCGGCGATCATGACGCTGCGATGCCGGCCTCCGGTGCAGCCGAAGCCGATCGTCAAATACGATTTCCCCTCGCCGATGTAATGCGGCAGCAGGTAAATCAACAATTCGGAGATACGCTCGATAAATTCCACGGTCTGCGGGAAGGAGCGGATATAGCGCGCCACGCCGGCGTTTTTGCCGCTCAAATTTTTGAAGGCCGGGATGTAGTTGGGGTTCGGCAGAAAGCGCACGTCGAACACCAGATCGCTGTCGGCCGGTACCCCATGGCGGAATCCGAAGCTGGTGACTTGAATCAGGATGTCGGGCGCGCGTCTGGGTCCCCCGAAAATGCGATGAATAGTCTCGCGCAGCTCGTGCACGTTGAACTTGGAGGTATTGATGATGGGGTCGGCCAGGCGGCGAATAGACTTGAGGCGTTCGCGCTCATGAGCGATGCTCGAGGCTACGCTTTGGTCCGCGCCCAGCGGATGCGGACGGCGCGTCTCGCTGAAGCGGCGGATCAGCGTCGCGTCGTCGGTTTCCAGGAAAATCAGCCGCGTGGGGATCTTGCGGCGGATGCGCTTGTAGAGCGCCGGAAATTTCTCCAGCGCCGCGCCTTCGCGGATATCCACGACGATGGCCGCGTGGCGCACGGCTCTGGCGAGATCGGCGAACTTATCGATCAGGCTGATGGGGAGATTATCGACCGCATAATAGCCCAGATCTTCCAGGGCCTTGAGAACCGTACCTTTGCCGGAGCCGCTGAGACCGGTGATGATGACCAGCTCGCGTTGGGGTTCGCGCCCGGTAAGACGCGTCGCGCCCGGCGTCGTTCGAAGCGGAGCCCTCGCGGGTTGCCCCACTTAGCCCTCGATCAGATCAAGATGTCCGTCCCTGCGCCGCACCAGCACCGACATGCGCTCCTTTTCCGCGTCCCAATAGACGAGGTAGTCGCGGTCGTTTTCCATCTCCAGCAAGGCCTCTTCCAAGGTCATGGGCTTGCCGTCCCCATAATGAGTGACCTGGTACACATGCCGTTCCGAGGCCTCCTCCTCGCCGCCCTTCGCCGGAGCGGTTTCCGTCTCCTCGCCGGCTCCCCCTCCGTTCTTGGACCGGCGCGTCTTCTCGCGCCACCTTTCAGTTTGCCGGCGGGCCTGAATTTCCAATTTATCCAGCGCCGTCGAGAGCGCCGTAAACAGGTCCGCATCCGAGCCGGCGCCCACCAATTGGTGGTCGTGGAACTGTACGGTAATCTCGGCGTGGTGCAGATGGCGCTCGGAAGTGACGATGACGTGCGCCTCCCTTTGGCCTTTTTTCTCGAGCAGCTTCGATAATTTGGCGAGCCTCGCGTCCAGCTTTTTCTGCAAGTTCGCGGGCAATTCCTGCTTCAAGCCTTTATAGCTGACATTCATGGCTTCCTCCGTGAGTGGCGCCGCGGGTCATGCCCGCACGCGGCGCTGATGGGTTGACGGAATTCGCATGTCTTCGCGGTATTTGGCGACCGTGCGGCGAGTCACCTCGATCCCTTGAGCTTGCAGACGCTCGGTGATGTGCTCGTCGGTAAGCGGATGCGCGGGATCTTCCTCCTCGATCATCTTCTTGACGATGCGTTTGAGGATGAGCAGGGGAGTTGCCGTTCCGCCCGGTCCTTGTACGGCCTCCGAAAAGAAATATCTCAGCTCAAAGACGCCTTGCGGCGTGTGGGCGTACTTGCTCGACACGGCGCGGCTCACCGTGGAGGGGTGAACCCCGATCTCCTCGGCGATCTCCTTAATCATCATGGGCCGCAGACGATCGATGCCGTGCTCCAAAAACTCCATCTGCCGCCGCACGATCGACTGGCACACCTTCAGGATGGTGTGCTTCCGCTGCTCGATATTCTTCATGAGCTGAATGGCCGAGGCGTAGCGGTCGCGAACGTAGTTGCGGATATCCTTATTAGGCTCCTGCGTGCGATCCAGCATCCGCCGGTATTGCGGGTTCAGGCGCAGTTGGGGCAGATCGTCATCATTGATCTGAATCAAATAATCTTCGCCGTCCTTGGAGATGTAAACATCGGGCTCTACCTGACGCGCGCCCGGTCCGGAGTACCGCAGACCTGGGCATGGATCCAGATGCCTGATCACATCTACGGCGATGTGGATGTGCTCGAGGGGCCGCCGCAGGACCCTGGCCAATTCCTTGAATTGGCGGGTTTCCAACAGCTTCAAGTGATCGGCCACAATCTGCCACGCTACCCCTCCCCTCCCGTTGTGGCTTTCGATTTGCAGCAACAGGCATTCGCGCAGATCGGCGGCGCCGATGCCCGAGGGGTCCAAAGTATGGACCACGCGGATCGCCTCTTCCACCTGCGTCAGCTCGTGGCCTGATTCCGCGGCCATTTCCTGGGGCGAAGTGGTCAAATAACCGTTTTCGTCCAGGTTGCCAATCACCTCTTCAGCGGCTTCCCGCACGGCTGGACTCATGGTCACCAGCGCGAGCTGTGACCGCAAATGGTCCGAAAGGGTGACTGGCGAAGAAAGGAAGGTCTCGAAAGACGGCTTCTCGACGTCTTCCGTGGCCGGGCTCTTGAAGCCGGGATCGAGATAATTGTCGAAATAATCGCCGAGGTCGATTTCCTCGAACGGATCGTTGGCGGCAGGTGCGGCCTCGGGGATTTCGGCGTTTACTGGAGGATCGATGGGGGAGGAGGGCAAAACGGCGGGAATCTCAGCTTGCGGAACTTCGAAATCGCCGGTTTCCGCAGCCTCGACTCCGTCGGCCCGCTCGATCTCGGCTGGGCTCACCGTAGCGTCCAGGATCGATTGGTCTGGGTGCTCGCCATTGCGCTCGGCTTCGGCTTCCAACAGCGGCTGTAACTCCGCGGGCGTTAACTCCTCAGTTCCCTCGGTGGCTTCCTCCAGGACCGGATTCCGGGAAATCTCCACCGTAATCATGTCCTTTAGCTCCAGACGATTGAGCTGCAGCAGACTGACCATCTGCACCAGCCCGGGGGTCAGCGTTTGCTTTTGCTGGACCCTAACTTGCAGCCGGGGAGACAGCGTACTCATGCTGATCCAAGTCTACCATTGGCCGGCCGCCGCCCCCGTTCGTCGGCGGGATTCCAGCCCGGCACGCCCGCACGTGAACTTCCGTGGCGAGGACTAGTCTAAACAGAGCCGACAGTCATGGAGCGATACCCGGTCGGTTTGAACAGAGCCGCGACCGTCAGGGAGCGGTCCCGGCCGGTGCGCGAGAATGTCCAGTTAATGCGAGTACTAGTGCGGAACCAGCTTCAATTTGATCGCGTACCGGATCAAATCGGCCGTGGTCTTCACGCCCAGGGTTTCCATCATGTCGTACTTGTGCGACTCGGCCGTACGCTGAGAGATCGTTAAAATGGTGGCGACCTCTTTCATGGTGCGGCCCTCGGCGATCAGTTGCAGCACCTCCCGTTGCCGGGAACTCAGCGTGCTACCGCCCGCCGCGGGAGTTTCCTTAGCCTTCATCAAAAGCCCCAGGACGTCCCCGGTGACCAGGCTAGTCACATAGGTGCGCCCGGCCAGCACGTCGCGAATCGCCGCGGCCAATTCCTTTTCATCGGACATTTTCAGCAAATAGCCCGAAGCGCCGGCTTGCAGAGCGGACACCGCTAACTCGGCTTCCGAATGTTGGGTGAGGATAATGATCCGCGTTTCCGGCGCCTTGCCGCGTATCTGGCGGATGGCATCGAGGCCATTTAAAAGCGGCATGGAAATGTCGGCCAGAACCAAGTCCGGCTTGTGCTCCGCCACCGCCGTCAACAGCGCCCTCCCATCCCGGACGCTGGCCACTACGTTGACGCTTCGCTTCAGAATTTCCTCAAGCCCTGCGGCGACCATCCCGTGGTCTTCTGCCAGCACCAAGCGCGGTCTTTTGGGCTCAAGCCTTGCTTCTTCCACTCTCTCCTGCAAACTACCCTTCCGGGAGATTATAGCGCACAGCGCCGGGTGCGGGACTGTGCCCTCACCCGAATCCCCGACTCCCCGCCGCGCTGGGCTGCGTTGTGCGCGGAGTTAGTGGAAAGCGCACAGCGCCGGGCGCGGGACTGTGCCCTCACCCGAATCTCCGACTCCCCGCCGCGCTGGGCTGCGTTGTGCGCGGAGTTAGTGGAAAGCGCACAGCGCCCGGCGCGGGACCGTGCCCTCACCCAAATGCCAACTCCCCGCCGCACCAGGCTGCGTTGTGCGTTGAATCAGTGGAGAGCCGGCTGGGCGGCCTTGCATGCGGCGATCGGACTAGAAAAACGCGCCGCAGGTGTAGAATGGTACGCGGTTCAAGGGGAGCCATGAAACGACATCTCCTGTTACTCGCACTCGCGGCCGGTACGGCCACGTTCGTCTACTCGCAAACGGGCAGCGCGCCCAATACTTCCGCGCCCGTGAAAAAAGGCACGGTCGATAAGATCACGGTCCACGGCAAATCGCTGGAAGGCAATCTGGAGGGCGATTCGCCCGATCGCACCGTGTTCGTTTATCTTCCACCCAGTTACGCGACGGCGAAGAATCGACGCTATCCGGTGGTGTACCTGCTGCATGGCTATGGCTTAACGGGAGAGCGGTGGGTCCCGTTCATCAATCTGCCCGACGCTCCGGATCAGGACATCGCCTCGGGAACGGCGAAGGAGATGATCCTGGTCAGCCCGGACGCTTTCACGATTTACAACGGCAGCATGTATTCAAGCTCGCCCACCACAGGCGATTGGGAAACTTTCATCGCCGAAGACCTGCGTCCTATGTAAGCCCGCGTGGTTCGGGATTTTTTCCGGCCAGAGGCCATGGTTTTAGGCCAGGTTGTTCTGGTAATTCCAGGGAATCCACGCGGCCGGATGGGCCGCCAACTCCGCCGTGTGGCGCTGCAACTGAGTGAGATGTCGAAGGCATTGACGCCCGCCAGCCCGCAGGTGTGCATCAGGCTCATGAATCAGGCTTGCCACGGCTACAAAGTCTAGCAAACGGCGGAACGCGTCGCGGAGAAAAGATGTAAAATACCGGCTGGTAGGCAAAGGCGCAAAAAAGGAGCTGAGCATGAAAACGCTAGCTGGGATAGCCCTCGCAGTCCTATCTCCCGCGCTACTTGCGGACGACGTCGCCGGAGATTGGGTCGGTGTCGGGCCTCGAGGCGGTCATCTTGTCTTCCACATAACCGGGCCGGATGGCGCGCTGAAGGCCACCAATGATAGCCCCGAACAAAACGTGTTCGGAGTACCGGTCCCGTCGATCACTTTTTCGGGCTCGACACTCCAGCTGAGCATTCCGTTGATCGACTTGAGGTTTGCGGGAGACCTTCTCGCCAACGGCACCATCGCCGGCACACTCACTCAGCATGGCCGAGGTGTTCCTTTCACGCTCGAACGGACCTCGGCGGCTGCGGGCACTCCACGACTCCGAGGGCACCCCGCTGGCGTCCTGGAAAATGGGCGTTATCACCACAACCCCACGGGGGTTGAATTCGACATTCCCGCTGGGTGGGATATCGGGCCAACTCGCCCCCAAGACGGCGACCCGTCTCGGTTGACAATGCTAGTGGACCCCAGTCATCAGGTGGTTTTTGCGCCTGTCTATATGGTCAAGGTTGAGACCCCTCCAGCGAGGATTGCAGCGGCGCTAGATACGGCGGTGCCGTGGCTGATGGGTAGACGCGCGGGAGAGACCGGAGAACCCGCAGTGCACCGCGCCCAGAACTACGCGATAAGGGCCGGGAGTGAACAACGCGTTTTGATCGGCGGCCAACAGGCTTTGCAGGCTATCGGGGAGTACCGCGAGAACGGCAAGCTCATCGCCGAGCTTCTGACCTGGATCTACACCGAACACACTCATGCCTTTTTCGTTGCAAGGGCGGCGGATGAAGACTTGTCGGCGGTCCAGACACCGTTCCAGCATATGGTTCGGTCGGCCAGAGTTCCGTAAGCGTTCTGCCGGGCTTTTACGGCATAGACGCTTCCTGAAACTGTTTGTGCCGCGAACCCGGCCACGATATCTCGGAGTTTCCAAGTTATCACCGACCTGTTTCCACTCGGATAACGGGGGGAAAGGAAAGAAAGGCCGCGGCGGCTTCGGCAACGTGCAGTTCGCGGAAGCGGCGGCTTGGTCGCCCAATCCCCAGAACCCGCCGCAATTCTTCGACCTGCCGGTCAAGGAAGGCGAAGTCCAGCCGGTGATCGCGGCGAAGTGGGTGGCCAACTCGCCTCTGGTGATGATCGATCAATACACGACGAACCTGAAGAAGTACCACGCCATCGCGGGCGATTGCGGATTGCAGGACGGGTTGTTCAATTCCAATCGGGAGATGGAAGAGCTGTTCACGCGACTCGGCATCGCCCACACGTTCCAGAGCTACGAGGGCGACCACACCAATCACGTCAAGGAGCGGTTCCAGGGTAACGTGCTGCCGTTCTTCTCCGAAAATCTGGTGTTCGCCGCGGCGAAAAAGTAACAAACAAGCTCTCAGCGTTCAGCTTTCAGCGATCAGCTTCTGAGACGAACGCTGACCATACTCCCTCAGAAGCTGAAGGCTCTCCACTGACTCAGCGCACAACGCAGCCCGGCGCGGCGGGGAGTCAGGAATCCCTATGAACGCCCGGTCCCGCGCCGGGCGCTGTGCGCTGAAAGCTGAAAGCTCAAGGTTACGCCGCGGCCAATTTTCGAAGCCGGAGAACAAGGCGGCTCTTATATCGCGCGGCCGTGTTCTTTTTGATGATCCCTAATTTGGCGGACCGATCGATGACGGAGAAAGTTTCGGGAAGGATTTGTTCCGCGGCCTTGGCGTCCTTGGTTTCCAGGAGGCGCCGCATCGCGCGGATCTGATGCCGCAAGCGTGACCGCCGCATTCCGTTGACTTTGGTACGCCGCTCGGCGGTGCGCGCGCGCTTCAGCGCCGATATTGTATTGGCCATGCGAGTATCTAGGATAACACGCCCGCTGGCCCCGCCGATCCGAGAACTGGCAACTGGCGTGGATGTGAATACATGGGCGGAAAAAGCGGCCTCGGGCCGGTAAAATTCGGGCGGCACGGGTGCTCCTGTCCGTCGCAGGTGCTCCTCGTGGAGCACCGGTCTAATTCAATTTCGTGGCGACAGCGGTTCCGGTCGTGGCTGCTGCTGTGCCGGAAAAAGTCCCTTGCATGCGAGAGGCTGTGCGATTGAGGATTCCGTGTCGAATTATGTCTAACACAAACTGGCCACTGGTCTCGCGTGCCTTCCCGTCGGGCCCCGGCTTTTCCCTGTAGCTGAAGATCACCTGACTCCCGGAAATTTCGCCAGTCATCGTGATTGGCTGGTGCTGGCCGACGGGAATGTCCTTGCCGTCGACTTGGATCTTCTCCCCAGATCCGTTCAGATTATTACCGTCATAGACCAGAAAAACCTGGAAGGTCGCGCTCTGGCCTATGTACTCTTTGTACGACGATTGCCGGATGGTCAGCGTCAGTCGCCACTGCCCGCTCAGCGAGGGCTGGAAGAACGCGCCGATACTGCTGAGGTTAGCCATTAATCCGGCTATGGCCGCGATCCCAGCGACCGTAGCGGCGATAATCTTTCCCACCTTCCGGAAAGACCATCGGGAAGGGAGCTTATCACCAGTTGTTTTCGATTTACCGTTTTCGTCACTAAGCGAAGGTGCCGCCGACATGAGGATATTCCTTCAATTGCTGCACGGTCGAAACCCAGAAATAGCGGAGTTTGGCGCGATCCGCCTGTCGAGTGAACTCGTGTATTATATCCTAAACGCAGCCTGACTTCTCGATGGATGGTCGCCCAGGTCACAGAATATTCACGGCCCGGGCCGCCAAGAGCGCCAGCGTCGCCAGCGAAATCGCGGCTTGCACCATCATCAGCGCCTTGGCCCACCGTGAAAGCACAGGCACGTCCGTGGGAGAAAACGCGGTGCTGGTGTTGAACGCCAGAAAAAGGTAATCGACGAAGCCGGGCCGCCAACCCTCCTCGCACATTTGGCTGCGCAGTTCCGCATCGAGCATCATCTGCGGAAACAAGAACGCGCCGTCGGTGTGGGCGCCGCGCAGGTCCCGCGCATTTGGACCTCCCGCGTCCAATCTCCAGTACCACGACGCGAAAATCAGCACATTGCTAGCCCAGATGCAGGCGGCCGAAATCAGCAACTGCCGCGGAGTTTCCTGGTGCGACGGCAATCCCCTCACCAGCAGTCCGAGAGAAATGAGCATGGCTGCCGTCACCGTGCTCAGACCGGCGATGCCGAACGCCCGGGCGACGCGATGCGCGCCCGCGTAATAACTGATTACGGCGGGCGCGCAAAGCGCGATTACCAGCAGGAGAACCAACCAGTCCGGCCCCGGCGAGAGCGCGGACGGCAAGGCGTAATATAGTCCGCCTACGCTTAGCATGGCCAGCAGCCACGGCCAGCGAGGTTCGGGATTCACGGGTCGCTTCATATCGTCATGTTATGCGAGCGCACAGGCCGCCGGACGCGGCGTCAAACGAAGGGGAACTCGGCGGACTTAGCCACGGCCGGCGAGTCCGTTGTGCGCGAGTTTCTCCAAAGCCCACAGGTCGCCGTGCCGCTTTTGCTAGACTCGTTCCTAACATGCCATTCGGCCACCTGGGGCAAGCGCTCACGGCCGTTGAAATCTTCGATCTGGTCCGGGAGGACCTCGCACAGGCCGAGCGCGAAATTGGATTGGAATCCATCGCCTCGGTGGATGCCATCACCTACATCGGGCAGTATCTTCATTCAGGCGGCGGGAAACGGCTGCGGCCCATTCTTGTGCTCCTATGCGGGAGGCTCTTTGGTCCCAGCAATGCCGGGTTGATCCGTTTAGCCGCCGTGGTGGAGATGATCCACACGGCTACGCTGGTGCACGACGACGTCATCGACATGGCCAAGACGCGTCGGGGCCGTCCCTCGATCAACGTCGTGTGGGGCAATCACACCAGCGTGCTCGCCGGCGATTGGCTGTACATGCAGGCGTTCCAAATCGCGCTGCGCGAACGAAGCTTTCCGGTCCTCGATCTGCTGATCAATCTCACCCAGATGATGGTGGAGGGCGAACTGTTGCAGCTTGAGCGGGTGGGCAAAATCGGCGTGAGCGAAGCCGATTACATGGAACTGATCGACCGCAAGACGGCGAGTCTGTTTTCCGCTTGCGCCCGGCTCGGGGCGCTGGCGCAAAACGCGGGCGATGGGGCTGAAGCGCGGCTGGGGGAGTACGCCTGGAATCTCGGCATCGCGTTCCAGTTGATCGACGACGTTCTGGATTTCACTTCGCGCGAGAAGATTCTGGGCAAGCCCGTGGGCAACGACTTGCGGGAGGGCAAAGTAACGCTGCCGCTGATTTACGCGCTCGAAAACGCGGGTCCGGAAGAACGCGCGCTGGTGGAAACCGTGCTCGCCGACGGGAACTACGACCAAGCGTCGTTCGGCAAGATTCTCCAGATTCTGCACCGGCATAATGCCATCGAGCGAGCGCGGCAACGCGCCGGGTTCTTTACCGAGAAGGCCCGTGAAATCATTGGTGAATTTCCGGAATCCGTCTATCAGCGGGCTTTGTTGGCGGTCACCGATCTGATTACGGATCGCGATCACTAAATGTCTTTGCTGGAGGATAGGCTTCAGGACCGCGTGGTGGTCATCACGGGCGCGGCCAAGCGCATTGGACGCGCCATCGCGCTGCGCCTTGCGCAGGAGGGCGCGCGCGTGGCGATCCATTATCACCAATCGGAAAATGAGGCTCGCGCGACCGCTGCCGAATGCGGCAAGGCCCCTTTGTTCCGCGCGAATCTGGAGCGGGTGGGAGAAATCGAAACACTGTTCGGGGCGGTCGAACGGCATTTTGGGCGTATCGACGGCTTGGTGAACAACGCCGCGCGATTCACTCGTTTCGATCCGCTCGCTATCACCGAGGCCGACTGGGATTTCGTCCATTCGGTGAATTTGAAGGCGACTTTCTTTTGCTGCCAGCAGGCAGCGCGCCGGATGCTGGCGCGGGACGGCGGGCGAATCGTGAATTTGAGCTCGCTAGGCGGGCTGCGGCCGTGGGCGCACCACGCCCATTACTGCGCCTCCAAAGCCGGAGTCATCATGCTGACGCGAGCGCTGGCGAAAGCTTTCGCGCCGAAAGTGACCGTCAATTCGGTGGCGCCGGGAGTGATCCCGTTCGGCGAACGGGACGACCGTACCAAGCGGCTGATCGCCCGAACTCCGGCATGCCGAGCCGGAACCGCAGAGGAAATATCCGATGCAGTGGTATTTTTTCTGACCGCGTCGAACTTCGTCACCGGACAAGTGGTGGCTGTCGACGGAGGACTCGAGCTTACCTAGCTCCAAACTATATCGCCCCACCCGATGGCGGTGTGGATTTCTCCCCGTGGACAAGGAAGCGGTCCCCGCGGACAGGGGAAGGGCAGACGCATGGGCGATTTGTTTAAAATCAAGCGTCAGACCAAAGCCGCTGGATATACTAACGCCAAGCCTGTTGCGCCAAAACGGACGTTCTGGTTGAACATAGAACGTCCTGTGGGGCCACCCGCAAAGAGGCGGAATTCCGCCCGGCGGTCACACCAAGGCTGGGATGGGAGAGAAGCGAATGAGTAACTACTACTTCATCAAGAGTAAGCTAAGCGGCAATGTCATCGACATTGTGGGAGCCTCGACGAAGCCAGGAGCAGGTCTGGATGCGTACCCCCAGAAATCCTCGGGAAACGACAACCAGCTTTGGGAATTTGTAGCCGATGCGTCCGCGCCGGGTTACTTCCAGATCATCAGCAAACTCAGCGGTTACCCTATTGAAGTTCCGGGCGAGCTGGCATTGGCGGGAGTCGACCTCCAGGCGGGCGGGCTACCGGGTCCGCTTCTTGCGGGCCAACTCTGGCAGTTTTACAAAGACCCTGCAGGCTCTGGCTATTACTACATCATGAGCAAGCTGAACGGTTACGTCATCGATATTAAGGGCGCCTCGACAGCACCGGGCGCGCTGCTCGATCTCTATCCACCTAAGTCGTCGGGAACGGACAACCAGCTTTGGGAGGTCGTTGGTGGCAGCTTTCCGAGCGTGGTTTCAGCGGTGCCGGCGCCGTCTGTGGGACTGGGTAGCAATTCCAATTATCTGATGAGCAATTGCAGTAACCTGACCGAAGTCTCGCTGATGGTGAATGTCACACAGGACATCGTTGGCAGCGACGGCTTCGGTTTCCAGGTGAACGCATACTCCGCCAAGGGTGACTACGATGGCGGATAGCAGTACTTGATCTACCTCAACCCGCACAGTTCGCCCGCGACACTCTACTGCATGGTGGATAACTGGACCAACAGTCCGAAACTGGGCCAGATCATCAACCACATCGTTCCCTTGGCGACTCTGCCCAGCCAGAGACTGCCCGCCGGTTATGCACTCAGTATTTCCTTGCAGAACGATTCGAACGGAAATATCACCGGCGCCACATACCAAGCCTTCGATGACAAGGGGAATTCGATCGGAAAACAGACCATCACACTGCTGTCGCTCACTCTGGTTTCAGGCGGCCCAGTAACTTCGGCTGATCTTGCCCCAATCGTTTCGTTCCAGGTCGACTTCGTCGATTATTTGAATGGAGGAACAACAGTCCTTTCTTCGGGCGCTGGCACGATAACCATCGGTTCATCAAAAACGATCACCGTGCAGAGCTCGGAGCCATCCTGCGTGGACTGGGACTACTCCACGGTCGAGAAAGCCAACAGCAGCTATGGCCAGCTCCCGGCGAACCCGAACGGCATATTCACCCAGACCTTCCAAACCGCGGCCGCCGGGGTTGTGATCGACAGGAAGGCCACCGTCCGGCACATCACCGCTCCGCTAAAACGCTAGTGCCGTATCAATGTTCTCCGGCATCCTCTCGCGGCTACTTCGTCGCCTGGCCCCTACCCGCTGCGCTCCCTCGCCGTAATGGGTCCAGCGCTTCATAGTAATCGCGCAAGAGATAGAAGGCGGCTTTTCGTTCTCCGCGATCGGAATAGAGTCCCTTCCGGTTGAAGAAATCCTGAATGCCGGCGAGCGGACGCCGCGGCGAGCGAAAGTCTACCAGCGCCCACGCAATCGTGCCAGCGAGGTTCGAAATCCACTGGAACATTTGGATTTGTCGCCGATAGATATCCGCCTGGAATTCCTCATTCCAAATGGTGTTCTTGTCCCCATGCCGCCCGGCTTGCGCGTCTGCGCCAAACTCGCTAATCACGAACGGTTTGTTGGAGTTCACCCGCCATTCCAGGCTGTCGATTTTTTCGGCCGGACCATCGTACCAACCCACGTACTCGTTCGAAGAGACGACATCGACATATTGACTGAGAGGGTCGTTGACCGTGATGGTTGTTGGACTGAGGTACGAGGTTTGCAACGCATTTGTTACCAGCCGGCTCGAATCCAGCCGGTGCGCTGCTTGTGCCAGCGTGCTGAGGAACTTCAGCCGCGGCGGAACTTTGCGGCGTCTCGTTCCCAATGGACCACAGAATCACGGCAGCCCTATTCTTATCGCGAGTAATCATCTCCGTGAGTTGTTGTTCGGCATTGCGAAGCGTCCCGGAATCCTCCCAGGCGATGGCCCAGTAAACGGGGATTTCTGACCAGACGAGCAATCCCATTTCGTCCGCGAGGCGGACCATGACCTCGTCGTGCGGGTAGTGCGCCAGCCGCACCAGGTTGCAGTCCAGATCCTTGGCCCATCGGAGCAAGATTCGCGCCTCCCCTTCCGAGAACAAGCGCCCGGAACGAAACGGCGCCTCGGCATGAAGCGACACGCCCCTCAGATGCAGCGGTTTTCCATTGAGCAGAAGATCCTTGCCGGAAGCCTGGATGGATCGAAACCCGATTCGGTCAGTGACTCGGTCAGTGACTCGGTCTGAGGAGCTATCGATTTCCACGTCATACAGTTTCGGCGACTCCGGAGACCAAAGATCCAGGCGGGCACGAATGGAGATCGAGGCCAGCCCCGTCTGGTCCGGCGTCAGCGTGGCCGCGATGCCGGCTTGCGGAATTCGGAGAGTCAAAGGCTGTTGGCGGTTGGGTCCATTGACCCGTACCCAGCCGGATATATGGTCCTGGGATCCCTTCTCGAGTTGCACCAAGTAATCCTGGACGAAGGTGTCCGGTACATCGATCAACCGAACTTCCCGTATCAATCCGCCGTAGTTCCACCAGTCAGTCATCATCGCGGGCACCGCTTCCCGTCGGCGTTCGTTATCGACGTTGACGACGAGGAAATTCCCTTTTTCCCGCACGAGATTGGTAATCTCGAATTGAAACGGAGTATACCCTCCGTCGTGCTCCCCCAGCTTGGTTCCGTTCAAGAAAACCATGGCACGCTGGCTGGCGGCTCCAAACCAAACGAACACGCGATGACCCGGTGTCCGCCGGTAATCAAAATCCCGCTCATACCAGATATGGCCTTCGTAGAACATCAAATCCGCCCGCTGGGTATTCCAGTCTCCCGGCACGTTCAGCCGGTCTGAGGTGTCGAAACTGTACTCAACGAGATCGCGTGCGGAGGCGGGCTTCCGATTCGCGCCGAATCCTCCATTGGCCTTAGGCTGCCCATGATAATCGAGGTATCCCGAATTGTAGGGGTCGATGATCGTCTGCCACGGTCCGGAGAGACTGACGCCGGCTCGGGCTTGAGCGTTTTGAATCAGCTCAAGCGGTTCACCCGCAAGCCCGCCGGCGCCCAGCATCCAACCGGCCGCGAAGCCAATGACAACCTTCATTCTTAAGATCCTGAAAATTTAGTCAGAATAACAGCTTTACTCCGAGTTGAAGGTCGCGCGGTCCGCAATTACCCGAGCAATAGCCTGTAACCTTCCCGAAGGTGCTGCTTGTCATACTGGTCCCGGGATTTCCGTATTGCGGCGTGTTCGTGGAGTTGAATGCCTCCGCACGCAATTGCAGCCTGAATCTCTCATTGATGGCAACATTCTTGAAAAGCGAAAAGCCCAGGTCGAAGAAATGCGGTCCATCAAATATGTTGATGCCGGTGTTCCCGAACGTTAAGGGAGCCGGAGACGCGAAGCTCGCGGGATTGAACCAGAACGCGCCGGTCCCGATTCCTTTCGGTCGAACGACGGGAGCAATTTGATTGACGGTCTGGGTGGCCGCGGGCAGATTGAGACCCGCAGCCGAGGTCGTAAGCGTGACCGGCAATCCGCTCATCAGCGTGAGCGTCCCGTTCATCTGCCATCCGCCCAAAATTCTCGAACTCAACCCCGATGCTAGCCACCGTTTCCCACTCCCGAACGGCAGTTCGTAAATAAAGCCGGAAACAAACGTGTGGTGGCGGTCAAAATCGGTGCGCGCGTAGTTACGCGGCACGTTGACGTAGAAGTCCAGCGTGCCGTCGTCGCTTCTTTGGAACGACATCCCCTTGGCCAAGGTGTACGCGCCGGTGAGCAGAAAACCACTGCTGAGCCGCTTGTTCAACTTGACTTGCAAGGCATTGTACATGGACGAAAAGCCTTCAAAATACTCGGTAGTAGCGGCCGTCCGCGGGTATTCCGGCTGACCGAGCGTACCCGCGCCGATCACTAGGCCGGCGTTAATGTTCGGTTGGGCTACCGTGTCCACGCCGTGGTTCCCCACATACGCGACGTCTAGCGTAAAGCTTTTCCGAAGAATCTGCTGAATCGAGAAATTCCAAGACTCGACGTAGGGATTCTTGAAGTTCAAGTTGACATAGTTCAGAGCGCTATTGGCAACCGGCGTCCCCGCCAGCGGGAAGATGCCGTTAGCCGGAACCGAAACGGGAGCCGGGGCGGGGATTCCGTTCTCAAATGTCGCGACCTGTCCGTTCGGGAGCAGCGCCGGCAAAAACTGCGTGCTCGGCTGGATGAATTGATTTACCTGCTTGATCGGGTAGTTGTATGCGTAGTTGTTATCAGGGAACGGCGTAAAGCTGATCCCGAATCCGGTGCGGATGACGGTGGAATTCGTCACCCGGTAGGCGAACCCGGTTCGCGGCGCGAAATATTTATAGCGTGTAACCATGCCCAGGTCGCTGGGATTCCCTCCCACGCCCGCGATGACCAAGGAGTTGGTGGCGGGATCGTAATTCGAAAAGCCACCGGCAAAATGAGGCGTTCCCGGCGGATAAAATTCCCAACGCACCCCCAGATCTAATGTAAGCTTAGGCGTCGCCACCCATTTATCTTGAACAAACACGAACAACTGCGATGCACGATAAGCGGGAAAGTAGGTAACCAGATCTCTTCCGGAACCGGAGCTTCCGCTCACGGCAGCGGCGGTGGGAAGATCCAAAAGGAAACTAGCCCACGAGTTGGCGATGCTCGTGGCAGCGCCGGCAATCGAAGTTTGAGGCACGTCAAATGTATACAGCCCGCGCGGGCCGAAAGTCTGACCCTGCACCAGATCGTCGCGGATGCGCCGAAAATCGCCACCCCATTTGATGGTGTGATTCCCCAAGGTCTTGGTCCACGTATTTTGAAAATCTATGTTGGCTTCCGCGCGGTCCCACGGCAGGCTTCCGATGTAGCCGATCAAGGGGACCGGCGGAGTGGTGACAGGGGTCGTCCAGCCGGTCAGATACATGCTGGTTATTCCGCTACTGAATGCATCCAGATTGGCGCCCGGAATTCCGATGTCGCTGGCTGCCGGCGTGCCGTAGTCAGATTGCTGCGCGTTGTTGTGATAGTGTGAAAACCCGGCTCTAAACTCTGCAATGAGGCTGGGCGTGAAGATGTGGTCGTAGTTGATCCCGGCACTGCAAGTTTTCTGGACGCCCGTGGCTTCAAACGCGCCTTGCGCCGGGCCGCCGGCGGCGCCAAAGATCGGCGCCTGATAAACTACCGGGCGCTGAAAATCGAACCGGCCGCTGAGGCGATCCTTATCGGTCAGGATGTAGTCAACCTTGCCGTCGGCGAAGTCAGTATTCTTGGTGTACGGCAAAAGCGCGAAATCATTGCTGTCCAAAATAGCGCGATGATTTCGGCGGCTGACGGCGGCCGGAGCAGGCCGATCCTCATTACTCTGGAGTGGGTTCCCTGACAAGAACCACTCATCGAGGAAAGAGGATCAGCCGTGACTCAAGTATGTAGCGT
>DATDGT010000110.1:0-30509 GCA_036521975.1 Bryobacteraceae bacterium
ATTCCCGTTCGCGTTACTCCCGCGCCAGACAATCGCGCCCCCTGTCGGCCCAAACCCTCCAAGACTAGCAAATCTTCCAAGACTACCAAGCCCGCAAACTCCTGATTCCACACGACCGCGTTTGTATTTTCGTGAGAAGCCACCGCTGGGAGTGGGATTGGCCTGCCTGTGGTGGTTGGCCCGACCTGCTCGAAGACCCCGGCCTTGCGCGGGCCCTGCCTGCGGTTGACCGGACTTGAAAAAGCAAAGCCAGCCCTTGAGGCGCGATCCTACCCGCCTCCGCTTGAGCGGACTTGAATAAGCAAAACGTCCATGACCAGGTGCCGTTCACCCGCGGGGATGAACACGCGAGTCCACGCGGAGATTTCTGGCTTCGGGGCCCTCCTTGTAAGCCTATGATTCTGCGGAGACGGCCTTGTGTGTTCACAGGAATCAGCTGTCAGTTGTCAGTTGTCAGTTGTTGGCTTGTGGCCGGCTTGGGGCCGCCGCCATGAAATTTCTCCGCGGGCAACCTTGATAATTCGAAGGAGCTCCCTCTTAGGCTGTTAACCCGACCAGGGCCCGGTTTGCTTAAGCTCAATTCCGGGAAATGAGCGCTGATTTCGATACAGCGTCGCCCACTGCGGCAGACCTCTTCCAGTTAGCCTAGGATTTCTGACTCGGTGACCGCGATCCCCGGTGAGGAGGTCCCCGCGGCGCTTTCCTGCCTGCTCCTAATGAACCACGCTTTGGCGGAATCCCCATCACCTCAGGGAAGGAACTGGTAGAAAACGCTTAAGAAATTGCTGTCGCGGGAAATGTCAAGCGCCACGCCGCCGCTACGCGGCGGCCACTGAGATGGATGAAAAATTTGTTTGCACCGGCGATTTTTTGGGGCCTCCTTGAGGGCGAAGTTGTTGAAACTGTAGGAGGTACGCGCACCCATTTTTCGTAGGAACGCGGTTGTCTCCCCTCTCAGTCGCCTTAGCTGGGGGTTCGACGGCCGGGTAGCCCAGCAGCGCCGCGATGAATTGCTCGGTTTCCGTTGCTTTTCCCCGCCGATTCTGTCCACCTTCTGTCCACTTTCCCGCCCGGCGGTGCGGGTATGAGCGCGGTTGCGGCTGCGTTGAGATACACAATCGGGACAAGGTGAAGCTTGTCAAAGCCTGTCCAGGACGAGCTGAGGCTTGTCCAAGCTTATCCTGCCCGTGGGGCATGGAACGTAATCGCGAGTCGCCAACGCACGCCGGACGTGCGAGAACTGCGGGAAGTTGAGGCAGAATGAATCAGAATGAATCAGAATGAATCAGGATGAAGGTCGCGCCGGGCTGGTGGCGGGTGCGGAGGTACTGTGGGGGCGAAGGAAAAGCCCTGAAAATAAAGGGCTATTGGTTGGCGCGCCGCGACTCGAACCAGCGACCCTCAGCTTAGGAGGCGTTTGCCCGGTGGCGGCCGCGGAGGGCCAGATCTGGCGCTCGATCGGCGCCGCGCTTGACGTACCGGTTTCCTCGGTGCGGGGGTATTACTTAGCCTTCCTGTTTTTAGGGTTGCTCGGCAGTGCAGGTCGGTTTCTGGGGACTACTCCTGCTCAACGCCGCACGGAAAAGTTTCGCGAGGGTGTTGAGGACTTTTGCCCGTCTCGGGAGGTCACATCCGCGGGGTCGCGCGTTTTTCGTCAACTGACGTGGCCCAGGCTCTACGGGAGTAGTTCGCGCGAGAGGCGATGGTTCTGGCCGACCGCTTCCTGTTACGAGTGCGAAGGGGATTTATCGCCAGGAATGCCTTTCGCGAGTGCCAGTCGCCGCCTTGTTGATTCTCCGAGCGGCCGACGATCCACTCAGAACGTCAGTCGCAGGCTAACCACTCTCCTGCAGGCCCGCTCCGCTGTCCGATAAATCGCAGGGTAACCAAGCCGAGGCAGCCGCTCTGCAGAATCGAACTGGGCTCTCAGAACAACCGGTGCCTAGGGCACCGTGCTCAGTCATTCCCATATTCAGGCTCGAAATAAGCTTCGATGACCTTATGGGGATCGACCAACTCGTACGGATCTATCCCGTGGAACTCGACGGGATCGTGCTCTTCTATTGCTGAGAACTGGCCGCCGAGACCGGCTGCATGGAGTAGACCGTATCCTTCGAGGCTCAATCCACATGTCGGGCAAGATAGTTTCACCGGTATGAATGCATGCTCCTGAACGATCACATCCTGCCTCAGTCGCGGTTCCGAACTTCCCGTACGCTTCCCCGCGATTACCGCCTTTGCGCCACAGGCCGGACAATCAACTGTCGTCCCGGAGAGCCTTTTGGATTGGCTGGCTTTTTCACCCCCTACCGCCCTGCGATGCTCCCTCTCCTCCTCGGGTAGGTTCTCGAATGATTCCCGGGCTCGAGCAATTAGATCGAGTGCCTCTTTTTGGGTTTGTTTCTCCATCTCGCCGACCATCTGCTCGGCACCGGCAGCTTCGTCGCGACCTAGCATATCGTCCAATTCCTTGCCGACGGCGAGGAGCAGAATTTTGCACACGCGATAGTATTCGGCCAGCCAGAGCCGTGTCGGATAGGCGTCGAACACCGGCTCGCCGGAGTGGAGTTCGCGATTTCGCAGGTCAACAAGGCCAAGGCAGAACTTCTCTTCGCGGTCCGTGAACTCAGGCGTGACCCTCTTGCACCTGATAAGAACTGTTTTCATCTGGATTGATTTCGGCGGTTGTGGTTTCTGTGGGGGATAGCCGAACGCGTACCAGAGACTTTCACCCCCTCCATCTTGTGGATCGGCTAACAACGCAGGGTGCACCTTCGCGACCGTTGCCCGTGCGAGTGCCTCAAGCGCGAGCGACATCCAAAAAGGGAAGAGGGGTCCCGTGCGCTCCGCCTCCAGGCCCCGCTTCGCAAAAATCTTCGCCTTTTGCCACAGGGAATCGAACGTCCAGTACATTCCTACCTCCCTAGCAGATAAGCACACGTTCAAGGACACGCTTCGTCTCACGAACCCTATCAGCGGCTGGTGCGCGTGCGTGGAGAACCCTCCAATTGTCGATCAGGACGGCACGACCTGGACTCCACTCGAGCGGGTACGCGTTACCAGCGTCCAAAGCCTGGCAGAGAAGGTCGGCGGACCGCGCAAACGACGAACATGCCGGTCTCATACAACATAGATCGAAACGAAGCAACTCGCAGGTGGAGGCGATGGCGTCATTAAGGATAGTAGTGTAGAAATATCCTCGGCCGCCTTCCACCAACCAAACGTCATTTCGCAGCAGCCGTAGATCCTCTGTTGAGAGCGAGAGCTCATCGATCCGGCACAACAGCGTTGGTCTATCACTCAGTGCGCCCGGTGAGAGTCTTAGTAGCACGTACCGCGGAGGCAGCGGCATGTATGCCCCGTCTGTGTGGAAGGGAAAGGGGCCGAGGCCATACACAGCTGACATAGACCGTGGGTGGGCCAACTGCTGCGACATAGGTCTAAGACGGTCCAGGAGCGGCCCGTTAACTCGCGATGGTACAGGTCGGCCAATGGTCAGCGCCAGCTCAAGTGAATCCTCGACGTCCGGCACGCAAAACTCAGTCCATCCCCGGCGCTGTACCTCGGCAAGTCGCTCTGGCAGGCTTGCCGGGTGCACCCTCGGCGACGCATCCGTGTGGATTCCAGTTGCACCCATTGCTAGTGGCTTGCTTCGCCCCCTCTGCAGATAGTACTCCCTCGCTCGCCAATATCGCGCATCCCGACCGAATCACTGTTTTAAACCCGGCTAATCTGATTGCGCCTCAGCTCTCAGGGTAAGCGAATTAAAATCAAGCAGATTGGCCGGTTTCAAAGCGTTTATCTGGTCCAATCTGTGCACGCGCCAAATTCGAAACAATTTAGCGCCGCGCGGGCATCATGATTGGCCAGATAAACGCGCCCAGCGGAGAATGGGACGCGTCCTCGAAAGCCGATAGATCGCGAGAACAGCCCTTGGCACCCGTTAGCGATTTCATCCGGCGCGCCTGCTGGTGAACCGGGGAGTTCGAAACAATCGCGTGGATGCGCCGAGTGCAGCTCCGCGACATCGCTCCGGGCCGATCGAGACATCGGCGATGAGCCGTCAAACTGGACGCCGCGATGGTGCCCGATGCACTTCGGATCTTGCTAGGCCTGGCGTGACCGACTGCCGCCGTGAATCCCGCTCCGGCTGCCCAGCTGCCAGGGTGGACTCGCGACGTCCGTTGGTGAGGTAAAACGGTGTATGCGATACGCGATTGTTGGATTCGGGCCTGGTAGCGCCCCTGTCGAGATCTCCGAGGAGGAGTACCGGCGCGTGAGGCTCGCCAAGCAGAAGATCCTACGCTCTCTGGCGGTTGAAGATAAGTTCGACCTTGTCGTCACCAACTACGAGGATTTCGAGCGTGAAATCCTAGGCTTGGCGCTTCACCAAATGGTGTACTCCGATCTCTCCTGGTCCTCTATGCACAGCGACAGGCAGACTCTCAACCGGCGCGTGCTGAATCTTCTCTCTGCTGGGCGCCTCTATATCGACCAGGTCATGCACGATACGAGTGAGGATCCACCGCTCGCCGAGCGAATTAGGAAGAAGGCCTGGGAGCAGTACGACACAAGGCTCGGTTATCGCGTCATGGAAGCCCTCAGAAACTACACGCAACATCGAGCCCTGTCAGTCGACCAGCTCAGCTTCTCGAGTTCGTGGGTTCCCCCCGGCGAATTGAAACACCTCGAGTATCGTGCGGAGCCCTTCATCGCTCTGCAAGCTCTGCGAGAGGATGAGCGCGTGAAACGGTCGGTGGTAGCCGACCTCGAACCCATCGGACCTGACGTACCGCTGACGCCGCTGATAAGGGATTACGTCGAGGGCCTTTCGGTGATTCACCAGGAGTTCAGAGAGTGCGCGCAGGGCGCTATTCCGACGTCGGAGGCAAGCTTCAATTGGGTTTGGGAGCGATGTAACGCCGGTTCCGGGTCACGTCAGAAAGCTGCGCGGATCCTGGAATCCGATGCTGATGGCACGTGGACGAGCGAAGACCACATCTTCCAGAGTCTTATAGCCCACCGCAACGATCTGGTCACGAAAAACCAAGCGCTGACTAATCTTGCGCGACGGTACGTATCCGGTGCCTGCGAATTGACCGGGAATTGACCTGGACTAGGCCACGTAAGTCCGAAGTTCGCCTCATGCCATTCTCACGCAAGACGCGTTATTCGCGCATATTCCCGGGGCGCACCGAACGTTGTTTGGGGGAGTTGTCAATCGTGGTGTCAACCGGGACGCCTGGCGATAACAGCCCTTCCATCCAAGAATCGCAATTAGTCTTGGGAGGCGACGTCCGCGGGAACCACATGAACGTAAACGCCATCCCGCGGATTGGGCCGCTGGGGCACGCGGCTATCGTTTAAGGCCGCGGGGTCGGCGTTTCTCAGCCAAGCTGGTGGCCTGAGGGCCTCCCTGGCGGCTAAACCTATAACGGTGAAGAGAACTATAGTTTGCGGGCACAGCGGACCTGCGGATCTTTATCACATAGGCAGCCTCACATAGGCAGCAGGGATCCGGGCGGCGAGCCGGGAGAACTTTCCTGCCGCGCGGAAGGCATTACCAGGGCCGATCGAGTCGAATTTCCATTCAAAATCAACGAACAAGCGACTCTGGCTGGGTAGCTGCACTATTCACTTTAGATGGTGGATATGCGGAGCTTAGGGCTGCGGCTGGCGCGGGTGATTCTCGGATTGGCGGTAGCGCAGGCCGGTCGCGCGGACACGGCTTTGTTTCTGGAAGAGCCCTTTGGCGAATTTGGAGCGATGACTCCCACCGGGCATTCCTCTATCTATCTGTCGCGCGTCTGCGCGGCATCATTGGTTTCTTTGCGGCGTTGCCAACCGGGAGAGCAGGGGGTGGTCATTAGCCGATACCACCGGGTCGGGGGATACGATTGGATCGCGATTCCACTCATCGCCTATCTGTACGCCGTGGACCGGGCGGACCAAATTCCGCATGAGGTGACTCGGGAACAGGTCGCATCGCTGCGGGACGATTACCGGCGGCGGCATTTGGAGGAGCTCGCGCCGGACGACCCCGACGGCGCTGCGCCCAAGGGAGATTGGATCCAATTGGTGGGCGCCGCTTACGACCGAACGATTTACGCCTTCGAGATCGAGACCCCGAAGGACCGGGACGACCAACTGATCGCCCAACTCAACGCCCGCCCAAACGATGAGCGTTTCAATATTCTGTTCCGCAATTGTGCCGATTTTTCCCGGCACGTGATCGATTTCTATTTTCCGAAGGCTGTTCACCGCAATTTCACGGGGGATCTGGGCGTTATGACGCCGAAACAAGCCGCGAAGAATATGGTGAGCTACGCCAAGCACCACCCCGAATTGCGTTTCTCCGTATTCGCCATTCCGCAAATTTCCGGCACGGAGCCGAGGAGCAAACCGGTTCGCGGCGTGCTCGAATCCTTTGTCAAAACCAAAAAGTATGCTTTTCCGCTCGGGGCGCTGGTGGCGGTTCAACCTTATCTAGGGGGAGGATTGGCCTACGCGTGGATATCGGGCGGACATTTCAACCCCCGGCACATTGCCTCCACTCGGGAAGCAGCGGAACCACCTGATATATTGGCCAAAGAGCTCGAATGGAACCGGAGTATCTCTCCCGTTAACGCGCACAACGCATTCGCTGTGCGCTTGCCCGCCGCGCCGCCTGAACGCCACGCATTGAGGTGACCGTCCGCTTGAGCGATGGTAAGCTAGAACTTCGCGGTTGTGAAGTATTGCTTGTTCTGGAGTCTTTTCGCGCCGGCCCTCATACTCTTCGGCTTAACTCCTCCCTCGCTCTCCGCTGGATCTATTGTAATCGGATTTGTCGGCGGGTTAGTTAAGCGAGACGACCGCGCGCACGCCGAGGTACAGTTCGCGCAGCATTTACGTAACGATTATCCGTCGGGCGTGGCGGTGCGGGTATTCCAGAATCGCCAAGGGCGGCAGGCGTTGGAGGAAGTGACGCGACTACTGGACTCGAACCGCGACGGAAATCTCTCGACGGAAGAGAAGCTCGGCGGAGGCATCTCGATTTACGGCCATAGTTGGGGTGCTTCGGAAGCGGTCACGCTGGCGCGAGCTTTGGGGGAACGGGGAATACCGGTGCTGCTCACTGTGCAGGTAGATAGCGTGCGAAAGCGCGGCGAAAACGACGCTACGATTCCCGCCAACGTCGCGGAGGCCGTCAACTTTTATCAGCGAGACGGGCTCCTGCACGGACTGGCCGAGATCCACGCCGCCGACCCTTCCCGGACGCGGATTCTGGGGAACTTTCGGTTGGACTATAAAGCCGCTCCCGTCGATAGCGGAGGATACCCCTGGTACGCGCGAATATTCATGAAGCCGCACATCGAGATCGAATCCGATCCCCGGGTGTGGCGGCAAGTGGAGCTGTTGATCCGGTCCAAGCTGCCCGCGCCAGCGCCGGTGGCACAGGGCCGATAGTTGAGTTGTGCGACTTAGCTTGCCAGCGGAAGAGTTTTTTTATCCCACTCGGCCGGCGCCGAGTCGGGTGACTTGATATTCAGGCACACGCCGTCAAGATCGCAGGCATAGACCTGCGTGGACTCGGCGCCAATTAGAAATATCAGAGCCCGAGTAGTAGAGCCACACCAGCAGAACCACCAAGGATAAGCGACTCGTCCCGGGGGCGTGTCGTCACCCGCCCAGCCGAATATGTTTCACCGGGCGGAAGATCGCCGGGCGAGAAGCGCTTCCGCCCGGCGATCTGTGTTGAAAGGGGACCCGGCTGCGCTGAAACCCGATCCGGCTCCGCCGGGGGGACGCTTCGCGCCGGGAACTGACGAGGCTCGCCGGGTTTAGACCCGGCGCGCGCCCCTGAATATCAGCGACACAATGAAAAGCACCAAGAATATGAAGAATAAAATCTTGGCGATACCGGCAGAGGCAACCGCGACACCGCCGAATCCAAAGATCGCAGCGACAATTGCAACGATCAGAAATATCAAGGCCCAATAGAGCATGGCAACCTCCGCCATTTCTAGGGGCAATTTAGTCGCCCATTGTTAAATATCCTCTTATTGCAAAGCCGAATGAGCACAAAAACTGAGCCCGTGGATGTAGGAATTTCGCGGCGGCGGAAAATCTCGCAGTCTCGCGCCGGGCGCTGTACGTTGAAGTGCAGGCCAGATTCTCAGACCGGATCGCGGAGTCAGCCGCTTTCAATGGATCCTTGGTCAATCCCCCGCGCCTGCCACGGCCAAGGCGCCATGCCGACGCGCCCGGAATGCCTCCCAGCGTACTCGCAGCCGGTCCATGTACAAGTACACAACGGGAGTTGTATAAAGCGTCAAAGCCTGGCTGAATACGAGCCCGCCCACAATGGCGATGCCCAGCGGACGCCGCAACTCCGATCCGGTACCCAGGCTGAGCGCCAGCGGGAGATTGCCGAACAGAGCCGCCATGGTGGTCATCATGATGGGGCGAAAGCGCAGCAGACAAGCTTCGAAGATGGCTTGCTCGGAAGTTTTTCCCTCACGGGACGCGGCGATGGCGAAGTCGATCATGAGGATCGCATTCTTTTTAACCACGCCGATCAAAAGAATAATCCCGATCAGGGAGACGACGTTCAACTCGTTACGCGTCGCCAGAAGCGCCAGCAGCGCGCCCACGCCCGCCGACGGCAGAGTCGAGAGAATCGTGAGAGGATGAATCAGGCTTTCATACAGCATTCCCAAAACGATGTAAACGGCGATGAGCGCGGCCAAAATCAAAATCGGCTCGTTACTGAGAGACTCCTGAAACGCTTGCGCGGTGCCTTGAAAGCTGCCCCGGACGCTGGCGGGCAGATTAATTTCACGCATGGCGTCCTCCACTGCCGGCACCGCATCGCCCAACGCGGTGCCCAAAGGGAGGTTGAAGGAGATCGTCACGGAAGGAAACTGACCGGAGTGGTTCACCTGCAGAGGCGTGCGGGAGGTCGCGTAGTGAGTGAATGCGGATAGAGGAACTTGCGGGCCGCTGGAGGAGGGCACATAGATGAACTTGAGGCCATCGGGATTGTTAAAGAACCGCTCCTGCACTTCCATCACGACGTGATACTGGTTCAACGGCGTGTACATGGTGGAGACCTGGCGCTGGCCGAAAGCGTCGTAGAGCGTGTCGTCGATCGCCTGCGTGGTAATGCCAAGCCGGGCGGCCGTAGCGCGGTCCACCACCAGAGAGGCGGCTAACCCGCGATCCTGTTGATCGGAACTGACGTCCGTCACCTGCCGCAAGCTCTTCAGCTTTTGCAGCACGCGTGGACTCCAATCGTTCAATTCGTTGAAATCGTCCCCAATCAACGTGTACTGATATTGCGCGGCCCCGTTGCGGCCGCCCACCCGAAGATCCTGCTGCGCCTGCAGCACGATGGTGGTGCCGGGCACTTGCGCCAGCTTGGGACGCAAGCGCGCGATCACCTGGTCCGGGGTGGCTTTGCGTTGTTCGTAGGGCTTGAGGGAAAGAAATCCGCGGCCCGTATTGAGCACGTTGGCATTGTTTCCTCCCCCTCCCATCTGCGCCATAAGACCGTCGACAGCGGGGTCCGCCATAATGATGCGGACCGCCTGCCGCACCCGGCTATCCAAAGCTCCAAAAGAAGTGTTCTGATCGCACAGCACCGTAAAATTTAGCCGTCCCGTGTCCTGTTGTGGGAAAAAGCCCTTGGGAATCGTGATGTACAAATACACGCTGACGGCCACGGTGACCAGCATCACAGCCAGCATCAGCGGCTGGCGGCGAAGCACCCAGCCCAAAGTTCGCTCGTAAAAGCTGCGCATTCCGGCGATGAAGCGCTCGATGAGATTGTAGAGATAGCCGTGCTGTATGCCACGTTGCGAGCGAAGCAGCCGCGAGCACATCATCGGGGTGGCGGCGAGCGTAACGCCCAGCGAGCATATGATGGCCACCGATAGAGTAATCGCGAATTCGCGGAACAGGCGCCCCACAATGCCTCTCATCAGCAGAATGGGGATGAATACGGCGTTCAAAGAGAGGCTAATCGAAATAATCGTCGGTCCGATTTCCTTGGCCCCCCGCAGCGCCGCGCGCATGGGCGACAACCCCATTTCCATATGGCGGGTGATGTTTTCGATCATCACGATGGCATCGTCCACAAGGAATCCCGTGGCGATGGTCAAAGCCATCAGCGACAAGTTATCCACGGTGTAGCCGAACAGATAAAGGAAGCCGAAGGTGGCAACCAAGGAGACCGGAACGGAGATGGCCGGGATCAGGGTGGCGCGCCAACTGCGCAAAAATGCGAAAACAACCAGGATGACCAGTGTAATGGCCATCTCCATGGTCTTTTGAGTCGCGGCGACGGAAGCGCGGATCGGGCCGGAGCGGTCCTGCAGAACTCTGAGGCGCATGGCCGCGGGGATATCGACCCGAAGTTGCGGCAGGGCGGCTTCGATGCGATCGACCGTTTCCACGATATTTGCGGCGGGCTGGCGGTAGATCCACATCAAAATCGCCGGCGTCAGATTAGCGTAGCCGGAGGTCCGCAAGTCTTCGACGGAATCGCTGACGGTGGCTACGTCTTTCAACATCACCGGCGCGCTGTCGCGATAGGCAACCACCAAATTGCGGTACTGTTCGGCTTTGAGCAGTTCGTCGTCGGTGCGGATCGACCAGGATTGAACAGAGCCGACGATACTGCCCTTGGGGTGGTTAACGTTGGCGGCGGCCAGCATGGCCCGCACATCCTCCAATCCCAGACCGTAGTGATTGAGCAGCGTGGGATTGACGTCCACCCGCACGCCCGGCAGCGAACTGCCTCCGATTCCCACCTGTCCGACGCCCGGAATCTGCGAAAGCTTCTGCACGATGATGGAGGATGCGTAGTCGTAGACGTCCCCGGCGGTGACGGTATCCGTGTCCATCGACAGAATAATGACGGGCTGCTCAGTGGGATTGTTTTTCCTCCAGGTCGGCGCGGCGGGGAGATTGGCGGGCAATTGCCCGCGCGCGGCATTGATAGCCGCCTGGATATCGCGTGCCGCGGCATTGATGTCCCGATTCAAGTCGAACTGGATGGTGAGCGAAGTGGACCCCAGGACACTGGTCGAACTCATTTCCGTGATGCCGGCGATGCGGCCGAACTGGCGTTCGAGCGGCGTGGCCACGGAGGAAGCCATGGTTTCCGGGCTGGCGCCGGGGAGCGCCGCGCCCACCTGAATCGTTGGATAATCCACCTGCGGCAGCGGCGCCGCGGGCAGGAACCGGTACGCCACCATGCCGCCAAGACCGAGAGCCGCGGTGAGCAGAGACGTCGCCACCGGACGCCGGATGAACGGCGCCGAAATATTGGTGGAAGTGGTCATGCTTCCTCCAGCATTTCCAGTCTCAGGTTAATCCCCCGCACCCGCTACGGCCAAGGCGCTATGCCGCCGTGTCCGGAATGCCTCCCAGCGCACTCGCAGCCGGTCCATGTACAAGTACACAACGGGAGTTGTATAAAGCGTCAAAGCCTGGCTAAACACAAGCCCGCCCACAATGGCGATGCCCAGCGGACGCCGCAACTCCGATCCGGTGCCCAGGCTGAGCGCCAGCGGGAGGTTGCCGAAAAGAGCCGCCATCGTTGTCATCATGATGGGGCGGAAGCGTAGCAGACAGGCCTCGAAAATCGCTTGCTCGGAGGTTTTTCCCTCTCGGGCCGCGGCGATGGCGAAGTCGATCATGATGATCGCGTTTTTTTTGACCACGCCGATTAAAAGAATAATGCCGATGAGCGAGACGACGTTCAACTCGTTGCGCGTCGCCAGCAGCGCCAGCAGCGCGCCCACGCCCGCCGACGGCAGAGTCGAGAGAATCGTGAGAGGATGAATCAGGCTTTCGTACAGCATCCCCAAAACGATGTAAACGGCGATGAGCGCGGCCAAAATCAGAATTGGCTCGTTGCTGAGAGTCTCCTGAAAGGCTTGCGCGGTGCCCTGAAAGCTTCCCCGGATGGTGGCGGGCAGATTGATTTCGCTCATCGCGTCCTCCACCGCCGGCTCCGCATCGCTCAACGAAGTGCCCAAAGGCAGGTTGAAGGAGATCGTGACGGAAGGAAACTGCCCGGAGTGGTTCACCTGCAGCGGCGTGCGCGAGGTCGCGTAGTGGGTGAATGCGGCTAGAGGAACTTGTGGGCCGCTGGAGGAAGGCACATAGATGAAATTGAGGCCATCGGGATTATTCCAGAATCCCTGCTGCACTTCCATCACGACGTGATATTGGTTCATTGCCGTGTACATCGTGGAGACCTGGCGCTGGCCGAAAGCGTCGTAGAGCGTATCGTCGATCGCCTGTGTGGTAATGCCCAGCCGGGCGGCCGTAGCGCGGTCCACCACCAGCGAGGCGGCCAACCCGCGATCCTGCTGATCGGAGCTGACGTCCGCCAACTGCCGCAGGCTCTTCAGTTTTTGCAAGACCCGGGGAGCCCAATCGTTCAGCTCGTTGAAATCGTCGCCGATCAGCGTGTATTGATATTGCGCGGCCCCACCGCGGCCGCCCACGCGAAGATCCTGCTGCGCCTGCAGCACGATGGTGGCGCCGGGCACTTGCGCCAGCTTGGGACGCAAACGCGCTATAACCTGGTCCGGCGTGGCCTTGCGTTCTTCGTAGGGCTTGAGGACCACAAACCCGCGGCCCGTATTGAGCACGTTGGCATCGCCTCCTCCCCCTCCCATCTGCGCCATCAGACCGTCGACAGCGGGATCCGCCATGACGATGCGAACCGCCTGCCGCACCCGGCTATCCAAAGCTCCAAAAGAGGTGTTCTGATCGCAAAGTACCGTAAATTGCAGCCGTCCCGTGTCCTGTTGCGGGAAAAAGCCCTTGGGAATCGTGATGTACAAATACACGCTGACGGCCACGGTGACCAGCATCAACGCCAGCATCAGCGGCTGGCGGCGCAGCACCCAGCCCAAAGTTCGCTCGTAAACGGCGCGCATTCCCGCGATGAAGCGCTCGATGAGATTGTAGAGATAGCCGTGCCGTATGCCACGTTGCGAGCGAAGCAGCCGCGAGCACATCATGGGCGTGGCGGCGAGCGTAACGCCCAGGGAGCATATGATGGCCACCGATAGAGTAATCGCGAATTCGCGGAACAGGCGCCCCACAATGCCTCTCATCAGCAGAATGGGAATGAATACGGCGTTCAAAGAGAGACTGATCGAAATAATTGTCGGTCCGATTTCCTTGGCTCCCCGCAGCGCCGCGCGCATCGGCGACAACCCCATTTCCATATGGCGGGTGATGTTTTCGATCATCACGATGGCGTCGTCCACAAGGAATCCCGTAGCGATCGTCAAGGCCATCAGCGACAGGTTATCCACGGTGTAGCCGAAGAGATAAAGGAAGCCGAAGGTCGCAACCAAGGAGACCGGCACGGAGATGGCCGGGATCAGGGTTGCCCGCCAACTGCGCAAAAATGCGAAAACAACCAGGATGACCAGTGTAATGGCGATCTCCATGGTCTTCTGGGTTGCTTGAACGGAGGCGCGAATCGGGGCGGAGCGGTCTTGCAGAACCGTGACGCGCATGGCCGCGGGGATCTCGGCCCGAAGCTGCGGCAGGGCGGCTTCGATGCGATCCACCGTTTCCACGATGTTGGCGGCGGGCTGGCGGCGGATAAACATCAAAATCGCCGACGTGAAGTTGGCGTACCCGGAGTTGCGCAAATCTTCGGCGGCATCGCTGATTTGAGCCACATCCTTCAACATCACCGGTGCGCCATTGCGGTAAGCGACCACCAGGGAACGGTACTGTTCGGCTTTCAGCAGTTGGTCGTCGGTGCGGATGGACCAGGATTGAACCGCGCCGGTAATGCTGCCCTTGGGCCGGTTTGCATTGGCGGAGGCCAACATGGCCCGCACATCTTCCAATCCCAGACCATAGTGGTTGAGCAGCGTGGGATTCACGTCTATGCGGACGCCGGGGAGCGAACTCCCCCAGAGCCCGACTTGTCCGACGCCCTGAATCTGCGCCATCTTTTGCATGATGATGGACGACGCATAGTCGTAGACTTTGCCGGGGTCCACGACATCCGTGTCCAGCGCCAGAATCAGAACGGGCTGCTCAGTGGGATTGTTTTTCCTCCAGCTCGGCGTCGCGGGGAGGTTGGCGGGCAACTGGCCGCGCGCGGCATTGATGGCGGCCTGGATATCGCGCGCCGCGGCATTAATGTCGCGATTCAAGTCGAACTGGATAGTGAGCGAAGTGGATCCCAGGGTACTGGTCGAGCTCATTTCGGTGATGCCGGCAATGCGCCCGAACTGGCGTTCGAGCGGCGTTGCCACCGACGATGCCATAGTCTCGGGGCTGGCGCCGGGGAGCGCCGCGCCCACCTGAATCGTCGGATAATCCACCTGCGGCAGCGGCGCCGCGGGCAGGAACCGATACCCCACCATGCCGCCAAGACCAAGAGCCGCGGTGAGCAGAGATGTCGCCACGGGACGGCGAATGAACGGCGCCGAAATATTGGTGGAAGTGGTCATGCTTCTTCCAGCATTTCCAGCTCGGCCAGATCGATGTCGCTCCGCCGGAAGCGCTTCGCCAAACGGTCGAACCAGAGATAGACTACGGGCGTGGTGTAGAGCGTCAGGAGCTGGCTGAAGATCAAACCTCCGACGATGGAGATGCCGAGCGGCCGTCTTAGCTCCGCCCCGGTGCCCGATCCGAGCGCCAGCGGAACCCCGCCTAGAAGCGCCGCCATCGTCGTCATCACAATGGGACGAAAGCGCAGCAAGCAGGCCTGATAGATCGCTTCCCGCGCGGATTTGCCTTCCTTGCGTTCGGCCTCCATGGCGAAGTCGATCATCATGATCGCGTTCTTCTCCACGATCCCAATCAGCAAAATGATCCCGATCAACGCGATGATGCTGAAATCGGTATGCGTGAGCAAAAGAGCCAGGAATGCGCCGACACCCGCCGACGGTAGTGTAGAAAGAATCGTGGCGGGGTGAATGTAGCTCTCGTATAACACACCCAGCACAATGTAGACCGTGATAAGAGCCGCCAGAATCAGAATAGGTTCATTCGCCAGCGACCGTTGAAACGCGGCTGCCGTGCCTTGGAATTTTCCCTGCAAGCTGGCGGGCATGTTGAGCTCGTCTTTCGTCCGATTCACCGCGTCCACCGCATCTCCCAGCGAGACCCCGGGCGCGAGGTTGAACGACACCGTCGCGACGGGGAACTGACCCTGGCGATTCACCACCAAGGGCGTGTTGCCGGGTTCTACACGAGTAATCGCGCTCAGCGGGACTTCGCCTCCGCTGTTCGGGCCTCCGCCGTTCGATCGAATATAAAGATTGCCCAGCGATTCGGGGTTGGTCTGCAATTCCGGCTTGATCTCCAGAATCACGCGATATTGATTGAGCTGCGTGAACATGGTGGAGATCTGGCGTTGTCCAAATGCATCGTAAAGCGTGTCGTCGATGGTTTGCGGCGTGATGCCAAAGCGCGAGGCGGTACCGCGGTCGATCAAAACCGAGGTGAGCAACCCGCCGTTTTGAAGATCGCTCGCGATGTCTCGAATCTGGGGCAGCGATTCGAGCTTCTCGATGAATCGCGGAACCCAGGCCGCCAATTCCTTGCCGTCGGGATCTTCCAGGCTGTATTGAAACTGCGTGCGGCTGACCCGGTCTTCGACCGTAAGGTCCTGAACGGGTTGCATGAATAACGTGATGCCGCCGATTTTGGCGAGTTCGGGTTGCAATCTCCGGATGATATCGCTCGCGCTGACGCCACGTTCCTCGACGGGTTTGAGGTTGATTTGAATGCGCCCGCTGTTGCCGGTTTGGTTCGTGCCATCCACACCGATGAAGGAGGAGAGACTGTCCACCGCCGGATCCTTGAGAATCACTTCGCCCAATTGCTGCTGGCGGCGCTCCATGGACGGGAAAGAGACCGTCTGCGGCGCTTCCGAAATTCCCAGGATCACTCCGGTATCTTGTACCGGGAAAAATCCTTTCGAAATGATCTCGAACAACAGGAAGGTTGCGCCCAGCGTCGCCACAGCGACGAAAAGAGTGGCGGGCTGGTGGCGCAGCACCACCTGAAGAGTCCGGCCGTAGAAAGCGATGATCGCTTGGAACACACGCTCCGATTTCCGATAGAACCATCCCTGTTCGTGCTCGGGGCGATGACGCAGCAGGCGGGCGCACATCATGGGCGTAAGCGTCAACGAGACCATCGCGGAAATGAGAATCGTCACACTAAGAGTGACCGCGAACTCGCGAAACAGCCGCCCCACAATGTCGCCCATGAACAGCAACGGGATCAGCACCGCGATAAGGGACACGGTCAGCGACAAAATGGTGAAGCCGATCTGTTCGGAGCCTTTGAGCGCCGCCTCGAGGGGCCGATCGCCCATTTCAACATAGCGGGCGATATTTTCGATCATCACGATGGCGTCGTCGACCACGAAACCCGTGGAAATCGTCAGCGCCATGAGCGTGAGATTGTTCAAGCTATACCCCAGCACGTACATGACGCCGAAGGTCCCGACCAGGGATAGCGGTACAGCCACGCCGGGAATCACGGTGCCTGCAAGCGTCCGCAGAAAGAGAAAGATCACCATCACCACCAGGCCGATGGTGATCAACAGCTCCATTTCAACGTCCGCCACGGAAGCGCGGATTGTGATGGTGCGGTCCGTGAGGATCTCGAGCTGGATGGAAGTCGGCAGAGAGGCGCGCAATGAGGGCAGCAGCTTCTTTACGCGATCCACGACCTCGATAATGTTCGCCCCCGGCTGGCGCTGGATGTTCACAATGACCGCGGGAGTGACGTTTTGCCAAGCCGCCAGGTGCACGTTCTCGGGAGCGTCGATCACGGTCGCGACATCGGAAAGGATCACCGGAGCGCCGTTCCGGTAGGCGACCACCAGCGGCTTATAATCCGCGCTGGTGAGAAGCTGATCGTTGGCGCCGATGGTGTATGCGTCGCGAAAGCCGTCGAAGCTGCCCTTGGCTTGATTGACGTTGGCTGCCGCGATGGCCGCGCGCAGATCCTCCAGGTTCAGGTGATACGACGAGAGCGCGGTGGGGTTGGCTTGAATGCGCACGGCCGGCTTCTGCCCACCGCTAATCGAGACCAGACCCACGCCGGTCACTTGCGAAATTTTCTGCGCCAGACGGGTGTCGGCGTAGTCCTCCACTTTCGAGAGCGGAAGCGTCGCGGAGGTGAGCGCCAGCGTCAGGATCGGCGCGTCGGCCGGGTTGGTCTTGTTGTAAACCGGCGGATTGGGAAGATTCGGCGGAAGGTAAGTGGCGGCGGCGTTGATGGCCGCCTGCACCTGCTGTTCCGCCACGTCGATGTTCAAGTCGAGCGTGAACTGCAGCGTGATGACTGAGCAGCCCTCCGAACTGTTCGAGGTCATCTGATTCAATCCCGGCACCTGGCCGAACTGTCTTTCAAGCGGCGCCGTGACATAGGACGCCATCACATCGGGACTGGCGCCGGGGTAAAAGGTCACAATTTGGATGGTGGGGTAATCGACTTGAGGGAGCGCGGAAACCGGCAATTGCTGATAGGCGACGCCGCCGATGAGCAGCAGCCCCACCATCAACAACGAAGTGGCTACCGGCCGAACGATAAAAGGCGCCGAAGGACTCATGCGGTGCTGCTACTGGCCGGTCTTGGCGCCCGGGCCGGCAGCCGCAGCCATGCTCACTTGCACCGGGGTTCCGTCCTGCAATTTGTCCAGTCCGTCGACCGCGACCACGTCCCCCGCCTCCAGGCCATTATCGACGGCGGCATCGTCCCCCTCGGTGAGCGTCGTCGCGATGTTGCGCATCTTCACCGTTTTGTCGGGCGACACTACATAAACGAACGACGATTGTGGACTGTGTTGCAGCGCTGCCGTGGGAACGATCACCACGTTTTGGCGGGTCTCGAACAACAGGCGAGCGTTCACAAATTGGTTGGGGAATAACGTACTGTCCTGGTTTTCGAAAATCGCTTTGAACTTCACCGTGCCCGTAGTGGTATCCACTTGATTATCGATGGTGAGCAGCATGCCATCGGCCAGGCGCTTGCGCAAATCGCGATCATAGGCCAGCACCGGAAACTTCGCGCCGGCGCTGAATTTGGGCATCACTTGGCGGAGGGCGTCTTCGGGGATGTTAAAGACCACCGCGATGGGTTGAAGTTGCGTGATCACCGCCAGACCGTTGACATCGGCGGCGTGAACGATGTTGCCCTTGTCCACCAGACGCAGTCCGATGCGGCCCGTGAGCGGGCTGGTGATGTGGCAATACACCAGTTGCAGCTTCGCGTTATCGATGGTGGCCTGATCGGCCACAATCTGCGCCTTGGCGCTTTCGATCGCCGCCCGATCCGAGTTGACGGTTCCCGCCAGCGCGTCGGCCGTGGATCGATATTGCTCGCCTTGATCCCGAGCCGCGATCCCCTCCTCCACCAGCCGCTGGTAGCGCGTGGCCTCGGTGGCCGCGAATTTCTGCTGAGCGGTATCGCCTTCCAGTTTCGACTGCGCCTGTCCCAGTTGCGCCTGATCCCGCGCTAATTGCCCTTGCGCCTGTTCGAGTTGGACCTGAAAGGGACGCGGATCGATTTCCGCCAGCAGGTCTCCGGCTTTAACATACTGGCCTTCCTGATAGGCCACATTGATCAATTCTCCGTCCACTCGGGAGTGGACTGTCACGGTGTTCAGCGCGGTAACCGTTCCCAGACCGTTCATATAAACCGGCATCGCGCCGCGGCGGGCCTTCACGGCGACTATCGGGACCGCGCGCGCTCCTCCGGCGGAACCTTTTCCTGCGGCGCTTTTGGCCTGCGATTGGCCTCCGGTGAGACTCGGGAGCCACCGGTACGCGCCGTAGCCGGCCGCGGCCAGCAGCATTAGCCAGAGCCACCAGAGACTCCGGCGCTTCGGCGCAGAGCGATGAACCGATGGAGGAGGGGTCAACGGCTCTTCCACCGCTGGAGAGAACCCCTTAGTGGCGGAGTCGCGGATTTGACTTGACGATTCAGAGTTCATCTTGCCATTCGTCGGCGGCCGTTAGGGTATTTAAAGGACCTTTAGGTATCATACTCGAAAGGCAGCGCAGGGAGGGCACGCGGCATCATCCGATGCGCGCACAACGGACTTACGCCTGTGCGCTTTCGGCGAGTTCGTGGACACTGCACCACCATTCAGTATGAGCGGTTTTCGGCTTTTCCGCATCTGCAAAACGACAGGTGGTTTGTCTCTGCCTTTGCCCATAGGGTTCAGTTTCCAGCTCTTCCAGGCCGGTGATGGGGCGGCCGTCTCCCCGCTCACTCCGGCAGACCTCTTCCAGTAGCCTAGGATTTCTGGTGGGTGACAGCGATCCCCGGTGAGGAGGTCCCCGAAGGGCTTACCGTGCCTACTCATAATGAAGCACGTTTCAGGGCGATGCCCATCGCCTTAGGGCGGGAACTGCTAGAGAACGCGTGAGAAAACTTTCGCGGGTCATCGACAGGATGCGGTCGGCTAATGGGATGCAACCGTCCGCCGATCTTTCTAAAATCGTTCATTCTTTCAGAGATCGGAGTGCAGAGGTGGCACCCACCGCTGAGATCTGTCGGGTGGTGTTGCCTGCAAGACGCTTCCGGCTTAGTGGATCGGGCAATGCTCATCCGCCGGCCAGTTCCCACGGCTTGGGGATGTCTCCACCCCGCGCCTTGAGGCTTCTATGAATCCACCGAAACAGAGGAAGCGCGCCGCGCAATCTGGCCGGCGGATGAGCATGGCCCGATCTCTTGGCTAGAGAATAACGGCATAGAAGGAAGAACCGAGTCGCTTAAAACGTTAAAGCCGCGGAGCGAAAGGAGATCTGGGCTGGGATTGGTGGTGAACCGCCACGCCGCCGCTACGCGGCGGCCACCGAGATGGATGAAAAATTTGTTGCACCGGCGATTTTTTGGGGACCTCCTTGGGGGCGAAGTTGTTGAAACTGTGGGAGGTACGCGAACCTATTTTCGTACGAATGCAGGTGCGCCCGCGCGGTGTTGAAGACGCGAATAGACGCCGACAATGGCACACATCAGGCGGATGGCGTTTCCACGGCCCTTCCACGCCTTCCCGACCCGCGACGCGCCTGGGCGCGATTGTGCACCAGCGCAGCGCGCTCCGTACTGGGGGACTGGCTTGTAAGCCACACAGCAGTTCCTTAGTTTTCGGACGGATTTTCCGCATGGTCTATGACGAGGATCTCGACGCGCCCTCTCTGGGGCTGGAGCTTGAGCCCAAGCTGCTCTTGAATCGCAGAGAAAAAAGAGGGCGAAGAAGTATCGACGGGAGCGCCATTTAATAGCTTGGCCCGGCCGTCGCCGGGTTCGTACTCATCCGGCGTCCATGTGAGCTGGAAGTTAAAAGAGCCGGCAAGTTTGGTCTGATCCTGCACCGGCCGTCCCGCGAAGGCGGATAGTTCGCTGGCGATTCGCGGCATTGCGACTCGTTGCCCAACCATCACGCCCGGTCTTGAGCTGACTCCGCAGAAGTCGGAGCCGTTCGGGTTTACGGGGCAATCGGAATCAGGAGAATGGCTCATTTTTGGGCCCAATTTCATTCCTTTTTTCGCCACAATCAGTGCGTACAACGGCAGGATTTTGGCCTCGTAATGATACTTGAGCATGAACCTGTTTTCGAGCAACGACCGCAGCATGTCCCAATATTCATCGCCGCGGATCTTCTTATCTGACTTGGCAACAATATCGAATCCTTCCGAGCGAAGTGGTTCCGGGACTTGCGACAAGTCGGTCAACCGCGTCTGGAATGCCATTTCAATGAGGCGGCTGAATTCGGTGTTATGAGCATTCAGTCCCTCAGGAGTACGAACGATCGAGCCCCCGACGGCATCCTTATTCAACCTAACCGAGGCCACCTCGAATTTCCGTTCGTCCGCAGCCGGCTGGGCGCCGAGGATCGCAATACCAACGGTCGCGAGCGTGACGACTTTGCAATTGAACATAACTTCCCTTGGACGAGACGCCCGAGGTCTCCGAGAAGTTCCCTGCGAAGTCGTAGGCGGGGCGGGCGCTTCAGCATCTTGCGATTACAGCCGCGGGTTGTTAATTAACCGCCCGGGAAGGAGAGGCAGTGGTGCGGGAGGATCGAGGAGGTCCCTCTCGGCCGTTCCCTGCTCCGATCCATTTGGAACACGGCGAGTGGCTGCTGATATCCGGCCGGGCCTTGTTTTAACGCCTATGCCGGGCCGGGAGCCGGTTTGCTGAACGTTCCGAGCTTACGGACGGACCACGGGTGGCGATGACCCCCGTCGGGCAGTGGTGGTCCTTCTACTACTCCTGTATAATGCGGGTATATCCAGTATGAAAACCCTAGTTATCGCCTTCGCCTCTCTGCTCGCTGTTTCCATCGCCTCCGCCCAGGAATTGCCGGCCGGAGCGGGAAAGGAGACCGTAGAAAAAGTCTGCACCGCCTGCCATGGAACCGAAGCTATCGTCGCTCTCCAGGGCGGAAAGGACATTTGGCAGGGAATCGTGGACGACATGAAGGGCCGCGGCGCCGACGGCAGCGCGGACGATTTTAAAACCATCGTCAACTATCTGTCGAAATATTTCGGCAACAATGTGAACGTGAATACCGCCTCTGCGCAGGAACTCGCGGATCTGGATCTATCCACCGATGAGGCCGCCGCGATCGTGAAATATCGCACCGATAACGGCAATTTCAAGGAATTCGCGGATCTAAAGAAGGTCCCGGGCCTGGACGCCTCCAAGCTCGAGCCGATTCAGAAACGCATCAAGTTTTAAAACATGCGGGCTGCTGGGGAGCAAGCCGATCGCTCCCAGGAACCTCGCACAAAGTTCCGCGCCTTTCGCACTCGCGGCATCGTCGAGAGCGTCATTCGCGAGATGACGCGCTTGGCCCTTCAGCATGGGGCCGTGAATCTGGCGCAAGGGTTTCCCGATTTCCCGGCCCCCGAAATCTTGAAGCGCGCCGCGGCCGAAGCCATCGCCGCGGACGTGAATCAGTACGCGATCACCTGGGGCGCGAAGATTTTCCGCGACGCCATCGCGGTCAAATATCGGCGCCACTACGCGCTCGAAATCGATCTGGAACGGGAAATCACGGTCTGTTGCGGTTCCACCGAGGGCATGATCGCCTCGCTGCTGGCGACCACGGATCCCGACGACGAAGTGATCATCTTCGAGCCGTATTACGAAAACTACGGGCCCGATACGCTGCTGAGCGGAGCGCGGAGAAAATTCGTCCGCTTGCATCCGCCGGAGTGGCGCTTCGATCCCGCCGAGCTGCGCCGCGCCTTCTCCACCCGAACCAAGGCGATCATTTTGAACTCGCCGGGCAATCCCACCGGCCAGGTCTTCGATCGCCAGCAGCTCGAAGCGGTCGCGCAACTGTGCCAGGAGTTCGACGCGCTCGCCATCACCGACGAGATTTACGAGCACCTGGTCTATGACGGCGCGCGGCACATTCCGATCATGACGCTTCCCGGCATGCGCGACCGTACTGTCCTGGTGAACAGCATGAGCAAGACCTATTCAGTCACCGGATGGCGCGTGGGCTGGGTAATCGCGACGCCGGATCTCACGGATTCCATTCGCAAGGTGCACGATTTCCTGACGGTGGGCGCCGCGGCTCCTCTTCAGCAGGCCGGAGCGGTCGCGATGACCCTGCCGGACGATTACTACGCCGGTTTGTCCTGCGAGTATCGGGGCCGGCGGGACCGGATGTTGGCGGCGCTCGGATCCGCCGGTTTCCGCTGCGTAAGTCCCCATGGCGCCTACTACATAATGGCGGATATGTCCGCCCTTAATTTGGCAAAGGACTTGCTAAATGATCTTGCTATCGTTCGTCATCTGATTGAAAAAGTTGGAGTTGCCACGGTACCTGGATCCAGCTTTTTTTCCAATCCCGCGGATGGAAAAACATTAATCCGCTTTTGTTTTTGCAAAAAGTATGAGACACTAGATGAGGCAGAGCGGAGACTGTCGAGACTGTAGACAAGAGCGGGTTCGAGCGCGGCCTGCAACAACCGGACCGGACCTGCGCGGAGGTAGTTATGCTCCTGCAGTTCTTGGTCCCCGAAACCGAAGCGCGTCAGGATGGAACAGGCGCGGCGGTGGCTCTGGAGCGGGCGGGCGCGCCGGTTCTGGTGACGCTCGGAATCGATCGAATTCTCGAACAGCAGACGCTGCACGTTTCCGTATGGGGTTCGTCGGACGGGCAGCAGTGGCACTCGCTGGTCAACTTTCCCCGAAAATCCTATTGTGGCGTCTATTCCCTGTTGCTCGATCTCGGCGCCCATCCCGACATCCGGTTTCTACGAGCGCAATGGAAGATGGGGAGTTGGGCGAATGAATACCGGAATCCGCTGTTCGGCTTTCAGGTGACACTCGACTCCGAGCCGCGGTTATCGCAGGCGGCGGCGCGTTAAGCTATTTGGAAGCCGGGTGCGCCTGGTCGAGCTTCTGGCGATATTCCGGATACATCGTTTCAGCCCCGCCCAGTGCCGCGTCCACCGGAATATGATGGCGATCGGCGAATTCCGAGACGAATGGATTTTCTCCCGGCATGTAGCTGGGCACCGCGCCGCGCGCCTGGCCGGGCGATTCATCCACATATTCGCAAGGCCAGAGCCAATTTCCATCCGAGCCTTGGTTCAACAGATAATCCTGGCTCTTGATCAAAGGCTCGGTCAGATACACCGGGTCGTGGGCGATGCTGACGTGGGTGAGGTGGTCGCCGTGACGGATGAAGTGCTCGGTCAACGTCATCAGATCGCTGGAAGGCACGCCGTTGCGGCGATGCCATCCCTGCTTAATGTGAGTGGTGGTGACGGTGAGGATATTACCTTCCCATTTACCCGTGGAAAAACCCATCCAGGTGTGGGCGGCGTAATCGGGCGGATGCGGACGGCCATCCATATAAATCGTCCGGTTCTGCTCGTACGTGCTGATGTATTCCCGTAGAGCGACGACCTCCTGTGTTTGTGGGTCGCGCTCCTCCCAAATGCGAACGCGAAGCGGCCCACGGTGAATGTAGCCCACGGTGTGAACCTGGCACTGATGCTCGGCGAGGGAAAGGCGGTCGGGAGCCCAGCTCAACGCCCACTGGCGCGCGGCGTCGCTGACGGGCAGCCCGAGGTAGTCCACCAGCTCCGGGCCGGGGCCGCGCTCCGGTTGGTCCTCGTGCATCACCGGGCTCCAGTTGCCGGAAAGATCGGCTTGACCGAAAACGGGTGCGATCGCAAGTGCGGTCAGAAGGGGAAGGCGAGAGATCATATCAAAGCCTGATCATATCAAAGCCTTCTGGGCAAAGCCTTTCTGGCGGCGGGCCGCCTTGTGAGGTCCCTAACGCGCACAACGCATTCGCTGTGCGTTGGTCCTTAACGCGCACAACGCATTCGCTGTGCGCTTTTCGCCAACGCCCGCCCGTCAACCATGATAAGCTTTCGGAGAATGATAAGCCCCAATCGGCACGGCGATTGCTCTGGGTTTTCTTCACTCCAGGCCGAAAAATGAGTGCGACACACGAAGATTTTGGGCGGGAAGTCCGGCGATCTGGGCCATCTGACCGGAATTTTGGACTGGTGATCGGCACCGCGTTCCTTCTCATCGGCCTCGCCCCGCTTCGCCACGCCAAACCCATGCGCCTCTGGAGCCTGGCCCTGAGCGCAGCAATTCTGCTGCTGGCCTGGATTCGGCCGGCGCTGCTCTCTCGCGCCAATCGGATGTGGATGGCGCTAGGCAGATTTTTGGGCAAAGTGGTGAATCCCGTGGTCACCGCGCTTCTGTTTTACCTGGTTTTTACACCCGCGGCGATGGTGCTGCGGTGGCTGGGAAAAGATCCGCTCCGGCTGCGGGTGGATCGCGGCGCCTCGACTTATTGGATCGAACGCAGCGCGCGCGCCTCCACGGAAAATATGGCCAATCAATTTTAGAGGAGGAAGCATTGTCGTTCCTGGCTGAATTCTGGAAATTCCTGCGCGTGCGAAAGAAGTTTTGGCTGCTGCCGCTGCTGATCATGACGGTTCTATTTGCGGCCATGGTGGTCATGGCGGAATCCAGCGCCATCGCGCCGTTCATTTACACGCTGTTCTGAAGTGCGCATTCTCGGCATTTCCGCCTTCTATCACGACAGCGCAGCCGCGCTGATCGAGAACGGCGGAATTGTGGCGGCAGCTCAGGAGGAGCGGTTCACCCGCAAGAAGCATGACGCCGGCTTCCCGGTCCACGCCGTGCGCTATTGCGTGGAAGCCTTGGGCATCCAACCCGAAACGCTCGACTCCGTGGTCTTCTATGAAAAGCCTTTCCTGAAGTTCGAACGGTTGCTGGAAAGCTATCTCGCTTTTGCGCCGCGCGGCTTGCGCTCGTTTCAGATGGCGCTGCCGCTCTGGAGCCGGGAGAAGCTTTTTCAAAAGGATCTGCTGGGGCGCGAGCTCAGGGACCTCTGGCCGGCTTGCGATTGGAGCTCCAAGCTGCTCTTCGCCGAGCATCATCAAAGCCACGCGGCCAGCGCTTTCTTCCCTTCCCCCTTCGAAGACGCGCTGGTGTTGACCATGGATGGGGTGGGCGAATGGGCCACCACCTCGGTCGCGCTGGGCCGGGGCAACCAGATCGAGATGATCCGCGAGATCCATTATCCGCATTCGCTGGGTCTGCTGTATTCGGCGTTCACCTATTACACCGGCTTCAAAGTGAATTCGGGGGAATACAAGGTGATGGGACTCGCGCCCTATGGCGAGCCGCGCTACGCTCAAACCATTCTCGACCATTTGATCGACGTGAAGCCCGACGGCAGTTTCCGGTTGAATCTCGAATACTTCGACTATTGCACCGGCTTGACGATGACCAACGAGAAGTTCTCGGCGTTGTTCGGCGGGCTGCCGCGCGGTCCGGAAGATCTGCTCACGCAGCGCCACATGGATCTTGCGGCTTCGGTGCAAGTAGTGCTCGAAGAGGTGATTCTCAAGATGACCTGCTCGCTGACCCAGCAGACCAAGGCGCGGAATCTGTGCCTCGCTGGAGGCGTAGCCCTGAACTGCGTGGCCAATGGAAAAATTCTGCGCACCGGGCGATTCCAGGGATTGTGGATCCAACCGGCTTCCGGCGACGCAGGCGGAGCGGTGGGCGCGGCTTTGGCCGCCTATCACATCCACAAGTCGCAGCCGCGCGTTCTCAACTTTGAAACCCCCCTTGCGGGGGGGAATCTCGACGGGATGAAGGGCGGCTATTTGGGGCCTTGTTTCGAGCAGGCGGAAATCGAACAACGGCTGAAACGCGCGGGCGCCGTATTCGAGACCTTGAGCGATTGCGACTTGCTGGAGCGGTCCGCGGAAGCTTTGGCGCAAGGAAAGGCCGTGGGGTGGTTTCAGGGGCGGATGGAATTCGGGCCCAGGGCGCTGGGTAATCGCTCGATTCTAGGCGATGCGCGCTCGCCCACTATGCAATCCCTTCTTAACCTGAAAGTCAAATACCGGGAGTCGTTCCGGCCCTTCGCTCCCTCCGTGCTGCGCGAAGACGTGACCGATTGGTTCGAGATGGACGCCGACAGTCCTTACATGCTGCTAGTGGCGGACGTGAAAGAAGAGCGGCGGATTGCGATGACCGAAGAGCAGAATAAACTATTCGGAATCGATAAGCTGAACGTACCGCGCAGCGAAATTCCGGCGGTAACCCACGTGGATTATTCGGCCCGCATTCAGACCGTTCACGCGGAGACCAATCCCCGTTATCATGCTTTGATCTCCGCGTTCAAGGCCAAAACCGGCTGTCCGGTGATCGTCAACACAAGCTTCAACATCCGCGGCGAGCCGATCGTCTGCACGCCCGAAGATGCTTTCCGGTGTTTTATGGGAACCGAAATTGAAGTTCTGGCCGCTGGTAACTGCTATCTACGCAAAGAAGACCAAAAGCACAATCTCAAGAAGGACTACCGAAGCGGGTTCGAGCTGGACTGATTGGAGCTCTCAGCGATCAGCTTTCAGTGATCAGCCTTCAGCTTCTAGAGCAGTGCGGTCGCCGTTCGTTTCAGCTCGATCGCTCTCTAAAATCGAATCCACCCCTGGGCTGATTGCTGAAAGCTGATCGCTGAAGGCTGACCGCTGACAGCTTGCCCGGGGGAGCGGTTTGCCGAACCCTCCGAGGCTACGGACGGATCACGGACTGAGGATCCGGGATAACTTCCAAAGCCAGGTGTTCCCGGTGCCCTGACGCCGTCGCGGCCTCGAAGGCGAACTCCAACACACGGCGGGTTTCCAGCGGATCGATGACGGCATCCACATGACCGCGCGCGGCGGCGTAGCGCGCGTCCAGCCAGCGCTCGTAATCGGCGCGAGTGTGCTCGATCCGCTCTTGCAATTCGCGCGGGACCGGCTGGTGAGCGGCCTCCAGCCGGGCCAATTCCGCGCCGTGTACCGCTTGCACCGCGGCGTCTCCCTCCATCACTCCGATGCGGCCCGTGGGCCAGGCGAACGCGAAGCTGGGGTCGAATCCCTGGCTGGCCATCGCATAGTAGCCCGCGCCGCTTGCGTGATTCAGCGTGACCACGACCTTGGGAACCGTGGCGCAAGCCATCGCTTCTACCATTTCCGCCCCGGCTCGAATGATGCCTTCGCTTTCCGCTTCCAAGCCGACCATGAATCCGGAGACGTCTTCCAAGTACAACAGCGGAAGACCTTGCCGCTCCGCGTTCTCCACGAAATAGGCGACCTTGCGGGCCGACTCGGTATACACGATTCCGCCGATCCGCGCGCCGGCGGCGCTCTTGAGAAATCCGCGTCGGTTGGCAATCACTCCGATCGGCCGCGCTCCCAGCCGGGCGTTGGCGCACAGCATCTCGGGAGCGTAATGAGGCTGAAATTCCAAATAATCGTCCTCGTCCACGATCCGCTCAATGGCGTCCTCGACGTTGTAGGGCAAGCGATGATCGGCCGGCAGCAGATCGTAAAGACCCTCCGCCGGTTTTCGCGGCGCGGTTCCCTTGAAGGTGGCGGGGGGCGGGGGAAGCTCGCGAATTTTCTGCCGTATCATTTGCCGTATCAGGCGAAGACAATCACGATCGTCCTTGGCTGAGTAGTGGGCCACACCGCTTCTGGCCGTATGCAGCGATGCGCCGCCCAGCGATTCTGCGTCCACCACCTGTCCTACTGCGCCCTTCACCAGATTCGGCCCGCCCAGGCCCATGAAGCTCACGCCTTCCACCATGACGATGACGTCGGAAAGCGCCGGAAGATACGCACCTCCGGCGATGCACATTCCCATCACTGCCGCGATCTGCGGCACGCGCAGCTTGCGGCGCATCAGCGAATTGTAGTAGAAGATGCGTGCGGCGCCGTACTGGCCGGGGAAAATGCCGTCCTGATAGGGCAGGTTGACGCCCGCCGAGTCCACCAGATAGACAATTGGCAAGCGATGACGCATGGCGATTTCCTGCGCGCGCAGGATTTTGTGAATCGTTTCCGGCCACCACGCTCCCGCCTTCACCGTGGCGTCGTTGGCCACGATCACGGAGGGCCGCCCTTCGATGCGAGCCAGGCCCGTGATCACGCCCGCCGCCGGCGCTTGGCCGTCGTATTTGTCGTAAGCCACCAATAGCCCGATTTCGAGAAACATCGAGCCTGGGTCGATGAGCGCCGCGACGCGTTCCCGCGCGGTGAGCTTGCCTGCGGCGTGCTGTTTTTCGATCTTTTTCGCGCCGCCGCCCAACTGCAGCTTGTCTTCCAACTGCTGGACCTCCTCCACCAGCGCGCGCATGTGGTCGGCTGGAGTCTGAGTCACCACTACCATCGTAGTGAAGCTGGAAGGGGAGCGATGCGTGCGGTGCTAAACGGAATCCGGAAAGAAGCCGCGGTCCATCAATTGATCGAAGCTGTAGGGGCACTCGGCGGGGAAGGCCGTTTGCCTCAAACCCGTCTCCTCGGCAGCCAGTTCTCGCGCGTCGGGATAAACGGCTTCAATAGATTCGGAAGCAAATCGGCGGAGGCTAGGAGATTGCTCGAATATATCCTTGAGCTGGACTCTGGAATCGCCGATGCTGGCCCTCCAGCTTAGGCTGCGCTGCCCCTGCTGCATCTGCCATTTGAGCAGATGCATGATGAGTCTTCGGAGAAAGCTTTTGACCTCGCGTCGATCGCTCTTGCCCATGTCCGCCAATTCTTCCGCAATATGTTCGATGTCCGCCATCTCAAAACATCCGCGGCTTAGCAGATCCGCGTTCACCTGCGTCCATTCGAAAAAATCCCGGTCGTAGAGCTCTTGAGGGGACATACTTCGATTGTAGTGTGGGGCCGGGCGGCCCAGTTACCGTCCCGGCATGTGGGGAAGATCGCGGTTATTCTCGTTGCAGATGAATTCCAGCAGTTCGCCTTCGGGCAACAACGTCGCGCTGTAAGTCACGGTCCAGGGTTTCGTGTAGGCCTTGGCGTCATCGATCGTGACCTGAATGTCCATGTGGCCGAAGTCCTTGCGGCGGAAACGCTCGGTGACGTGCAGCGCGTCGGTGCTGGGGCGTCCAAGTTGATCCAGCCACGCCTTGCCGTTGAATCCGCGCGACTCCACCACCAGGGCGTCGCCCTCCCACTTACCGATCGAGTAGCCCATCCAGGTGGGGTTCAGGTCGGGCGCGAAGTTGCGTCCGTCCATAAACACCTGGCGCCACAAGTTGAATGCCTCATAAACCAGCACAATGAGCTTCGGGGTCTGCACCACTTTCCACGGCGCGGGGGCCGTGTCGATCTTGGGAACGCCCTGCGGAAGACAATTCGCGTCCGGCTCTACGCCGGCCTCCGAGCCGTCGGCGCGCTTCTCGAAAAGCGCCTTGGCCCAGGGCTGCAGCGGGACGTTTTCCGCTTTCAGATCGACCGCGATATCTCGAAGAAAGCGCGGATTCGGATTCCATACGCCGGAAAGATCGGAATGGCCGTCGGGAGCGCGCGGCGCGGGCGCCGACAGATCCGGTTTACCATCGGACGTGCGAGGGATGTTGGCGGTGGGTACGTTGACCCATTGCGCGAGCAGTGGCGCCGGGGCCACGCAGAGGACAGCAGCGAGAAATCGCGGTTTCATTCAGCGTGATTATACACCTGGCCAGCTAGCCGGATATCGCGAAATTGATCTGGGAGAAGCAAGCCGCGAGCGTGCGGCATTCGCGCGGGCTGGTGATGCCGTCGCCAGGGACGCGCGAGACGATGGGGCGCTGTTACGCCACGTGTCCCCCCGAAAAAATCCACGTGCTGCTACGGACTGACCTTGAAGGAGTCGTTCGGCTCGGGCCTTCCGGCGGTCTGCCTGGATCACCATGGCGCAAGAGCGGTGATGCGGGAACCATTGGGAGCGCTGGTCACACCCCGCGAGCTGCGCGCCGCTATCGCCGGACTACTTGCGGATGAAGGGCAGCGGAAAAGGATCGGCCGGCGCGTGTCAAGCACTTTGAGACACCTGGCATGGGAATTTAGTGACTTTCTTCCTTTGTCTTTTGGCCGTTTGGTACCGGCTTGTTGATCCAAACGTCCGAGGGCAACGGCAGTGGTCTTGGCAAGTGCCTGACGAAG
>DATDGT010000111.1:0-6290 GCA_036521975.1 Bryobacteraceae bacterium
GATTCCCGTTCGCGTTACTCCCGCGCCAGACAATCGCGCCCCCTGTCGGCCCAAACCCTCCAAGACTAGCAAATCTTCCAAGACTACCAAGCCCGCAAACTCCTGATTCCACACGACCGCGTTTGTATTTTCGTGAGAACCGAACTTCTTCCCGAAGCATGTTCGGGTATACCATGCGGGAGTTGGGAGATGGTGTGCACTGATGCGGTAAGTGGTTGAGTGGGGGCGAGAAAGACGTCCGCCATGGAGCGGGGCATTGTTCATTTTCGGGCTCAGTTTCGGGGCTCAGTTTCGGCGATCAGCTTGTCCGCGACGGCATTCGCTCTCGCGCGCGGTCCAGCCTTTGGTTGGGCCCCGGAGGGAGAGGCGGCTGAGATTTGACGAGCTCCTCCTCGATCCGCCGCCGTTCCAGCATGTCGCGTTCGACCTCGTCCTTTTTGGTAGTGGGTCAGTTTGGGCGACGGACGAACCCTTCGAGGGGTCGGGGGACCCGTCTAGTGACCACAAGTGCCGTCAGCGGCGTTGGGCGGGCGTTGATCTACTTCGCTCGTGGTGCAGGTATACTCGAACGCGAGCCGGCGCGCGGGGACTAATCTCAGGCGGATGCTGAAATCGGCATCGCGAATGCCGCTAATCAGCGCGTTCTACGGGATCTTGATCCGCATGTTTTTCAACGATCATCCGCCACCGCACTTTCACGCGGGGTACGGAGAGTTCGAGGCCACGATCGAGATCAACACGCTAGATGTTATGGAAGGAGACTCCCGCCTCGCGCTTTGAAGTTGGTGCATGGGCGATGATTCATAGAGAGGAACTGCTCAAGGACTGGCGGCTCTGCCGGGGAAAGGCGCCTCCGGCGAAAATCGAGCCGTTGCCATGGGTGGAAATTGCTAGTGTACTGGGACGTCGTCGAAGTCATTCCGGAACCGGACTACTGCCTTTTTAATTGGTTTAGAGACGGTTTGAACGGTCGGGTGCAGTTGCGTTTCGAAGAGTTGACAGGCACCCTGGCGCCACTCCGCGACGCCCGTTCTTCGGGCGCGCGTACATTGATTGCGGCGCGGTGGCCTGGCCAGGGGACATCGATATGGCACCGGACGAAATGTACGCCCAAATAGCGCGCCAACGAAAGAGCCACGACCGGGCATCGTGACGAATCGCGGCCGCTGGTCCGAAACCGACCGGCGGGAGCCTCTTTACGTAGACGGCGTTTCCCGGGAGTGATGACTCGCGCAAACTCTCCACAACCGGACATCGCGGGGTACTGGATGGCGGGATACTGGAAGGGTGGGTGTTCGCTTTGGTGTGTGATGCCGATCCACTGCCAATGACATGGCGCGAATATCACGAAGCTACAAAGCACAGCGTTGAATCATTGAGGCGTGCCGCGCATGTTCTCGACTGGGCGAACATGCCCGATCCGTTCCGACATTACGAGGGCGTGCCGGTGCTCGATCTGTCCGCGGACCCACCCGTCCCTGAAACGCCAGCGCTCGAAGTGCTTCGCGGCGTCGCGGGCACTTCGCGTGCCGCCGACGGCTCGGCATTTCTTACGCAACTGCTGTTCTATTCCGCTGCGATTAGCGCGGCCAAGCGGGTTCCGTCCACCGGAGAACGCTACGCTTTGCGCGTGAATCCATCCTCCGGGAATCTGCATCCGACCGAATTCCACTTCCTCACACGGGGACTGAAGGACTGGCCCGATGGGCTGTATCATTACCGTCCCTCTGCGCACATGGCCGAGCAGCGTGCGCGGGGCGGGGTTCAGCCGATGTTGGCCGGCAGGTCCGCGCCGATTGTGTTTGTCTTGACCAGTGTTGCGTGGCGCGAGGCGTGGAAGTATCGGGACCGGGCATATCGATATTGCTTGCACGACGTCGGGCATGCCTGGCAAGCGCTTGCGCTGGCCGCCCGCGCCATCGGATGCGACAGTTTTGCGATTGGTCATTTTCCGGACGATGAAGTCGCGCAGTTCTGCCGGCTGCACGAGGACGAGTGGCCCATGCTGATAGTCGAACTGGGCGGAAGGTCCATTCCGGTACGCGAGCCACGCGCCGCCAACACCGTTTGGTACGGTGGGCACGCGAATCGGCTATCGAGAGAAGAAATCGCTTACCCGCGAATCGAAGGGATTCACCGCGCTACCAAACTCAGCGACGGCGGGCTCCGCGGCATCTCCTCAGCCGAGCCCCCACCGAGCGGGTCCGGCAAAATCAAGCTGCCTCCTGCCACTTCATCCGGGCGCGCTTTTGGCGAGGTCGCCCGAATGCGGCGTTCGGCGTTGGACTTCCTGGGCGCCGTGCAATCGATGTCGTTGATGCAGGTCTCGGACATTCTTTCTGCGACGAACCGGCCGGTCTGTGCGGATTTTGGCGGCGCACGTTTCATCCAGCTTTATTTGTACGCGCATCGCGTCAACGGTCTGGAACCCGGCGTGTACAGGTTCTGGCCTGAACCGGCCGAGCTGGAGCAGATCAGGTGTGGCGACCAACGCGTCGCGGCAGCGGGCCTAAGCCTCGCACAGGAACTCGCCGGTAACGCATGCGTGGCGTTCTCCATGATCGGGGATATCGAGCGTGCCGTCCGGGCGCACGGCGACCGCGGTTACCGCTACGTGCATTTCGAAGCGGGCGCCATCGGACACCGGTTGTATCTCGCCGCTGAAGCGCTCGGATTGGGAGCGACCGGCATTGGCGCGTTCTACGACGAAGAGGTGCACCGCTACCTCAATGTGGCGCCGGAGCAGGGGCAGGTGGTGTACCATTTCGCTATCGGTTATCCGGTTGTCGATTCGCGCCTCCAGGCCTGAGATTCGCGATGGTGGGCATTTTGGTGCATGGCGACAATCACTTCATCGCGCGCGGTCCATTGCCGGACCGGGGGACTGCAATCGCACTCGTCCGACATTGGTCGCTCATTCAGATCGGAGCAGCAAGTCCGTATCCGCTCGATCAATGGGCCATCGTCTCCAGAGCGTTTCGAGAGAACTTAGAATGGGCTGTGGTCGTACCGGGAGACGGTGATATCGCTCCCGCAGTGGCGCAGTTGCTGGACGAACTGTCCGCAAGGGGAATCGTCATTCACGACGCCCGCTTCGCATGGTAGAGCCAGCGCGGTAGTCACTCGCCGGAGACGGCGTTCCGGGAGATCGCTCCCGTGAAGTCCCTTCCATTCTCGATCGCTGCCGCCAGCTTTGGGTAAGGGGTTCGGACGTGACCGGCGTTTGAACGAAGCCTTACGGCAGACGCTTCGCGTGCGAGCATTGAGCATTCGGTTGCCGTTCGCGGTATCGTCGCGTCACAAGGAGGAACTTGTGACCCGATTACGTCAGATGATGACCGAAGAACTCGTGCGCCGGAACTACTCCGAAGCCACGGCTCGCACCTATCTGCGAAGCGTGGCGAGCTTTGCGGAGTACTTCCACCGCCCGCCCGACCAACTCGGCCCGGAACAGATCCGCGAGTACGTCGCCCATCTTTTCCAAGCCCGCCAACTGAGCAGTAGCGCTGTATGCCGGGAGGTCGTGGCTCTGCGCTTCTTCTACGTGAAGACAGTTCGCAAGGGTTGGAGTGTCGAGGACACTCCCTATCCCAAGAGAGAGAACCGCCTGCCACTGGTGCTGAGCGTGGAAGAAGTCGGGCGACTCATTGACGCCGCCGACACGCCCTACCACCACACGCTTCTGATGACGGCTTACGGCACCGGCGCCCGCCGGGCCGAAATCGTCAACCTGCAGATTGCCGATATCGACAAAGCCATGAAGCGCATTCACATTCGCGAGGGTAAGGGTGGCAGGGATCGGGAAGTCCCGCTGAGCCCTACTTTGTATGAAGAATTGCGCCAGCACTATCGCCGCCTCGCTCGCAAACCCAAACTGTGGCTGTTCCCCGGCGGCCGAGATCACACCGCGGATGAGCCCATGACTGACAAAGTGGTTTGGCTCGCCTGCCGCGCAGCCGCCGAACGCGCCAGGATCCGCAAGCCTATCCACCCGCACACGTTACGGCACTGCTTTGCCACCCACCTGTACGACGCGGGAACCGACATCTGTACCATTCAAAAGCTACTGGGCCACTACAACCTGAAGGAGACGGCGCGCTACATCCACCTCTCCAACCGGCACATGAAAGAGTTGGTCAATCCGCTCGACCAGTTGCCGCAGTTCCAGCGCGTACCCCAATCCTGAGGCGCCTCCATGCAACGGCCCGCTTTCGAGCTGGCCGATGTCATTCGCGCCGCGGGAGAGGCTTTCCCGGATCGCAGCCAGGGTTGGTTCACCTGGCAGCATCGGAAAGTCTACAACGCCATCCTGGCCTGCCGAACCGCCGCTTGTGGCGGGCACGTCGATGAGTGTTCGCGGTGCAGATATCAGGCTATCTCCTACAACTCGTGTGGCAATCGGCACTGCCCCAGGTGCCAGACCAGGGCGCGCCACCGCTGGCTGGCGGCTCGAAAGCGTGATCTCTTACCCACCCGGTACGCCCATGTGGTCTTTACGCTGCCGCAGCAATTGGCGCCGGTGGCCCTGCAGAATAAGCGCGAGATCTATGGCCTGTTGTTGCGTGCCAGCGCCGAAACCTTGCTGGCCGTGGCTCGCGATCCACGTCATCTGGGTGCGGAGATTGGTTTCTTCAGCGTCCTGCACACCTGGAACCAGCAACTGCTCGCTCATCCGCACGTACACTGCGTCGTCCCGGCCGGCGGACTGTCTGCCGATCAGACCCGCTGGACCAGTGCCGCGCGCAGTTTCTTTCTCCCAGTCAAGATCCTCAGCCGTGTGTTCCGCGGCAAATTTGTGGCAGGTCTTCGGAAGCTACATGGCCATGGCCGTCTGGGGTTCTTCGGAAGTCTCTCCCATCTGCGTCATCCGCGAGCCTTCGCTGCCTGGTTGCGCTCGCTGTTCCGCTCCGATTGGGTGGTTTACTCCAAACCGCCGTTCGGCAACGCCGAGTATGTCCTCCACTATCTCGGCCAATACACTCATCGGGTGGCCATCTCCAATCACCGCCTGGTCGCATTGGCGGATGGGATGGTTACCTTCCGTTGGCGCGATTCGGCCCACCACAACCAGCAGCGGCTGGCGCGAATTTCGGTGGATGAGTTTCTGCGCCGCTTCTTTTTGCACGTACTACCACCGGGATTCGTGCGCATCCGCTATTTTGGCTTCTTGGCCCATCGGCGCCGCGCGGCACTCTTACCGCGTTGTCTGGAGCTACTGGCGCGCGCGTCTCAGTCCCCGTCGGCACCCACGGCAGAGAGAAACTCCGATGTTGCCGCGCCGCTTTGGCGCTGCCCTATCTGCCAGGGAAGGATGATCATGGTGCAACGCCTTTCGCCTATGGAGTTGCGTCTACGCGCTCCACCTCAGGAGGCCGTCTCGTGCTTGTGACTCGATCTTTGTCATATCGGTCTCACCATGCGCCTCCGCGCCAGCACTCGAACTCTGTCCCTACTCCGTTCCCGGAGCGCCCTGGCCGGTCTGCAACTCGAGCTTTCTGCCTCTTCGGCTGCCTCCTACAACCCACGGTTCGCTTCCTAATCGTCCTGCCTTATCTTCGACAGATTCAAATTCCATAGCACCTGGATGCCAAACCCGGCTTCCTTCAAACGGCTCTATCGAAAGCGAACCGGCGGCCCGTCCTCATCTCTCTGGTCGGGCTTTGTGCGCCGGTTCGCTTCCGATACAGCACTAGCGTTTCCCAGGATGTATCCCCTGCTTACGCCGATGGGGAGCCGAAGTAGTTCTACAGGTAGCGCGTTTCGCGTCAGCTGGAGGGCACGTTGCCCAGACTGGTTCGCACAGCGCGGGTGAAATGAAAGGAGCGGACTCCAGGCTGCGACGCGGCCCGCCAAAAGTCTCGCTCCCGCTTTAGCTGTCGATCCCGACCCGACCCCGCGAACGCAAGGATCTTCCACCAGGGAGGAGGCGAGAACATATGCAATACTCCATCTATACGCATGAGTCAAGAGCCCGAGCCGCGCACCGGTAGTCTCGCCGAGGAGGAGATGGATTCTGGTGAGAGCTTCTCCTTCCCGCCTGCCGAGCGGAAAGTCGTAACCCAGTCCTACGACCTATCTATCCAGACCCTGATGGAACAATGGAACGGCAAATTGTTGATCATTCCGGAGATCCAGAGGGAATATATCTGGGCACTCGTGTCCAAAATAATTTTGTAGACCGCTTCGGTCAGGTTCGGTAGAGCCCCAAAACAAATGCCCTCCTTTTTGTGAGATCTTGAAGCGACGCGGAACCCGAGTTGCTGACGAACCCCGCGTACACTAAAACACCC
>DATDGT010000112.1:0-50995 GCA_036521975.1 Bryobacteraceae bacterium
GGGGCTGAACAACAAAGCTAAAGTCACCATGAGAAAATCCTATGGCTTTCGCACCTTCCGCTGCCTCGAACTTGCCCTGTATCACTCACTTGGCAAGCTCCCAGAACCGACATCTACCCACGATTTTTTCTGACGAACCAAGTATTTAGATGCGTTTCGCCGCCCCGGTTTCGACCTGCTGTTCTCTGCTAACCGCATTTTGCCTGGCTCCGTTCCAGCATGTCCATTCCCACGACGGCCACGCATCCGAAATCCATACGCATTTCTACGCGGTCGCTGCTCTGGGCGATGCCCTGCGCGACAATCTGCACGACGATCCGCCGGGCGCTCACTTCGACGACGCGGACGATCACGCGCTGGCAACGTCGCTCGACACCTTCACGCTCGAGTTCGCCCCGCTTCTTCCGCCTTTCGCTCTTACACGCGCCCAAGCGGTGGAACCGATTTGGACGGTTGTTTCGGTACCGTGCCCGCCTGCGGAAGCTTGTGCCCACGATCCTCCTGCCGGCGACTGCTCCATCCCGCGTGCCCCTCCCGCCTAACCTTCCGTAGGACTCCCTATTAGTGTGTTCCGGCCCCGGAGTGCATCCGGTTGCCGGCAAATCGTGTCCGTTTGATCGAGGATGCCGGAAGGAGAATCGTGAACAGAAAACATTTTTTGCGAGTGTGGATTGCCGCGCTCGTAGCCTTTGGTCCCCATGTCCGCGGCGCTGAAGCGACGCTTAGCCTGCAAGACGCTATCAACCAAGCCCTAGCCTCGCGCGTTTCGCTTAAAGCGGAGTCGGATCGTATTTCTGTCGCGCAAGGTTTGCTCAGGCAAGCGCGTGCGATCCCCAATCCGGAGTTTCAATTTCAAAACGAAAATCTTCGGCCCGGCCAGACCTACACGCGCGACGTAGACACGCTGGCGATGATCAATCAGCCGCTCGACGTATTGGGAAAGAGATCCGCGCGCATTGAGGCCGCCGGAAAAAATGTTGCCCGATCGCAAGCGGACTACGATCTGGCGCGCTGGGAAGTCGTCCGGAATGTCCGGCTAACATATTGGGCCGCGCGAGGGGTGCAGGAAGTGAGGGACATCCTCAGGACCACGGCCGACAATTTCCAAAAGACGGTCGACTATAACGCGGCGAAACTCAGCGCCGGCGCTATTCCGGAGCAGGACTTAATTCGCGTCCGCCTGGAACACGAACGGCTTAATATCGCCGCGAACCTCGCCGCCATCGACGCCAATACGGCACGGATCGAACTTCTGAAGCAAATGGGAAAGACCGGCTTCGCCGAGATGGTTCTCGTAGAACCCCTGACGGTGGAGAAAATTATCGAGCCGCTGGGAGCCGATCAAGTACTGGGGCAACGCCCCGAAATTCGAGCCGCGAAGGCGGCTTTGGCGGAAGCGGAGGCTAACGCGCGGTTCCAGGACGTGGCGGCCAGGCCGGATTTGAACGTCACGTACGGATACAAGCGCACCGAACTTCCCGACACCACCTACGGCGTGAACACGGCGATCGTCTCGGTGCGGGTGACATTGCCCGTGACCGACAAGAATCGAGGTAACCGCGCAGCGGCTCAAGCTGAGGTCCGCCGGCAGCAAGACCTGCTCGCCGCTGCAGAGAACGACATCCGCATGGAGTACAGCGGCGCGCTCGAAGAGTTTCAAATGCGCCGTGCGGAGGTGGTGAAAATACTCGGGCCGCTTCGTGAAGATGCGGCGGAAATCTCGCGGATCGCATCGGCTGCCTATGCCGAGGGCGGCGTCGACTTGCTTCGGTTCCTGGACGCCGAACGCGCTCGTCTGGACGCCGATCTGGCCTGGGTTCGCGGCATGGCTGATTACTGGCAGAGCGTGGCGAAGTTAGAAGCCGCTGAAGGGGTGGGGGAAGAATGAAATACGTTTGGGTTTTATCCGTTCTTTGTGTCGCTTGCTTTACGGCATGTAGCCGGCAAAGGGCTTCGGCTGAATCGGCTCCCACCGCCTCGGAACCGAAACCCGCCAAGGACGAAGTCGTCGTACCGCCCGACCAGCAGGCCGAGGCGAAGATCGAGACAGCGCCTGCGGCGCTGTCCAGCCAGCCCGACTATCTGCGCGTGAAAGGCGTGATCGCCATCGACGACAGCCGCACTTGGAAACTCGGTGTTCGCACGATAGGCTCGGTGACTCATGTCTATGTGGGCTTAGGCGACCACGTTACCAAAGGGCAAATCCTCGCGCGCTTCCACGCCGACGAGGTGCGCGACACTCGCGCTATGTATCGCGTCGCCGTTTCCGAGCGCGAGCGCGCCTCTTCCGAGGCGGCACAAGCGCAACGGACTCTTGATCGCGCAAAGAGATTGCTTGAGCTCAAGGCCGGCTCCGTGCAGCAGGTCGAGCTGGCGCAGCAAGACCTGGTAAGCGCCCAGGCCGCCGTCAAGCGAGCCGATATCGAAGTGGATCGCACCAAGGACCTGTTGGAAGACGATCTGAAGGTGCCCGCCGAGCCTACTCCGAATCGTGAGGACGAGACGGAAGACGAAGTGCCCATCATCGCTCCATCCGATGGATTCGTCCTGGAAAAGAACGTGACGCCGGGCAAAACCGTCGAGCTCGATACCGTGACCTTTGCGATCGGCGATCTCGCCGATGTATGGATGCTGGCCTCGGTACGGCAAGAAGACCTCGCGAAATTGCGAATGGGTCAGCGTGTCTACGTGGTCCTCGATCAGGCCACGAGGCTCTCCGGCACAATCACAAACCTGGGGCAAGAGTTCGATCCAGCGACGCGGATGATGCAGGTCCGCATTGAGCTTGCGAATCCGCAGAACCGCTTGCGGCCACAGATGCTCGCGGACGCGGAGATTCCCGTGGGCGGCGGCAAGCCCGTCCTTATGGTCTCCTCCGATGCCGTACAGCAGATCGACGGCCAGGACGTCGTCTTCGTGCGAACCAGCCCGGACCGATTTTCCGTACGTCCTGTGATGACGGGAGAAACCGCGGACGGCAAAACGCCGATTCTCGAAGGGCTAAAACCGGGCGAGCAGGTTGCTGTGCGCGGCAGCTTCGTTCTTAAGTCCCAACTGCTCAGAGCGAGCGTGGAAAACGATTAACCGCCATGCTGAACCGCATCATCGACCAAACGCTCGCGCACCGCTGGCTTGTCGTCATGGGAGTCCTCGCACTGTTGTGTGGAGGCGGCTATGCGCTTTATACCATCCCTGTAGAAGCTTTTCCCGATCTCACTAACAACCAGGTGGTCGTGGTCAGCGACGCTCCATCCCTGCCGCCAACTGAAGTCGAACAGCTCGTCACTTATCCCATCGAGCGCTCCATGCTCGGCCTACCGAATAAGGAAGAGGTCCGGTCGTTGTCGAAGCTGGGGCTTTCCATGGTCACCATTGTCTTCGACGACTCCGTATCGATGTATTTCGCCCGGCAGTTGGTGGCGGAAAGATTACAGCAAATTTCCTCGGTGTTTCCGCGCGGGATTCAGCCGACGCTCGGATTGCCCGCCACGGCGTTTGGCGAGCTGTATCAATACACGCTGTCCGGTCCGATGAGTCCCATGGAACTCAAGGATCTCCACGAATGGGTGATCAAGCCGCAACTTCGCACGCTTCCGGGCGTGAGCGAGATTAACGCGTGGGGCGGACAGACCAAACAATTCCAAATTGTCGCCGATCCCTCTCTGCTCGCGCAGTATGGTCTTACACTGCACGATGTGGCGGAGCGCGTCGACGCCAACAACACAAATTTCGGCGGCGGCTACATCGAACACGCCGCGGCACAGTACACGCTGATCGGCACGGGGCGCGCCGTCACTACGGGCGATCTAGGGAATATCGTCCTCGCCGCAAGCAACGGCACGCCCATTCTTCTGCGTGATATCGCCCAGGTGCGCATCGGAGCCGCACCGCCGGAGGGCGCGACGCTCCGCAATGGCGAGACCGTCTCCGGCATGGTCATCATGCTCAAAGGAGAAAACGGCAAGCGGCTGATCGAGCAGGTAAAGGAACGAATCGCGAGCCTTCGCCTGCCCAAAGGCGTAAAGATCTCACCATTTTACGATCAATCCTTTGTCATTGACGGAACCATTCACACCGTTGAGAAAAACCTTTTCGAAGGATTCATTCTCGTCACGGTGGTGCTATTGATCTTCCTCGGCAATTTGCGGGCAGCGCTAATCACCGCCGCGGTTATTCCGTTTTCGATACTGATCAGCTTTTTGGGAATGCGAATATTCGGCATAAGCGCGAATTTGATGAGCTTGGGCGCCATCGATTTCGGGATGATCGTGGACGGCGCCGTGGTCATGATGGAGAACTCGGTTCATCGCCTTCGGGAACAACACGGCGAGGAATCTCCCCTGGAATCGGTGCGGCACGCTGCCAAGGAAGTAGCCCGGCCGATGACGTTCGCGGTGGTCATCATTATCGGCGTATACCTGCCGGTAATTTTTCTCCAAGGTATGGAAGGCAGAATGTTCCGGCCCATGGCGATCACCGTTTGCACCGCTCTCGCCGGCTCTCTGGTGCTTGCCCTCACGTTAGTGCCGACGCTGGCTTCCGTCAGCTTCCGCAAGGGAATCGGAAGCGGCCGTCACTCTGCCGAAGAGCACGGCTGGATCGCTCCTGTTGGCCGCGTTTACGTGCGGTTGCTGACGGGGGCCATGAATCATCGTATCCTCACGATGCTGGCGGCGGTCCTCGTTCTCGCCGTGGCGCTCGGATCGCTCTACTTCATCGGCACCGAATTCATGCCCAAGCTCGACGAGGGCTCCATTTTAATGGAGACGCGCAAGATACCGGGCGTCTCGCTAACAGAATCCGTCGTGATTAGCAAAAGGATCGAGCAGAAGCTTCGCCAAATTCCGGAAATCGCGGACATCGTGATCAAGATCGGCCGTCCCGATTTTGCTACCGAGGCCATGGGCATAAACGAAGGCGACACATATCTGCTGCTGCGCCCCATGGACACATGGAAACGGTTTCATTCCAAGGAGGAACTGATCGAGGCCATCGCGAAGGAGATGGAGACGATTCCCGGCGTCGCCTTTAACTTCACGCAACCGATGGCAATGCGAATCGACGAAACCATCTCCGGCGTAAAAGCTGACCTCGCGATCAAGGTTTTCGGTACGGATTTTCGGGAACTGGACGCGCTTGGCCGGCAGGTGCTGCGCGTGGTGTCGCGGGTTCGCGGAGCGGCGGAGCCGCAGATGGAATTGACATCGGGCGTCACCGATCTGTCCATTCGCGTGGATCGCGGCGCCCTGGCCCGTTATGGTCTCAATGTGACCGATGTGGAAGAAGCGGTTTCGAGCGCCGGCTCGGGCGATCTGATTTCCGAGGTTCTCGACGGTCAGAAGCGCTACACTGTGGCCCTCCGCGTTCCCGAGCGCTACCGCACCGATCCCGACGCGATGCGCGGGATCATGCTCCGCGCCCCAACGGGTGAGCAAGTCGCTTTGGAACAAGTCGCGCGCATCGAAGTGAAAAGCGGGCCAGAACTGATCAATCGCGAAGAAGGCCAGCGCCGCATGGTCGTCATGTCGAACGTTCGTGGGCGGGATCTTGGAAGTTTTGTCGCGGAAGTCCGGTCGAATATCGATCGCGAAGTCGCTTTGCCCACCGGCTATTTCATCGAATATGGCGGGCAGTTCGAAAATCAGGAGCGCGCCACGCGCCGGCTGATGGTGATTGTTCCGATCGTGATCGCGCTCATTTCCATCCTGCTCTACCTGACGTTCTCCTCCGCGAAGCTCGCGCTTCTGGTAGTGGGAAATGTTCCTTTTGCCCTCGTCGGCGGGATCGCGGCGCTGTGGATTCGCGGAATGAACCTGAACCTCTCGGCTTCCATCGGATTTATCGCGTTATTCGGAGTAGCGATGTTGAACGGAGTGGTTCTAGTGAGCTCCATCAATCAGCTTTCTAAGGCCGGATACGAGGTCCGGGAAGCGGTGTTGAGCGGCGCACGCCGCAGGCTGCGGCCTGTCCTGATGACTGCCTTCGTCGCAAGCTTCGGTTTCATCCCCATGGCCACGGCGACCTCGACCGGAGCCGAAGTACAGCGCCCGCTCGCGAGCGTAGTCATTGGCGGCTTGTTCAGCTCCACCGTCTTGACACTTTTGCTGCTTCCTATCCTTTACGATTGGGTGTTCCGACGCCGCGCGTAGAGAACTGGGCGGCCTACGGAAGACCGAAGGTGGCCGTTCTGTCCTTTGCGAGCCCGGGTGCTAACGCCGTACAGCTTTCTCCTCTGCCTGGCGCTTTCGGGCGGCTTCTTGCGGGTCGGTTAATATGTCGACCCACTTCGGGTCAGGCGAGGTCTCGGCATTGTAGTTGTCGTGCCAGTTCCACCACTTGTACGGCGGGGTCTGGGGATAGCCCTCGGGTGAGTCCTCCCAAGTCTCCTGGCGGCCGAGCGGCGTGATATCGAGGTAGCTCCAGGTGCTCCCCATCGCCTCGTCGCCGCGGCTGTTAACGAAGTACGTGCGGAAGATGTTGCCGTCGTCGTCGCGGATGAATACATTGTGGCCGTGCCACTCGTCCACACCAAAGTCTTTGTCGAAGCTGTCTGTCATGGTGTACCACGGCATCCTCCAACCCATCCGCGCCTTCAGGCGCTCGATGTCCTTCTGCGGCGCACGCGACGCCCAGGCAAGTGTAGTGTCGCGAGCGTTCAAATGAGCCAGGTTGGAAACCTGATCGGCCCCGAGGGAGCAGCCGCGGCAGGCGTGCTCGGGCCAGCCGAACACCCCGGGCTCGAAGAAGGCACGATAGACGATCAACTGCCTGCGGCCCTCGAACAGGTCGAGCAGGCTAACCTTACCCTCGGGCCCTTGGAATTGGTACGCCTTCTCGATGGCCATCCAAGGCATCCGCCGGCGTTCGGCGGCCAGCGCGTCACGGGAGCGGGTTAGGGCCTTCTCCTTCACGAGGAGCTGCTGGCGCGCAGCCTCCCACTCTTGCCGCGACATGATCGGGGACGTCTTCATCGGGAGATGCCCGTCTCTCTGCTCTGTGTTTCTCTGCTTGCTTGGTTCCATCTATTTCTCCTTCGTTTTCTGAAACAGGCCGAGGCCACTCGCTCTGAGAAATTTTCTGAACTTGCCGATGCACACTGCCAAAATTCCTCCCGTAGATCCGGCTCCGGCGACATTACTGCTGTGCTTGCGAGGCATGCTGGACACATATGTCCCTCCTCTGAAGTTCTATTCGAGGATGCCGTAGCTTCTCCTGCTGTTACTGCGTTATGGAGCGAAAGCCGCGAAGTTGGGCTCGAAACGTGACCCTCGTGTGGCAACATGAACTAGAACGGGTACGGAGGATCTATGGGCGATCGGATCAAGGGAGTGGGACTCCTGTTAGGTGGAACTCTGCTTTGTGTGAACGCTCAGTGGTTGAACTATCCCACGCCCGCGACACCTCGCACTCGGGACGGTAAGCCGAACCTTGCCGCAAAAGCCCCTCGCGCTTCCAATGGAAAACCCGATCTTTCCGGTGTGTGGCGTACGGAACTCGCGCCCGCCGGGGAAATCGAGCGTTTATTCGGTCCCGATACCAAGACTTATGCCGTGCCGGGAGATGACCCTACGACGTTTTCGAAATACTCCTTCAACATCCTGGCGGATTTCAAACCGGAAGAGGCGCCTTTGCGGCCAGAGACGGCGGCGTTGCTTCGAACCAGACAGAGACCCGCGATCAGTCCGGATGCCCGATGTCTGCCGATGGGCCTGCCCCGCGCCGATCTGTTCAATTTTGCTCCTTTCAAAATGATCCAAGCCCCCGCAGAAATAGCGGTGCTTTATGAGGCGGGCGACTCCTATCGTCAGATATTCACGGACGGCCGGAAGCTTCCGGCCGATCCTCAACCGGCGTGGATGGGCTACTCGGTGGGGAGATGGGAGGCCGACACGCTGGTGGTGGATGCGACGGGTTTTACAGATAAGACATTGCTCGATATCCTTGGCCATCCGCACAGCGAGGCTTTGCGAATTCAGGAGCGTTTTCACCGCCGTGACTTCGGCCATATGGATCTGAGCCTTACTGTTGACGATCCGAAAGTGTACACGAGGCCGTTCACGGTCAAGGTCACCGAAGTGCTGGTTCCCGACAGCGACGTCCTGGAATACGTCTGCGAGGAAAACGAAAAAGACCGGATTCATCTCGAAATGCGATAGGAGGTTGAAGGCGCTTTTGGTGGAACTCGGCACGACTGAAGTCGTGCCCTGATACGGGTCCCGTCCAATGCATTCCCAAAGGGTGGAAACTCCAGATCTGGAGATAGATGAAGGCAGATGAAGTCAGAATGAAGCAGAATGAAGGTTCCTCGGCCGTTTAATAGCAGACGATCTCCTAGTTTTCTGGTAGACTGTCTCCTAGTATGGCGGAAACCGGATCGCATTCAACTTTTGCAAGGCACGCTCGATCTTTTGGTGCCGCAAACTCTGGTGTTCGGGCCTCGGCACGGCCACGGAATCGCCACGACGATCGAACGCACTGTTCGTGTCGCCAGCCGGCGGCGCGACCGGGTCAAGATTTTGTTCTTACTGGTGGCTCTTCTAAGCCGAGTGGTGCTTTTCAACGCCGACGGATCTTCCTCTCACCCACATTTTCAAGCGTTTTCAGGTGATTAGAACCGGTCATTCAGATGCCTTGTTGGATAGTGAGAGAGAGATCTGGAGGTGGCTATGAAAGAACGATTTTTGAGCATCGCAAAAAAGGTTGCTCCGCTGGTTTTGGTGGCAGCGTTGGGTGCAGCGCCGGCTTTTGCCGCCGGTCGAGGCGGATTTCGCGGCGGGCACGCTTATGCCGCGCCGCGAGTGTATGGCGGCCACATTGGCCCGCGATATTACGGTCCAAGCATTGGACTCGGCTTTGGGTTCGGTGTGTACCCTTATGCTTACGCTCCTTATGGATACCCGTATGCCTATCCGGCTCCGTATGGATATGCGCCTCCGGCCTGCGGAGGCTACTATGACCAGAACGGAGTGTGGCAACCGTCGCCCGGTTGCGCGGTACCGGCGCCTCCGGCCCAAGCTGTTCCGGCTCCCGCTCCACCGGCTTCCGCACAGCCTGCGCCACCGGCTCCCGATGCTCCTTACGGCTACTAACGCAGGACGTCTGGGCCGCGGAAATCCCTAAAATCTGCGGCTCAGCCGGTCTACTGGGTCCGGCACGGGCGCCCCAAAAATGCACCTGACTCCCGCTCGCGCTGGAGCCGCCACCCAAGTTACTGATTCTTCGTGCCCGTTTCTGCCTTCCAGCATTTTTACAGGCGACGAATTGGCCCGTCACATGCAGCATTCGAAAGCGGTGGATCGCCAACAAAGGCGCCGATGGATTTTCACTGCGGTAAACATCATTGTGATTGCCGCGATCCTCTACATGATCGGGCGGGTCTCGCCCAGCCGAGGGCCGAAAGAAGTTCCGTATAGCGAATTCCTTGACGATGTGCACAGCGGCAAGCTGGCCGAGGTGGAGATCGCCGACACGGAGTTGACCGGCGTGATGAAGCCCGACCCAGCGAACCCCAAGGCGCCCCCCGTCACAATTAAAGCCACGCGCCTGCCGGAAATCGATGCAACTTCGCTGGTGAAAGAGCTGGAGGACCACTCGGTAAAATTCGGCGGACAGATCGACCACACCGCGTGGTACTGGAGCGCTTTGGCCTGGCTGCTCCCCTTCATAATCATTGCGCTGATTTGGGGAGCGGGCATGCGCCGTTTGACGCAAGGCGGCGGCCCCATGACCTTCGGGAAGAATCGCGCCAAGATCCACGACGAATCCCGGAAGATGCAGGTGAGCTTTCAGGACGTGGCGGGCTTGGACGAAGCCAAGCAGGAGTTGGAAGAGGTGGTGGATTTCCTCCGCCAGCCGGCGAAATATCAGAAGCTCGGCGGCCGCATCCCGAAAGGAGTCCTGCTGGTTGGCCCTCCGGGAACCGGGAAAACACTGATGGCGAAAGCGGTCGCCGGCGAAGCCAATGTTTCGTTCTTCTCGATCTCCGGGTCGGAGTTCGTGGAGATGTTTGTCGGCGTGGGCGCGGCCCGGGTGCGGGATCTATTCGAGCAGGCGAAGCTGAAAGCTCCTTGCATCGTCTTCATCGACGAGCTGGACGCCATCGGAAAGTCGCGCAGTACAGGCCGAGCCATGGGCTTCAGCAATGACGAGCGCGAGCAGACGCTGAATCAACTGCTGGCGGAAATGGACGGCTTCGACTCCTCCGACGGCGTGATTATCATGGCCGCGACCAACACGCCGGAGGTGCTGGACCCTGCGCTATTGCGCGCCGGCCGTTTCGATCGCCAGGTGTTGGTCGACCGGCCCGACCTCAGGGACCGCGTCGAGATTCTGAAAGTGCACGCGCGCAAGGTCCGCTTGGCCGAAAACGTGGAACTGGAGATCATCGCCGCTCGCACTCCCGGAATGGTGGGAGCGGATTTGGCGAACATCGTCAATGAGGCGGCGCTGCTGGCGGTGCGGCGCGGCGGCGATCGGGTGGAACTCCGCGACTTCGAACAAGCCGCCGACCGCGTCATGCTGGGTCTGGAAAAGAAGAGCCGGGTGATGAGTCCGCAAGAGAAGGAACGCGTAGCGGTTCATGAAGCCGGCCACGCGTTGGTGGCGATCACGGTGAAGAACGCCGATCCCTTGCATCGCGTGTCGATCATTCCGCGCTCCATCGGCGCGCTGGGTTATACCTTGCAGCTCCCCACGCAGGAACGCTATCTCATGACGAAACCGCAGTTGGAGGATCAGATTGCGGTGCTGCTGGGCGGGCGGACGGCCGAAGAGATTCATTACGACGGCGTGGTCTCCACTGGCGCCTCCGACGACCTGGAGCGCGCCACCGCTTTGGTTCGGCAGATGATCACCCGATTTGGCATGAGCGACCCCCTGGGACCTTTGACTTACGGGCGCTCGTTGGCCGGGCAATTTTTGAAATCGCCCCTCGATATGGAGGAGCGCAACTACAGCGAGCGCACGGCAGAGAAAATCGACGATGAATCGCGCCGCATCGTGGATGAGACCCACGCGCGCGTCACCGAAATCCTGTTGAAGCGGCGCGACCCATTGGAGCGCATCGCGCAGGAGTTGATGCGCAAGGAAACGCTCGAGCGCGCGGAAGTGGATCGTCTGATCGGCGCCCCGGAGACAGAGGTCGAGTCTAAGGAGCCGGTCTCAGCCGGCCCACCCGTGGGTCGGGCTTGAGCGGGTAACGCGCACGCTTCTGGTCCCCGCAGCTCGGGGATGCACTACTGGGCTTGGAGCTGTTTACGCCGGAGTTAGAATCCAGAGTGATGGAGTACCGCGTCTATCTCGAACCAGACGAGGACGGAGTTTTCGTAGCCACTTGCCCCGCTTTGCCCGGCGGCGTTTCCCAGGGCCACACGCGTGCCGAAGCTATCGCGAATCTCCGAGAGGCCAACGAGGGGTATCTGAAAAGTCTAAAGAAGCACGGCGAACCTGTGCCCCTGACGCCGCGAGCGTCCCCACAGGCCAAGGGGCGGTAAGAGTGAAATTCTCGCAAAAACGCAAAGTTCGCAAAGCTCTTATCTCGTCCACCCGAGATCTTCGGGAGAGCTGGAGACTTCTTCACGTGTTTGGTTCGACACGCCCATGAACCCCTCCGAAGCCCCCGGTCAATTCCCCTTCACTCGCGGCATTCATCCCGAAATGTACCGCCGCAGGCTCTGGACCATGCGGCAGTACGCGGGCTTCGGGACCGCCGAGGAAAGCAACCACCGCTATCGTCTTCTGCTCTCGCAGGGCGTTACCGGCCTCTCCGTCGCTTTCGATCTGCCGACTCAAATGGGCCTGGATTCCGACCACTCCCTTGCCGCGGGCGAGGTCGGCCGAGTCGGCGTGGCCATCTGTTCGCTGGCCGACATGCAAACGCTGCTCGAAGGAATCCGCCTGGATCAGGTCACCACTTCGATGACCATCAACTCCACTGCGGCTATTCTGCTGGCGCTTTATGTGCTCGTCGCCAAGCGCCAGGGCGCGGGTCTTAGCACATTGTCCGGCACCGTTCAAAACGACATCCTCAAGGAATATATCGCGCGAGGCACGTACATTTATCCTCCGCGCCCCGCTATGCGCATCGTCACCGATCTCATCGGCTGGGCCGGCGCCGAACTACCGGAATGGAACCCCATCTCCATCAGCGGCTATCACATTCGCGAAGCGGGCTCGACGGCCACGCAGGAAGTCGCGTTCACCCTCGCCAACGCCGTCGCTTATATCGAATCCGCTCTCCGCGCGGGGTTCGCCGTCGATTCCTTCGCCCCGCGGCTTTCTTTCTTCTTCAACGCGCACAACGATTTTCTGGAAGAAATCGCGAAATTCCGCGCCGCACGACGCTTGTATGCGAACCTCATGAAAGATCGCTTTGGAGCCAAAGACTCCAGGAGCATGATGCTGCGTTTCCACGCTCAAACCGCCGGCTCCACGCTTACGGCTCAGCAGCCCGACGTGAACGTCGTTCGCGTGGCCCTGCAAGCCCTCGCGGCCGTGCTCGGCGGAACGCAATCCCTCCATACGAATTCGAGCGATGAAGCCCTCGGCCTTCCCACCGAGGAAGCCGCGAGCCTGGCCCTCCGCACGCAGCAAATCATCGCTTACGAAACGGGCGTCGCCAAAGTCGCCGACCCGGTAGGAGGCAGCGAGTACATCGAAGAACTGACCGGGAAAATCGAGCGGGGCGCCCGCGAATATCTCGATCGCATCGACGCTCTGGGAGGCGCCATCGCCGCCATCGAGCAAGGTTTCATCCAAAGCGAAATCGAGAGCGCGGCGTATCGCTACCAGCAATCGGTGGAGCGCGGCGAAACCGCCGTCGTCGGTGTCAACCGCTTCCATCAAGGTGAGGATCAACCTCCGCCCGCTTTTCATATCGATCCCGAATTGGAGCACAAGCAGATTGAGCGGCTCCGCGAGGTCCGAGCTTCGCGCGATGCCGCGGTTGTGCAACAGCGGCTCGACGCATTGGAACAAGCCGCCCGCGGCTCGGACAACCTCATGCCGAAAATCCTCGACGCCTGCGAAGCGCTCGCCACGGTCGGCGAAATTTCGGATCGCCTCCGCAAGGTTTTCGGGGAATATCATGCGGCCTGAAGTTCACGTTGTCGGAGGCGGCCTAGCCGGGCCGGAAGCTGCTTGGCAAGCCGCCTGCGCCGGCGCGCGCGTCGTTTTATACGAAATGCGCCCGCACCGCCAAACCCCCGCGCATAAAACCTCCGATTTTGCCGAACTGGTTTGCAGCAATTCCCTCAAATCCGAGCAAGAGAACACCGCGCCCTGGCTGCTGAAAGAGGAACTGCGCCGCGCAGGATCTCTGCTCATCGGCGAGATCGCGCCGCGCGTCCGCGTTCCGGCTGGTCATGCTCTTACCGTCGATCGCGAGCGCTTTTCGGCCGAAGTCACGCGCGCCATTTCGAGGAATCCTTCTATCGAAATCCGTCGCGAAGAAGTCACGACGCTCGATCCGGATAAAACCTGGATCGTTGCGAGCGGCCCTTTGACTTCCGATGCGCTGGCCTCGGAGATCTGCCGGCTCACCGGCTCCACTCGCCTTTTCTTCTATGACAGCATCAGCCCCATTGTGAGCGCCGATTCGATCGATATGTCCATCGCGTTCGCGGCCTCGCGTTACGGAAAATCGCTGGACGGTACGGACGATTATTTGAACTGCCCGTTCGATCGCGAAGAATACGAGGGTTTCGTGGACGCGTTGCTCGTGGGCGAAAGCGTTCCCGCGCATATAGAAGACGACGATTTCTTAAACAAAGACGTCCGCTACTTCGAAGCTTGCCTGCCGATTGAAGAGCTGGCCCGCCGCGGTCGCGAGACCCTCCGCTTCGGCCCCATGAAGCCCGTCGGCCTGGAAGATCCCCGCTCCGGCCGCCGTCCCTACGCCGTGGTCCAGCTTCGCCGCGAAAATGTCCGCGCCGGAAGCTACAATTTAGTCGGCTTCCAAAATCACATGCGCTTCGGCGACCAGCAGCGCGTCCTACGTATGATTCCCGGCCTCCAGAACGCCGAGTTTCTGCGCTTCGGCCAGGTGCATCGCAACACTTATATCAACGGCCCCGCGCTGTTGAATGCCCGTCTTCAGCTCCGCGCCCACCCGCACATTTTCTTCGCGGGTCAGATCACCGGAGTCGAAGGGTACGTCGAATCCATTGCCACGGGACTGGTCGCCGGTCGGAACGCCGCAGGCGCGCCGCTCGAACGGCCAAGAGAAACCGCGCTCGGCTCGCTATGCGCGTACGTCTCCGGCGCGGACCCGGACGGCTACCAACCAGCGAACATTGCCTTCGACTTGTTTCCTCCTCTGGATCGTCAGATCCGCGATCGCAGACTTCGCCACGCCGAAATTTGCCGCCGCGCACTGGAGGCGTCGTTCGCGCATGCCTGAGCTTTCCGTATCCATCGACCGTTATCTCTCCGCGTTGCGGCTTCAAAACGCATCTCCGCACACGCTGCGGAATTACGAATCCGATCTCGCGCAATTCCTCGATTATTTTTGCCCGCCGGATTCGGCGCCGCCCGATCCTTCGGCTATTTCCGCGCTCGATCTCCGGGAATGGCTCGGCTCGCTTTACGATCGCGAGTTGGATCGGGTTTCGATCCGGCGCAAACTGGCCGCCATTCGCTCTCTGTTTCGATTTCTGCTGCGCGAGGGAATCGTCGCGACGAACACCGCGCGCCTGGTTCGAACGCCGAAAGCGCCGAAACGCCTTCCGGCCGTTCCTACGGCGGAGCAAACCAACGGTTTGATCGATGGTATCGCGCAAACCGAAATCGATCGCCCCTATCCCGCTCGCGACTTGCTGCTGTTCGAGCTGCTTTACGGCTGCGGGGTTCGCGTGGCCGAACTCGTCGGCTTGAATCTCGACGATATCGATCGGAGCGAAAAATGGATTCGCGTTCGGGGAAAAGGCCGCAAGGAGCGCCAGGTTCCTTATGGGGCCAAGGCCGCGGCGGCGCTCGAAAAATACTTGGCCGCGCGCCATGCCAAACCGGACGAGCGAGCGCTGTTCGTGAATCATCGTGGCGCGCGGCTCAGCGATCGAGGAGCGCGGCAAATCGTGAAATTCTACGCGCGCACGATCGCCGGCGATTCCTCGTTGCATCCGCATAGCTTCCGCCACGCCTATGCGACGCATCTTCTGGCGGACGGAGCGGATCTGCGGGCCATTCAGGAATTGCTCGGGCACGCAACGCTTTCCACCACGGAAAAGTACACGCAAGTCTCACTCACGGACCTGATGGCGGTTTACGACCGTGCGCATCCTAAAGCCCGTCTATGACGGTTCGTGACCTCCCGAGCGTCGATGAGCTGGTTTCGCGTCTCAACGGCGTAGCGCCCCGTGCGCTCATCGTGGCGGAAGCGCGCCGGGTTCTGGCGGAAGCGCGAGCCGCGCTTCTGGCCGGAGGCGATCGCACTTCAGCCCCGCCCGATTCAGCCCCGCCCGTCAGGGCGGGGGACCTTACCCACCCCGAAGCGCGTCTGCGCGCCAATCTCGCCGCTCTCGCGCGCGGTTCTCTGCGCCGTATCATCAACGCCACCGGCGTGATTCTACACACCAACTTGGGCCGCGCACCGCTCGTGGGATTTCGCCCGCTCGAAGGCTATTCGAATCTGGAATATGATCTCGAAACGGGCAAGCGCGGCAAACGCGACGCGCATATCGCCGGATTGATCGAAAGGCTGGCAGGGAAACCGGGAATCGCGGTGAACAATAACGCCGCGGCTGTGCTGCTCGCGCTGAATGAGCTGGGGCGGGGCGGGGAAGTCGTCGTGAGCCGCGGCGAGCTGATCGAAATCGGCGATGGATTCCGAATTCCGGATATCATGGCCGCGAGCGGCGTCCGCCTCAAGGAAGTGGGAACCACCAACCGGACGCATCTCGAAGATTATCGCGCCGCGATCGGCGCGGACACGCGGCTGCTGATGCGTGTTCATCCCAGCAATTTCCGGATCGAGGGATTTGCCTCCAAACCGGGTTTGCAAGAGCTGGCGGCGCTAGCGCGCGAGCGAGGGCTTCCGCTCTATGAAGACTTGGGCAGCGGCTGCGTGGCGGATCTGACGCCGTTCGGAATTCAGGAGCCGCGCGTGGACGCTAGCTTCACGGCCGGAGCGAATCTGGTTTCCTTCAGTGGAGACAAGCTTCTGGGTGGGCCGCAGGCGGGGATTCTCGCCGGGGACGCCGAATTGATCCGCCGGGTGCGCCGCAATCCTCTGTTTCGCGCGCTGCGGCTCGACAAGCTGATCACGCAGGCGCTCGAAACCACTCTGCGCCACGTGTTGTTCGAGCGATGGGATCAAATTCCGGCGTGGCGCATGATGCGCATCGGCGCGGAAGAAATTCGCCAGCGGGCCGAGCGAATTCGCGCGAGCATTCCGGACTTGGAATTGATCGCGGGCGAAAGCGTGGCGGGAGGCGGCTCGACGCCGGGGCAGACGCTCCCTACCTGGCTGCTGACGCTTCCGGGCGACGCCGTAGCGAAAGAGCGGGCACTTCGAGCGAACGACCCTCCCGTGATCGGCCGCATTGAAAACGATCGTCTGATGCTGGATCTCCGCACTGTATTTCCGGAAGAGGAGGAGGATCTATTGGCGGCGATAGGCCGGCTGTGCTTCCGCTGATGACCCTTCCGCTGACGCTTCTGCTCTCCGTCGCGAGCGGCGCGTCGGCGCTGATTTACGAGATCGTCTGGTTTCAACTTCTGGAGTTAGCAATCGGCTCGACGGCCGTCTCACTGGGGCTGCTGCTGGCCGTTTTCATGGGAGGGATGTGCTTGGGCAGTCTGATGCTGCCGCGTCTGGTCTCTCTGGCGCGGCATCCACTGCGCGTCTACGCCGCGCTGGAAATCGGCATCGGCGTTTTCGGCATTGCGGTGTTGTTTGCGATGCCTCTGGTGAGCAGCCGCGTGGTGGCCGCTTTGTGCATTCTGCCTCCGACGATCCTGATGGGCGCAACGCTACCGGTTTTATCGCGGCAGGTGGAAGCCGCGTTGGGCGGAGTTTCATGGATGGGACTGCTCTACGGCGCGAACATTGTGGGCGCGGTGTTCGGGTGTCTCGCTGCCGGTTTCTATCTGCTTCGCGTTCACGATGTGACGACCGCGACGTGGGTCGCCGCGGGGATGAACGGCGCCGTTGCAGCAATCGCCAGCGGCCTAGCTTGGAGGGCGGGCTTTAGCCCGCGCGAGGTTTCAGCCTCGCCGAGTCCGGGCGGCGCTAAAGCGCGGCGTGGTTTTAAGCCAGGGCTTAAGCCCGCCCTCCTCGTTATTGCGCTGTCGGGGTTTACGGCACTGGCGGCGGAAGCGATTTGGACGCGCCTGCTCGCGCTGCTGTTCGGCGCTTCGGTTTACGCGTTCTCCATCATCCTGGCCGTTTTTCTCACGGGGTTGGGGATCGGCAGCGGGATCGGATCCCTGTTGTGCCGCGGCTTGACGCGTCCGCGCGCGGCGCTCGGCTGGTGTCAGTTGGGGCTTGCCGCAGCGATCGCCTGGAGCGCCTATAATATTTCCGCATCTCTTCCCTACTGGCCCGTTAATCCGTCGATCTCCTCCAATATTGGGTTCAATTTCGAGCTCGACCTGGCTCGCGCCTTTTGGGCGCTGCTGCCCCCGGCGCTGCTCTGGGGCGCGAGCTTCCCCTTCGCTCTGGCGGCCGGGGCCCAGAAGAGGGAAGACAAGGAGGAAGACTCCGGCAGGCTGATGGCCGGCGTTTATGCCGCCAACACGCTGGGCGCTATCGCGGGCGCGCTGAGCGCGAGTCTGCTTCTGGTCCCGTGGGTGGGATCGCAGCGTACCGAGCAGGCTCTGATAGGAATCTCGATCTTTTCCGGTCTGGTGGCGCTGCCGTGGCGCCCGGTCAGGACGCTGTTCACGGCGCTACCGGTCGCGCTGGCCGGCGCCATTTTGATTTTGATCGTGCCTGCCGCGCCCAAGGTGCTCATCGCCTATGGCCGATATGCGGCGACCTGGGTGGGAAAGAGCGACATCGTTTATGCGCGAGAAGGGATGAACGCGTCGATAGCGGTGGCGAGCTTTCCCAACGGCACGCTGACCTTTCACGCCGCCGGCAAAATCCAGGCTTCCAATGTTCCACGCGACATGCGGCTGCAGCGAATGCTGGGCCATCTGACGACTTTGACGGTCGCCCATCCGCGCTCGGTGCTGGTGATCGGCTGCGGCGCCGGAATTACCGCCGGAGCGGTCTCCATCGATCCGAGAGTGGAGCGCGAGACCATCGTGGAAATCGAAGCGCTGGTGCCACCAGCCGCGGCGCGCTATTTCAGCGAGCCGAATTTCGACGTTCTCCACAATCCGAAAGTTCGCCTGCGTATAGACGACGGGCGCCATTTTCTGCTGGCCACCAAAGAAAAATTCGACGGCATCACCATCGACCCGCTGGATCCCTGGGCGAAGGGCGCGGCCAATCTCTACACTTTGGAATTCCTGGAAGCTATGAAGCGCCATCTCAACCCGGGCGGCTCCGTCACAATGTATATCCAGTTGTTTGAGACGACTCCCGGCGCGGTCAAGAGCGCGCTGGCGACGTTCTTCCAGGCGTTTCCAAACGGTACGATTTGGGGCAACCCTTATCAGGGCCAGGGCCACGATATGGTGTTGCTGGGTCAAGTGGACCCACTGCGTATCGATCTCGATGAAATGGGCCGGCGCTTCGGTTATCGCGACGAAACGAACCGGATTCCACAATCGCTCGCCGAAGTTGGGATGAACTCGCCCGAGGATCTGTTTTCGTCTTACGCAGGACGGAGAGCGGATCTGACCGGGTGGCTTAAAGGCGCCGCGATCAATCGCGACCGCAATCTACGCATGCAGTATCTCGCGGGGTTCGGCTTGAATCTGGACGAGGCAGCGGAGATTTATTCGGAGATATTGTCACATCGGCGGTTTCCCGAGGACATTTTCACGGGGTCGGAGGGGCGCATCGACTCCGTGCGACGGGCCATAGCGGCCGCGGACGATCGGCTTACGCCCGCGGATCAAAACTGAAACCGCGCGAACCAACTGATCGAGATAGTAGAATCGAAAGAACGCTTTACAGGAATACTATGTCCAAGCACTCATCCCAGAGCCCTCTTGTCGTCGCGGATGGACTGACGCTCGGAGTGATCGGCGCCGGCGTTATGGGGCAAACCCTCATCCGCGGGCTGATCGCCAGCGGCGTCGTCGCGAAGGATCGCATCTGGGCCGGCGACAAGAACCCCGACGTGTGTTCCAAAATCGTCGAGGCCTTGGGCGTTCCGGCCGAAACGGATTTCAAACAGCGCGTTCCCACGGCCGATCTCATTCTGATCTGCGTCAAGCCGGCCGATGCGCCGGTCGTCCTGGCGACCCTCCGGAACGCCGGTTTGCGCCGGGATACGCTGCTGATCTCCATATTGGCGGGAGTGTCGACGGACCGCATCGAGTCCCTACTTGGGACCGAAAACCCGATCGTTCGCGCCATGCCCAATACGCCCGCGATCGTAGGCGAAGGAATGACCGTGGTCTGCGGCGGATCGAGCGCTTCCAAAGCTCATCTCGATCGGGCCGAACGAATCTTTGAAGGAGTGGGCAAGTGCCTGCCGCTGGACGAAGTGCACTTCAACGCGGTCACGGCGCTGAGCGGCAGCGGACCCGGTTACCAGTTTCTGATCATGGAGGCGCTCGCCGACGCCGGGGTGCGAGTGGGCTTACCGCGGCATCTCGCCCTGACTCTCGTGGCGCAGACCGCTTTGGGCGCCGCGCGCATGGTGCTTGACTCGGGCCGCCATCCGGCAGCCCTTCGCGACGATGTCACTACTCCCGCGGGTTGCACCATTGGGGGTCTTCTCATGTTGGAGGACGGACGCATTCGATCCGTGCTCGCCCGGGCGGTGGAAGAAGCGACGAAAATTGCCGCTCAGTTGGGGACCGCGCCCTCCAAGATTTCCGAGAACGCCGCCGATCATGCGCATTCCTGGCGCGCCGGCTCGGGAAGCAGCCACTAGCGGAAACACGTTAATGGCGCACGCCAAACCGCAAACGCAGGCGGAAGAACTCATCTCCATCGAAGACCGGTGGGGCGCGCACAACTACCATCCCCTGGACGTCGTGGTGGAGCGCGCTGCCGGAGCTTGGGTCTACGATGTGGATGGCAACCGGTATCTGGATTGCCTCAGCGCCTACTCAGCCGTCAATCAGGGCCACTGCCATCCCCGCATTGTCGAGGCGCTCAAAGAACAGGCCGAGCGGGTCACGCTCACCTCGCGCGCCTTTCGCAACGACCAGCTCCCGAGGTTTGTAGCCGAGCTCGCGCAGGCGTGCGGCATGGATATGGTCCTGCCCATGAACACCGGCGCGGAAGCCGTGGAGACGGCCATCAAGGCCGCGCGCAGGTGGGGCTACACGCGCAAGGGCATCCCTTTAAATCAAGCCGAAATCGTGGTGTGCGAGAACAACTTTCACGGGCGCACGACGACGATTACGGGCTTCTCCTCCGAGCCTCTTTATAAAGACGGCTTCGGACCGTTTACGCCGGGCTTCGTGAGCATTCCTTTCGGGGACGCCGAGGCGTTGGAGCGCGCCGTCACTCCCAACACATGCGCGTTCTTGTTTGAGCCAATCCAGTGTGAGGCCGGTATTCTCATTCCGCCGGACGGTTTCATCCGCGAAGCCGCCGCCATCTGCCGTCGCGAGCAGGTGTTGCTGGTGGCGGATGAAATTCAGACGGGACTTGGCCGTACCGGGCATTTCCTGGCATGTCACGCGGAAGACGTGCAGCCGGATATGCTGATCCTGGGCAAAGCTCTCTCCGGCGGAACGTACCCGGTATCGGCGGTCGTCTCCAGCAGCGAGATCTTGGGCGTGTTCCGTCCTGGCAGCCATGGCAGCACCTACGGAGGAAATCCGTTGGCTTGCGCGGTAGCGCGCGCCGCGCTGCGCGTTGTTGAAGAGGAAGGGCTCGCCGCCCGATCCCAGGAGCTCGGCGCCTGGCTGCTGTACGAAATGCGGAAGATCCGACATCCGCATATCAGGGAAATCCGCGGTCGAGGTCTGCTCCTGGGGATCGAGCTTCTGGGTCCTGCGCGGCCCTACTGCGAGCGCCTGAAGGATCTGCGCGTGTTGTGCAAGGAAACTCACGATTACGTAATCCGCCTGGCGCCTCCATTGATCGTTGCGAAAGAGGAGTTGGCGTGGCTGGTGGCCCAAGTGCGGGCGGCTTTTGAAGGCTAACGAGCTCGGCGGTCTTCGAAATCTAGATGTGTGCATTCGGTCATTGTGCGCTCCTTTGACTTCGGTTTATGGGCAACCGTACCTGAAACCGCGTCCGGCCGGGTTTGGAATCGAAAGAAACCTCGCCGCCGTGGGCCCGCACAATCCGGTAAACGGTATCCAGACCGATTCCCGTGCCTTCGCCTACGCCTTTGGTCGTAAAGAACGGCTCGAAGATATGAGGCCTGACCGACTCCGGGATGCCCTGACCGTTGTCGATGACCTCCACCACCGCGCAATCCAGTTCCCGCGACGTCCGAATCTTCAGCTCGGCTTTGCGACCCATGGCACCACCCATAGCGTCGATGGCATTATCGATCAGGTTGGTCCAGATTTGGTTCAGTTCACTGCCATGCGCAAGCACGCGCGGAAGATCCGGAGCGAATTCGCGCGTCACATTCACGCCGCGCTTGAGGCGGAACTTTAACATTGTGAGCGTGTTCTCGATGCCCCGGTGAATATCGACCTCTTGTTCCGGGGCTTGATCCATATACGTGTATTCCTTGATGGCCCTAACCAGCTCGGAGATCCGTCCCGTACTGGCCTCGATTTCCCGCGTCAGCCTTTCCGCGCCAATCGACGACACGACGCGCGTGAGAATCTGGGCGAAAACGTCTCCCCGGAACTTCGCGCTGAGCTTTTCCAGGGTTGGGAGATCGATGCCGGCTTCGCTCAATCCGGACGCAAGATGCGATGCGTTTGGGATATAGCGGCGGTTGAGCCAGGAAGTAATCTCCTGCTCCAGATCGCTTTGCTCCAGGGCGTCGATTTGCGGCGCGGACGAAAGCCTCTCGACTAACTTCTCCTCGACGGAGGCTAGCAGGGCTCGCTCTTCGCATGGAAGCGATTCGTCGTCCAGAGCGCGGTTGATTCGCCGCAGCTCCCGCATGTACTCGCGGAGACCTTCAGCGGCGCGGCGGGCCGCGGATGCTGGATTGTTCAGCTCGTGGGCCAGGCCCGCGGAAAGCTTGCCAAGCGCACTCAATTTGTCGCGTTGCTGTTCCGCCCGGCTATAGGCGCGAATGCGATCGGCCATCACGCTGATGAGCCGGGGCTGCAGCTCCGGAATGCGCCGCAACATTTCGTCAAAGCGGTCCTTGTGAAGGCGTAGAAGCCATGTCGGCTCAATAGCCCGAGAGGTAAGCGGGGCATGAGTCAGGCGGGAAAATGGGAGCAGGCCGGTGACATCGCCGGCCCGCGCCTCGAAACTTGGCCCGTCCCCTCCTCCGTTTTCCCGGCGTCCCCGAATCGCGCCTTGAAGTAAAACGAACAGGGCGTCCACCGGATCTCCTTCGTGGAATAGGATTTCTCCCGGCACAAGGCTCCGCCCCTCTGAGTTGGACACAAACCATTGCAACTGGTCCTCTCTCAAGTCGGAGAAGATCTTGATTTGCCGCAAGGCGGATTCCACGGGCAGCTTTTCGGATTGCGAGATCACGATACGTTACTCAAATATTGGTGAACAAACTGAATGGCGACGGAGCCTTCACCAACGCCGGAAGCCACCCGTTTTACCGAGCCATATCGGACGTCGCCAACGGCGAAAACACCAGGGATGTTGGTCTCCAGCAGGCTAGGGTCGCGCTCGATCGTCCAGCCCTTCGGCCGCTTGCCGGATCGTAGCAGATCCGGACCCGTCAATATAAAACCTCTTTCGTCGCGCTCGATCATTCCGTCCAACCAGGCGGTGCGGGGCTCAGCGCCGATAAATATGAATAAAGAGTTGGCGGGCACGCGGCTCACTTCGCCGGTGCGGTCGCAGACTATGGAAACCGCCTCCAAGCGCTGTTCGCCATGCGCCTCCACCACGCGCGAACGATATTCGACGTGAATGTTGGGGGTTGTCTCAACCTGCTCGATTAAGTATTGCGACATCGTGGCGCCCAGCGAATCGCCGCGCACCAACATCACCACGCGTTTGGCGTATTGGGAGAAAAACATGGCCGCTTGGCCCGCGGAATTAGCGCCGCCAATGATGTAGATCTCCTCATCGCGGCAAGAGATCGCCTCCGTGGCTGTGCCGCCGTAATATACTCCCGCTCCCTGCAAGCGACCCATTCCGGGAATATCCAGCTTGCGCCATTGGACTCCCGTCGCAAGCAGCATCGCATGGCAGGACAGTTCCGTCCCATCGTTGAGGCGCAGGTACCGGTAGGGACCGTCCACGCGAAGAGCGGTGACCTCCTGGGGAGAAACGATTTCAACGCCGAAACGCCGAGCCTGAGCAACGGCTCTTCGCGTGAGATCCTCGCCGGTGAGCCCCGAAGGAAAGCCTAAATAGTTCTCGATTCGCGAACTGAGTGCCGCCTGCCCACCCGGCGCCTCTCGCTCCACCATCACCGTCTTCAATCCTTCCGACGCGCCGTAGACTGCCGCGGCTAGACCGGCCGGACCCCCGCCGACAATGGCGAGATCGTAAAACTCCAGGTTCGCGCGCGTTCGCAGCCCCAAACGGGCCGCAAGATCCTGGGGCTGAGGCTCAGATAGGGATGCGCCATCGGGGAATAACACCAGTGGCAACTTCAAATCGTCCGAAGCGATGCTTTTGACCAGACGCTCGACTTCTTTGTCTCTGCCAGCCGCATCGGCATCGAGCCACTGGTAAGGCACCTGGTTTCGCGCGAAAAAATTGCGAAGTTCATAGGATTTCGACGACCACCGCGTCCCAAGAACCCGGATGCCGTCAAAGGGCGGGTGGAAATGGGCGTACCACTCGTCGAGCAAGTCGTCCAGAACCGGAAAGAGCTGCTGCTCCGGCGGGTCCCACGGCTTCAACAAATAGTGGTTCAGGCGAACGTCGTTAATCGCGGCGATGGCGGCTTCGGTATCGGCGTAGGCAGTGAGCAGCGCGCGCTTGGCGTCAGGATAGATCTTCATCGCTTCCTGAAGCATCTCGACCCCGTTCATCTGGGGCATGCGATGATCCACAAGCAGCAGGGCCACCGCGTCGTTCCGGAGCTGCAACCTGCGCAGCAGGTCCAGGGCGGCGAGTCCGGAATCGGCACGCAGAATGCGGTAGCGCTCCTCGTAACGATTCTTCAGATCGCGTTCGATCGCATGCAGCACATCCGGATCGTCGTCAACCGTCAATATGACTGGTTTTTGCATTTGCTAACTTCCCGGAGCGGTCAAGACCGGAAATCCAGCCTTCCCGCTCAACTCAATAGGGTCCCATAGGGCGAGAGACCTGAACGGCGCGTAACGTATTAGATTCGAGATCGGAAGATTGGTTTCACCCCGAATTGCGATGCCGTTGCTGCTTATGAAAACATTCCCTTACAAGCGGTCGCTAGCGCGCACGAACCCTCCACGGCGCCATACGGCTGAAGATTCCGTCGCGCACGACCCAAGTGTGAAACAAAATGGCCCCAAGATGGGCGAGGATCGTCAAGAACAAGAGGTAAGCCAATACCGTGTGGGCCTTGCGCAACACCGCGTACAACATTACGTTGTGGGGAAGGATGGGGAAGAGGTGAATCGCCCCGTACAGCATGATGGGATACCTCGCCGCTGACAACATTCCCCAACCGACCAACGGCTGTACAACCAGCAGAGTATACAAAAGGAGTTCAGACGCCGAAGCAACCGAGCGCTCTCCCAGCGACATTGCGGCGGGAAACGGCGGCAGACTGGAGTAGTGACGGTTGATGAAACGAATCACCACCACAATCAATACGAGAATTCCCAGCGGCCGGTGAATCGAAACCAACCCGTGATAATGGGCGAGCGACGCCACCATCGCAACACCGATCGAGAGCATCGTCAGAACCATCGCGGCCGTGAGCCAGTGGAAAAAACGCATGCGAGCCGTGAATTGCCGCGGCTCGGCGGCAACGCTCGCGCTCATTTTTGCACCTCGGAGGGCGTGGCCGTTTGCACCTGGGAAGGCGTGACCGCGCTCGGTAGCTCCATCTCGCCTGCGCGTCGGGTGAACGACTGGGAATAGACCGCGGAACGCGCGCTGAGCAGAGGGTCATCGGACGGCGCTATTCCGTGCGGCAAAACCAACGGATCGAAATTAATGACTCGGCAGGGGCCGGTTTCCTCGCTCTCAACCTGATCGAGGGCCAGTGTCCCAACATCCACCTGCTCCCGCGCGTCGGGCCAAGGTATGGTCGCATCGTTGGTTGGATCGTTTGCCTGGCCAATCGTGAGGATCAGGCGCCACTGGAGTGGATGCTGATGGACGGCCGCGATCAAGGCATCGAACAGGTAATTTTTGTCTGTTCCCGCAGGTTCGGCCGTATCCGCCGGCGCAAACGGCTGCACTGAGACCATCGACCAGCGGACGGGTGTCGATGGTCCGTTCGCGTCCGTGAACCAGAAGGCGTTCAGACCGTAGAATGTGCTGTTTGCGAAGCCAGAGGACACCGGATGACTTTGAATAATCTTCGCCGCCTGCACGGCTTCCGGATGACTCGCCCCAAAAGCCGCCATTTTCTCTGGGTCGGGCTTGCCCGTCTTGGGGTCCGGCTGCGTCGCAAGTAAATTCTCGTAAAAAGCCTGTGGGGTATGAACCACAAATACCGGTAAGTCGATCATGGCCGTGCGCCATTCTTCACCGTCGGGCAGCTTGAACAAAAGTCCGAGACCACGGACATTTTTGGGCGTGTCGGCAACATAGGGGTTGCCGCCTGCCAGGGAGAAGCGGCCGATGACTGGGACACGTCCCGCTTTGAACACTACGGCCTTTGAAACGCGTGTGCCACGGCCGTTGCTCTCGAAAGAGCCGCTGACGCAAACACCCTTGGCGTGATTCAGGCGAAAACCGGAATAGATTCCGTCGACGCGCTCAAAGCCGTCGGCAAAACGTGCCGGCGTCAACGCTCCAGGGTTGAACCAGCCACCCAAATATAGAAATACCGCGGCAATGCCCAGCACCACGACGGCCACACCCGCTAGTCTTGCTCTTCGGGCCATTCTAGAGCTTGCCTCCCTGCTTCAAGATCGGCCGACGGCGATACGATTCGCTCAGCTCTTTTCTTAACGCGCACAACGCATTCGCTGTGCGCTTTTCTTTAACGCGCACAACGCATTCGCTGTGCGCTCTGATCTTTAACGCGCACAACGCATTCGCTGTGCGCTCTGACCTGGTGCGCAAACGTCGCGAGGAGATACCGTCACAGACGCCGCGTCCCCTATGCAATGATGCTTTCGCTTGTGAATGCGTCACGATTTTTTTCTGCGGCTCGCGGCGCGGACAACTACTGCGGCACGAGAATCCCCACTGCCGGGCCGCGCTCGACATGACACTCTCCTTCGGCAGAGAGCACTTCATAACGAGTCTCGTCTTTCTCTTTCCAGAACCGCAGGGTTACCTTGCTGGTCCCAAAACGCAGGTTATGCAAAATGATGTCGGGTAGCCATGATGGGAGGACCGGGTCCACGTACAGAGTTCTCGTGTGTGCGTCGGCGTCCAATCCGAGAATCGCTTGGAGGAGATGAAAAACGCCTCCGGCGGCCCAGGCTTGCGGCACGTTGGCGCCAAGATATTGAACGGGAAACGCGCCAGGCTCCCTTCGTGTTCCCGCATACAATTCAGGCAGGCGATAAAAGACGAAATAACTAGCCGCCTCGCTTATGCCGCGAGCGATCAGGGCCGCCTCGTTTGCGAAGCCATAACGTTTGAACCCCATCGCGATAATGCCGTTGTCGTGGGGCCAGACCGATCCGTTTTGATACGAGAAAGGATTGAATGCGGGATTTTTCGAAGAAAGGGTTCGGATGCCCCAGCCGCTCCACATATCGGGTTCGAGAAGCCGCTTCACAACGCGACCAGCACGTTCGCGGCTCACGATCCCGCTCCAGAGCAAGTGTCCGGGGTTCGAAGCAACCGTCTTCACCGGTCTCTTCTCGCCATCGAGCGCGTACGCATAATATCCGGTCTCCTCGCACCAGAAATCCTGCTCGAATCGTTGCCTCAGCTCCGCCGCTTTCTGGCGCAGTCTGGCGGCGGCGTCGGATTGATCGAAGTGCTCAAAGGCTTCCGCCATTCGGACCCAGGCATCGTACGTATATCCCTGCAGTTCGCATAACGCTTTGGGTCCGTGAACAGGAGTCCCGTCGGGAAACATTACAGAATCTCCGGCGTCCTTCCAGGCCATGTTCTCGTATCCGTCCGGTGATCGGGTCTGATATTCCTGAAAACCGTCGCCATCCAGGTCGCCATTACGATCGATCCATTCGAGACACTTCTTCGCTGTGTCCTGATGCGACAGAAACAATTGATCGTCGCCGGACCACTTCCAGGCCTGGCATAGCGTGATCAGATACAGAGCCGTCGCGTCCGCGGTTCCGTAGTACGGCGTGTGCGGAATCAGCTTCCGTTCCGCAAGCTCTCCGAACCGGATCTCGTGCAAGATCTTGCCGGGCTGCGCGTCGCGATAATCATCTACTTCAGTGGCCTGGAGCTTTCCCAGAACGTCTAGCGCACCACGCGCGAAATCGGGATAAACCATCAGATTCTGCAAACTCACGATCAGACTGTCGCGTCCGAAGACAGTCACGAACCACGGAACGCCGGCAGCCGGCATCAGCATATTCGGTTCGCCCGGAACATCCGGCAGACGCAAAGCCGCCATGTCCTCGACCGACTGTTTAAACAGGCGATAGAAATCCTCGTTCGAGGTCGTGACGGAGGTGGTGATCGCCTTCCAGTTCTTCAGCTCCTGTTCGACACTACTTTCCGAATTTCGAATGTCCTCGACGCAATCGACAGACGGCTGCCCCGGCGACGCGAAGAAGTGCTGACAGCAGGTGTGCCACGAGCCTCCGGGACTCAAATCCACAAGGAAGCTGATCCGGCCGTTGTTGTAGGTGGGAACAGAACCAGCCCGCAGGAGACGAGTGGTCATGGACCGCTTGAACTCCCCGTGTTCGTAGGAACTGATCAGTTCCGCGCTATCTTTGCGCCACTCCGTGGTGACGTTCCCTTTCCGCACAATACGCTTCGCTTTGACCTCGAAGATATCGGCGAAGTCTGTCCGCAGCGAGATCTCGAGCGAGAATCTGATCCGCTGCGTGCTGTAGTTGCAAATATCGAAGTCTTCGTGAATCCCGTTGTCCACCACGGCGCGATCGAGAATCAGACTGACCGTCTTCTCCTGGATTTCGTTATATTCCGTAATGATCTTCGGGTTTGTCAGATAAGTGCGCGAGGCGTAATAGGCGATGGCGCCGGAATTCTGCAGGACCCAATGTTCCCCGTCGGCGTAGATCTCGTAGTTGCTGATGTATCGCGTATCGCGGGAATAGATCCCCTGGTCCGTGAACGCGGTGATGCAGCCGTCCGGTTCGGACACGACAAACGTATCGCCTCGGTTGATCGTAACCAGCGGCGGACCGACAACAACTTCAATTGCCATTCGTCATTCCTTTATCATCCCGATCCTCAAAAGCGCGAAGAGGGGATGAGGACTAATCGATGCCCGCCTCGCGTCGCTTGCTTCACAAATTTTTGCGCTTTGGGGCGCCCAAGAACTTCCTCTGGGGAACCGCGGGTGAAGCGGCAAGCGCACAGCGAATGCGTTGTGCTCGTTGCGCTTGCGCCGCCGGCATGATGTTTCCGTTCGTTAATATACACGGCCGGCGATGGACGCCGGGGTCCCGTTTGTTTAAGCTCAACTTCCGGGTAATGCGCGCTGATTTCGATACAGCCTCGCCCACTGCGGCAGACCTCTTCCAGTAGCCTAGGATTTCTGATCGGTGACCGCGATCCCCGGTGAGGAGGTCCCCGCGGCGCTTTCCTGCCTGCCCATAGTGAACCACGCTTCGAGAGAATCCTCGTCGACTTAGAGGGGAACTGATAGAAAACGCATGAGAAAATCTTCGCGGAAATGTGAACACCTGGAATGCCAGTGCCGCGCGCGAGGGGGCGCTTTTTGAACGAGTGAGAGACTCGGCAGACTTGGCCGCGCCCGGCGAGTCCGTTGTTCGCCGGGGGCAGATGAAGCCAGAATGAACCAGAATGAAGGTTCGCGGAGAAAAGCGCGGAGTCTTTGGAGAGAGTCGGGTTTTATTTTCGTAAGAAGCCAACCTTGAGGCGGGGAGCCGTGCTCGACTCGAAAAAACGAACCGGACGTTGGGGCAGCAGGCGGCACGATTTGATCCGAAAAAACAAACCGAACCTCGAGGCTAACCTCGGAATGGCGGCGGTCTCCCGGGCGAAAAAACGAACCGACTTCTTCCCCGCGGCATGTTCGAGTATACGGTGCGGGAGTTAAGGGACGGTGTGCACGGTGGAAAAGTGAGATCTCCGCGTTCCCGTTGGCCCACGATTCTGGTCTATAGCGTACCGGTACCGCGGGTTGGTTTTCAAAACAGAACGCGGTGTTAAACTTAAAAGCACTTCCCCCAGTCAGGGGCTCTTCCGGGTGCGTTGTGGCCAAGCAAAACTCGCGATCCAGCGTTGGCGTCGTCGAGGAGCATCCTCTCCCGACGGAGGGAATCCGCGCGCAACTTGAACGAATCCTCTCGAGCGCGGTTTTTTCACGTTCGGGCCGCCTTGTTCGTTTTCTCCGCTTCTCGGTCGAACAGGCTCTTGCGGGCAATCGGGACTGCCTGAAAGAACAAACTATCGGGATCCAGGTTTTCGACCGGAAATCGGATTACGATCCCCGCATCGATCCGATTGTGCGAGTGGAAGCTCGCCGCCTCCGCTCCAAGCTGAAAACCTACTACCTGTCCGGTGGGCGCGGCGACCACGTTGTGATCGGATTGCCCAAGGGAACCTATGTTCCTTTTTTCCGCTCCCGCACAGAACGTATTAAGACTTCTTCCTTAGCGGATGTTCCGCAAACGGCCGGCACCGAAAAGTCGATCGCCGTACTGCCCTTCGCAAACCTAACGCCCGAAGCAGACGACGACTACTTCAGCGACGGCCTTACGGAGGAACTGATTCATCGGCTCACCCGTATCCCGGATTTTCGCGTAGTTGCCTGGGAGACGATGTCGAGGCTACGAGGCCGGGAACAGGATCCGGAGGGCATCCGCCGGGAGTTGAAAGTGGGATCCATACTTCGCGGCAGCGTGCGGCGGACCAACGGCCGCGTTCGCGTCACCGCGCAACTAGTGGATGCCCAATCGGGCGCGTACTTATGGTCGGAGGCCTACGACCGCGAGTTACAAGATGTCTTTGCCATCCAGGAGGAGATGGCTCGCGCGATTGTAAGCACTCTGCAATTGACATTGCGGGCGTCCGGCTTCCGGCACGGCGCCGGGAAACAGCCGGGCCCCCAATGTCACATGCTGTGCCTGCAGGGCCGCTTTCATGCCAACAAACGCACGCGCGATGGATTGCTAAAGAGCGTCACGTGCTTCGAGCAGGCGATCGCCGCTGAAGAAACCTGCGCGGTGGCCTATGCCGGCGTCGCGGACGCTTACAGCCTGTTAGCAGATAATAGTTTTCTCGATCCGTCCGAAGCTGCTCCAAAAGCCCGCGCCGCGGCCGAAACGGCGCTGAGCATCGATCCGGACTGCGCCGAGGCCATCGTCTCGCTCGCTTTTATTCGCACCGTATTCGACTGGGCTTGGGCCGACGCTGAGCCTCTATTCCGCCGCGCCATCGAATTAAACCCCGGCTACGCTCGCGCGCATCATTGGTTCATCGACCTTCTATCGGTTCTCGGACGGCTGGACGAGGCGCTCGCGGAGGCGCTCATCGCGCATCATCTGGACCCTCTGTCGCAGATCATCTGGGAGGGTTGTGGATGGATGCACATGCTGCGTCGCGAATACCCCTCAGCTTTGAATACTTACCAGCAGCTTGTAGAATTTGATCCCACCTTCTACAAGGCTCACAGTTCCCTGGGACGGGTGCTCTCGTTGATGGGCCGCTATCCCGAAGCCATTGCGGCATTCGAAAAAGCGCACAGCCTGGCGCCTGACGCGACATCGGTTCTGGCGGCATTAGGGCAGACGTTCGCCTTGGCGGGCCGCACCGATGAAGCGCTCCGGATATTGGAACAGCTTCAACGGCTGTCGCACACTCATTGGGTGCCCGTGGCTTCTTTCGCCATTGTGCATCTCGGTTTGGGCGATTGGGAAAAGGCCCTCGGATACTGCGAAACGGCGTTCGAAAAACGGGAACAAGCGGCTACCGGGTTCGGTGTGCACCCTATGTGGGAACCTCTGCGGCGCGAGCCTCGCTTCCAAGCGCTCCTGAGGCATGCTCATTTGTTACCGTAAGCAGTCCGGTTAAATTACTCCGCGCTTACTTCCAGCCGGTGCAATTTCAGGCGAGAATCGCGTATGGGAAGCCATCGTGCATTCTCAATTCTGCTGCTCATAACAAATGGCGCTATTTGGGCCGGCACGCTTCCCGAAGATCCTGCTTCACTCAATGATCCTGTTTCGCTGAATAATCTGGGCAGCCGCCTTTACGCGGCTGGAAAGTACCGCCAGGCCGAAGCGCCGCTCGTCCGGGCCGTCCAGCTTTGGCGGGGGGAGCAAACTCTCCAGCTCGAAATCGCGATGCGTAACCTGGCGGCGGTTTATTGTTCGGAGGACCGCTTCGGGGAAGCCATTCCGTTGTACCAGGAAGCCATTCGGCTGAGAGAGGCGCGTGCCGGCCTGGGCGATCTGGGTTTGCTTGCTTCTTTGCAAGGGTTGGCTCTTGTATACGTGGATTCCGGCGACCTCAAACGCTCGAGATCAATTGCCAATCGGGCTTTGGCGATCGGCCGGTTGCATCACGACGAGCAAAGCGCCGATGCCGCGAGCGGCTTTTTGGCCCTGGGATCGATGCTTGCGGCCCAGGGGAAGCACTCCGAAGCTAAATCCTGGATGGAAGCGGCGCTGAGGGTCCGCAACCTCCTATACGGCGCGGAAAGCGCCGATAGCGCCGATGTCTTAATGAATTTGGCTCAAGTCTACCGGCGCGAGCGCCGATTCGAAGACGCGGCGCGAATCTATGGTCAAGCGCTCGAAAATTACCGGCGGACAACGAAGGCTGAACGGGCGGCGTGGGCGATGATCGGCCTCGGTGATTCGTTCTCCGCCCGCCATCGGTACCATGAGGCAGGCGAGATGTTCGAAGGGGCGCTGGCGGTTCTCGAACGCGACGCCTCTCACGATATTCCCGAGATCGGTGAGATCAAAACCGAACTCGCCGGGCTGCGTGTCGCCGAGAAACGAACCGGCGAAGCCGCGACACTGTATCGGGAGGGGCTCGAAATCCTCGAGCCCGCCTTGGGGCCCGAGAACCCGCGACTGCTGCCGGCCCTTGAATCGTATTCGAAAACGCTTCGTGCGCAGAAGGATTACGTGGGGGCGGCGAGCTTAGATTTACAGATCATGAAGATCTGCGTGAGGCAGACTCTGCGGGAAGGGAAACCGCCTGCCCTTGGCAAAGTCTGCACAGTGCCGGTGGCGAACGTGCGCCAAGGAGCAAGCGCAGACGGCGTCTTTAACGTCGAGAGGCGGCAGGCGTCTCGAGTCATGACAGCCAATTGAGAACCCAGGAGACAGGAGACAGGAGTCAGGAGACAGGAGTCAGGAGTCAGGAGTCAGGAGTATGTAATGCAGGCTCAGTGATCCGTCCTCGGGTGGGTCTCGTCTTTAATGACGGCGCCACCCTTCATGACGAAGATGACGTGCTCCAGGATTGTAATATCGTTCAGCGGATCGCCCGAAACGGCGACAATGTCGGCGAATTTCCCCTCTTCAACGGTGCCGGCTGTCTGAGCGGAACCTAGCAGGGAGGCGGCATTCACCGTGGCCGCCTGAATCACGCCCAGGGGAGAAAGCCCGGCATGCACGAGGGCCGCAAACTCCTTGGAAGAGAAATCGGGGTCCTCGTCCGTGCCGTAGGAAATCTTGAGATGGTGTTTGAGCGCCAGGTTAAACGCCGGCTGTTGCGCAGCGAGAATTTCCTTGCCTTTTGCGACCATGACCGGATCGGCGCCGTGGGATGCGCCGGTTTCCACACCGTGCTGAAAAGTATAGAGCGTGGGAACCAGCCACGTACCACGTTCTTCCATCAGCGCGGCGCCCTCCTCATCGAGCATGGTGCCATGCTCGATGGAATCGACGCCTGCGCGGACGGCAGCCTTGATTCCTTGCGTACCCTCCGCGTGCGCCATGACGCGCTTTCCCGCCCGGTGCGCCACCTCGACGGCACGCGCCATTTGCGCTTCGCTCAGTTCCTCAACGTTGTAGTCGCTAAAAGGGTCCATCACGCCTCCGGTGGCCATTAACTTAATCCAATCGGCGCCGTACTTGAGGTCGTGGCGGACGGCTTGGTCAACCTCGTCCACGGTATCTGCCAGATTCGGTCGCCGTGGCAGCGCCTGGTCTGGCGCGAGGACATCGGCATCGCCATGGCCGCCTGTCACGCTAATGAAGTTACCCGCGGAAACGATGCGCGGCCCGCGAATCAGTCCTTGTTTGATGGCGTCCCGCAGCGCTAATTGACCGTAGGCGAGGTCCGGTTCGCCGGCAACGCGCAGCGAAGTGAAGCCATGATCGAGCCACACCTGCAGATTGTGGTAGCCCCAAATCGCAGCCATCGGGGAGGACATGCGCAGGCCGCCAGCCGGCGAGTCATCCTTCGGGTTGCCCAGGATATGCGCATGACAATCGATAAGACCCGGAAGAACGGTCTGCGAAGAAAGGTCAAGCACCGGCACGCCTGTTGGTGCGGATGGACCGATTCCCGCGATCCGCTCGCCCTCGACCAAGATGTAAATATCGTTCTGATATCGGCCGGTTCGGACGTCCAGCAAACGTCCGGCATGGATGGCTAAGCGCGGAGATGGTTTTGGCGCGGCCGGGGCGGTGGCCGTTTGAGCGAATCCTCCCGATATACCCTGAAGCAGGATTGCGGCCCACAAGCCGTAATGAACCGAGGGACCTTTCATTCAACACCTCGCGATCTGGAACAAGACCAGCAGCCTGGACGGGCTAGCCCACTTATCCGACTGATGTGCATGCAACAAAGATATCGCGTTTTGCGTTTGTTAATTCAAAGGCTCAGCGAGGTCGCGGGCGGTTAAAATCTGCTTTGGATCGCCGAATTCGGCCGCGGACGCTGCGACTCGCGATCGCGTGCTGGACCGCGCGTAGCAGCTTCATCAGACAGGCCTGCGGCGATCCCCGCGCCGATGCCGGCGGGCGCTCGAAGCCGGACTCCCCTCCTCCACCTGCTGCCATTAAGAGGGCCATCCCGAAACGATAGTGGAGCGGCAATCGCCGAAAATACGGGCAGCCGACGGTAAGACGGCAACGGGTGCGCGCCCCAGTTGGTTCCGGGATGCCGATAGGCTCCCCGCGTTTATGCACTCCCGTCCTCGGTGGCGTTGCCGCCCGGCTCCACTTGGGGCGGTTCATGAACCAGAAGGACCGGGATATCGGCAATGGTCGAATCCGGCATGCTGGTTCCGTTGCCGGAATACCAGTGCTCGTGAGCGGCGGTTCAGATTCCGGCTTAACTGACTGCGTTTCGGCGTTAGGCGTGGGAACCGCTTGTATCGTTGGTGTCGGGTTTCGGCGGCAGATTGAGCGGTGGGTATGGAAAACTAACGACCGCCGTTTGGTGTGGGCAGGACCCTAATCGGGAGGTAATGGGAAAAAACTGCCCCGTAGAATGAATCATGCCTAGCATGACTGATAAGACCTAGCTGTACCTATCGAAAACGGTCTTGCGGTTCTGATGGAAACAGCAACACCTCCAGGCCAGCAACCAGCATTTCCCTTTGAAACTCGGTCCGCTATTCCGTGCACAGCGGGAGCTGAGCGGTTGACCAAGTTTCGCACCCCGGAGGAATATGCGGCGATTCTGAGGCTGAGGCTCCTCCGGTTTCCTGGGCTCGTGGAAAAAGAGAGCCGCCCGTGGGATGTAGGCGGCTGAGGTGGAGCTGCGTTCTTTATGCGATGCTCCGGGTTCCGAGAAACGCGCCGAGCTTGGGGGCCGCTCGGTATTGCGGGATCGGGTCGAGCTGTTTGAACGCGGAAGTGAGAGCGTTGGAGACAGGTCGATCGGATGGCGATTGCGGGGCACCACGGCTTCGCTGAGATGCCAGTAGCGTCCAAAACGTCACGGTGAAGAGCTAAGGTTACTACGCTAATCTCATCGTCGGTCGTTTCTCGCTCGCGCGGCGCAGTTTCGATATCACCGAAGAGGAACCAATCGAATCCGCACCCTGCAGCCCCGATCGATCCCAATCTGATACACTGCCGCGGCTTCATGACAGCGCTCCGTTGCCGACCTTTCGGTTGCAATCAGCGATCAGTGCCCACCCGAAGTCACGGTCAGGGTGGCGGATTGGGTGCCTCCGGCATAGGTGCCGGAAATCGTGACGTTGGTGTTCGATTGCACCCTTTGAGTGCGCACGGTAAAGCTCGCGTTGGTTTGGCCGGCCGACACTGTAACGCTGGATGGAACCGTTGCCACCGATGTATTGCTGCTGGTAAGAGTGACAGTCGCACCTCCAGAAGGCGCGGCTGCACTGAGAGTGACCATTCCGGCCGAATTGTTCCTTCCGCTCACGCTGGTCGGATTCAAGGTGAGCGAGGAGAGGGTCACGCTGCCGGCCGGCGCGATGGTAAGGGAGGCTTGCGCTGAGCTTGACCCGAGCGTGGCGGTGATCACCGCCGTAGTGTTCGCGGTTACGGTGTTCGTGTTGACGGTAAAGTTCGCGCTAGTTTGACCTGACGACACTGTAACGCCGGATGGAACGGTCGCCGCAGCGGTATTGCTACTCGAAAGCGAGACAACCGAGCCGGCCGAAGGCGCGGCTGAGCTGAGAGTGACGGTCCCGGTCGAACTGTTCCCGCCAGTCACGCTGGTCGGATTCAGGGTGAGCGAGGAAAGGCTCACGGCCGACCCTCCCGTGATGGTCAGGAATGCTTGCGCGACGCTGGACCCGAGCGTGGCAGTGATTGCTGCGGCGAACGTCCCGCTGACGGGCGTCGTGGTGACGGTAAACGAGGCAGTGGTGCTTCCAGCCGCGACAGTCACAGTGCTGGGCACGGTGGCCGAGCTCACGCTGCTGGAAAGCGACACCGTGGCGCCGCCCGAGGGAGCCGGCCCGTCCAGGGTCAGCGTTCCTTGCGATGACGAGCCGCCGGTAATGCTGATGGGATTCAACGTGACCGTGGTGACTGCCAACGCGGGCGTGATGTTTACCTCGGCTTGCCCAGCGAGCGACCCGAGCATGGCGGTGATCGTTGCCACCGTGTTCGAGGTAACGGACGAGGTGGTGACGGTAAACGTCGCGGTGGTGCTGCCAGCCGCCACCGTCACACTGCTGGGCACGCTGGCCGAGCTGCTGTTGCTGGAAAGCGTGATCACAGCCCCCCCGGAAGGCGCGGCGATGGTGAGAGTGACAGTCCCGATGGAACTGAGGCCAGCCGCCACGGTGGGCGGATTCAGGGTCAACGAGACGGACTGGCAGACGGAGTCCGCCTTCACGGTCAAGTCGCTGGACACGTCCGCGCCACCCGACTGGGCAAAGATTGGGAGCGGCGGGTCTTGGGTGGTTGTGCATAGGGTGGCAAACGGGAAGCTTAGGCTGGTTGCGCCGGCCGGAACGGTTACGGTGACGGGGCCCTGCACCGGCGGAGCAGGAACGCCGCCGATAGCCTGGCTGACCTCGACGAAAACCTGATTACCACCGGAGGGCGCGGCGGAGGCGAGAGTGACGGTTGCGGTCGTACTGCTGCCTCCAGTCACGCTGCTTGGCTTAAAGCTGATGGATTTGACCGCCACGCCGGGGATCTCGGTCAAGGTGCCTTGCGCGCTGCTAGTGGCGAGAGTTGCGGTGATCGTGAGGGTCTCGGTGCTGTTGATGAAAGCCTCGGCGGTGGCGGTGAACGTCGCGCTGGTGCTGCCCGCCGGTACGGTTACGGTGCCAGGCACGTCTAAGTATGGATAACCGCTGGACAGGGATACTACCGAGCCTCCGGAGGGGGCGGGCCCGCTCAAGGTAATGGTTCCAGTGGTTGAACCGCCGTTAGTAATGCTCGCGGGAGTGAAGGTGAGTGACGAAACGCTGGGGCCGCATCCCGACCCGCTGTTCGGCGTAAATTCATACAGCGTGCCATACCCAATCGAACCGCCTTGGTTCGTCGTGCCCCAGAGATTTCCCTGGCTGTCGAATGCCAGTGTAGCGTAGGGAAATATCCCATTTGATCCGTTGAAGGCCACCAGAACCGATAGGCCGCCCGAGGACGAATATTCCCAAGCCACTCCGTCGTCGACATTGAGTATCCCGCCGTTGCCCGTCGTGCCATAGAGATTGCCCAGGGCGTCCAGCGTCGGTCCGCCTACTGGGAGCTCACCGGTTGTGGCGTTCCCGTTGAAGGCGTATAGGGTGGTCAACGTGCCCGACTGAAGCGAGTACTGAAAGATGGAGCCGTAACCAAAGGACGACCCGCCAGAGCCCCCGCCGCCTTCATACGTCGTGCCATAGAGGCTGCTTTTGCCGTCGAACGCCAAATAGCCGTTCGGACCGCTGCCGTTCGTGCCCGAGAAGCTAAACAGCGTCGTCAATACGCCTCCGGATGAGAGTTCAAAGAGGGAGCCATCGCCCGGCCCCGCCGCGCCGTAGAGATTACCGTTGTTGTCGAATGTGACCCGCCCGGAGGGCGCGACCGATGTTCCACCGGCGGGGAAGAGCAGCGGGTTGGTGAAAGTGCCGGTGGATGGCGTGTATTTGAATATTGTGCCGTTGCCGTATTCGCTCTGCGACACGTTAAACGGCGTCCCTCCCAAACTGGTCAGGCCCCAGAGGTTGCCCTGGCTGTCAAACACCAGAGCGCCGGGAGTCGCGCCATCCGGGCCGCTGAACTGGTACACGGTGTTGAGGGCGCCGGCAGCGGTCAGCTCGTAGATAAATCCGCAACCGTTGGAATTGGCGCCGCAACTCACGCCGCCCCATGCGTTCGTGCCCCAGAGGTTGCCCGCGCTGTCAAGCACCACCCCACTTAGTTTGGTCGGCGTACTGCTGTTGAAGCTTGCCAGCGTGCTGAACCCGCCCGTGGGCGAATACTTCCAGATCGTCCCACCGGCGGTGCCATAAACATTTCCCTGACTATCTGCGCTTATGAGGCCGCTGGGATACGGATCCGTCGAACTGAAATTGAATTTTAAAAATGGTCCGCAGAGGTTTTGCGCGGCCATCGGGGATGCCTGGGATGCAACCAGGGTTACAACCGCAAAGAATACGAAACGGCGATCCCGGATCTCCCGGATACGGAGTAAGCTTCGCATGCGAACCTCCTTAAACTCGAAATGTTCAGATGGAGAACCAGTCTACTGCTCCTTGTCATACGGAGCCGACCACGCGGGACGCATTAAATCGATCACACCTAACGGTCCCCCTGAGATGCAAATGCCGAATCTAATATATCAGTGGCGATGCTCGCTGGAATGTAAACACTTTGTGAACATTTCGTAACTGGAGCCGTCCCGCGTGGTATCCGCCAAGGCCAATTGCTGCCGCGACACCTTGTACAACTTCGGCCCCGCAGAGATGAGGACTACATTGGCCATAGCCACTCGATCTTGCTCTGCGGACGCGACGGATTTATAAAACCGCTGACGAAACAGGGCCTTTTCGTCTTTCAGACCCGGAGTTTGTCCCGGCTGCGCTATCTGCTGAACGGGAAGCCGTTCGAACCGGTGTCGCTTTCGGCGTCTCGCATCATAGCTGGCTTGGTTATTTCGTGTCTCGCGTTCCCGGCAGCAAGAAATCCAGTATGCAAGCCACGATCGAGCTCCGTGTGGCCCGCGGAAAACGGCATGTTCGCGCTGGGGTTCTTGCGCTACGGCCTGCACGGCCATATCGACCGCCTGACGCGCGCGCAATTCGAAGCCGCCGCGCTGTTCGAGCATCACCGTCTGCCCGAAGCCTTCGGCGGGCACCCACGCGACGGACGCCATCCGTTTCCGTCCGCATACCCAAAGGCCAATTGGCCGCAGGCATGGTCTTCCGCCGCGATCCTCAAGAGCTTTGTTCCAAGCCATTCCGTCTGAACGCCGCCATCGGACCTCGGCGGCCTTAACGGAACGGCACGACTTCAGTCGTCCCAGAGGCGGCCTGGGAGGCCGCCGCAGGCCGAGGGCCTGCCCCACGGAAACCACGATTACCCCCTCCAAATCTAGAAACTCACGACTGAAGTCGTGCCCTGATACGGGTCCGGTCCAATGCAGTCCCCAAACTCGCGGCGAGCTCAGTCCTGTCGAAGAGCCTCCACCGGGTCGATCCGGCTGGCGCGATGAGCCGGAAGGAAGCTCGCGATCGTCGCCGCAGCAATCAGCACCAAGACCATTAGCGCGAAGGTCCCCGGCTCGGCGCCGCGCATGCCTTGCACCAGTTGTACCAGCAACCGCACGGCGCCGGCGGCGGCCGCCACTCCCGCAACGACGCCAACCAGCACCATGACGAGACTGTTTCGCAACACGAGCCACATCATTTCTCCTGCGCTCGCGCCCAAGGCCATCCGCATGCCAATCTCCGGAATGCGTTGCCCGGTCAAGTAAGCAAGAACGCCATAAATGCCGATGCACGCGAGCAACAGGGATAGAATCGCAAAAGCTCCGAACAAAAATGCCAAAAAACGTTGTCGTGCCAGGGATGCCGCGTCAAGCTCTTCGAGGGTATGAACCTCATAGAGGACTTGGTCGTTAAGCGCGCCGCGAAGCTGGACGCGTAACGGTTGAAGCAAAGTCCCGGGCTCAGGCCTGGTCCGCACGGCGATCGACATCAACTCCGACCAGCGCCGCACCCAGGCATCCGGAATCTGCGCAAACGGGTAATAGAGCTGCGCGCGAATCTTAGAGTCGTCATCGCCGGCCAGCCCCCATTGAAGCACGTGGCCCACCACTCCAACTACGGTCGCTGGGTCCGGCATGATTCCCCATACCTGCTTGCCGATCGGGTCCTGGCCGGGGAAAGCTTCGCGCGCCATAACCTCGTCGATCACGACGACCGATTGTGCGCCGAGGCGGTCCTGGTCCGTGAGAAAGCGGCCCCGACGGAGGGGGATTCCCATCACGCTGAGATAATCCGGGGTGGTGCAGTTGGCGAGGACTACCGGCTGTTCACTTTGAGGAACGCCGGAAGGCGATGTGCGATATCCGATGGGGTTGCTGCCATCGCGCATCGGAACCGTGTCGATCATGGCAACCGCCTCCACGCCGGGAATCAGCCGCGCACGATCGAGAAAATCCTGCCAGGCTGCGCGCATGCGTCCGGTGTCGGTCAGAATCGAAGGCGAAAGCGCGGTGCGGGCAGTCAGGACATTGTGGACATTCAGGCCCGGATCGAGAGCCGAAACGCGCTGCACCATGCGCCCCAGCATTCCGGCGCAAACCAGCAGCACAATTGCCAGCGCGACCTCGGAAACCACGAATGCGTTATGCAGGCGCCGCGAGGATCGAACAACCGTTCGTGCTCCTGCCCGAAGCGTCTGTTCGAGGTCGCGGGCAGGGGCGCGCAGCGCCGGAGCCATTCCAAAGAGCAGGCCACTCAAGATCGACACGCCAAGCGAGAACAGCAGCACCCGCCAGTCCAGCCGGACTTCCCAGGCGCGCGGCAGCCCGCCAGGCCAGAACGCGATAAACGGTCGCAACCCGATTGAGGCGAGTCCGACGCCGAGCGCCCCGCCGCCAACCGCCAGCACCACGCTTTCGGTGAGGCACTGCCGCGCGAGCTTGGCGCGGCTCGCACCAAGAGCCAGGCGCATGGCGAGTTCGCGTTCGCGCGACACCGCCCGCGCCAGCAACAGGCTCGCGATATTGGCGCACACGATCAGCACAACCGCGGCTACTGCTCCCAAAAGAAGCCATAACGTCGCCTTGGTGTCGCCCACGTCCGGGCGTAGCGGGCTGGCTATAAACGTCCGGCCCTTGTTGGTCTCCGGGTATTGGCGCGCGAGGCGGCCCCCGACCACGGCCAGCTCTGAGCGAGCCTGCTCGATCGTCGTGCCGCTGCGAAGCCGGCCCCACACTTGGAATCCGTGGGCTCCCCGATTCTGCATGCGCGGCGAGGTGTCCTGTCCGATTGGGGTAAGGATGCTGAGCTCAACATCGGCCAGGCGGAATCCGGCGGGCATGACACCAACGATGGTGTAGGGTTTCGCATCGAAGGTGATCCGGGCTCCGATGGCTCCAGGCGCTGCACCAAACCGGCTTTCCCAGGTTGTGTGACTTATGATCGCGACCGGAGTAGCGGCCGGGAGGTCATCTTCGGTCAGAAACTCACGGCCCTGTGCGACTCCGGTTCCCAGAAGGGAAAACAGATTCGACGATATCTCTGCTCCGACGACATACTCAGCCGACCCCGGCGCGCTAACGGTCCCACGCACGAAGTTCGACACCGCCAGATCTACAGAGGAAACCTCGCGCTTACAATCGATATAGTTTGGATAGGTGAATCCCCAAAGATTGCCGAGCGCAGTGTTCCAATCAGTCTGTTCCTGCAAGCGCAGGAGCCGCTCGGGATGGCGGTAGGGAAACGGCCTCCACACGACTCCCTCAATCAGAGTGAACATGATGGTGGTGGCTCCCGTGCCGAGGGCAAGCGTCAGCAGCGCAACCGCGGCAAATCCCCGATTCTGACGCAACGTGCGCAGAGCGTAAGCAACATCCCGGAGGAAGTCCTCCAGCCAACGGGTTCCACGCGCATCCCGGCACGCCTCCTTTACCTGTTCCGGTCCGCCGAGTTCGATACGCGCCAGCCTGCGCGCTTCCTCCGGACTGTGGCCACGCTCGATCAGCGCCGCAATGTGTTGTTCCAGGTGAAAGCTTACTTCTTGATCGAGCCGATTTTCCATGCGCGATCTATGGAGCAGCCGTCTGAGCCAGGTCATGACGCGCCTCCTTCCGGCATTGCCAGGATTGATCCGACGGCCCGGGCCAGACGCTGCCAGCCTGCCGCTTCGACGTCGAGACGCAGGCGCCCTTTACGTGTAAGCCGGTAGAATTTGGCCTCACGGCCAGTTTCGGTTTGCTTCCAATCCGCTCGAAGCAGTCCGCGGTTTTCCAACCTGTGCAGCGCAGGATAGAGCGATCCCTGCGGGACTTGCACCACGTCGCGTGAAACCTGCTGAAGGCGCTGGGCGATGGCATAGCCGTGAACCGGGCCGAGCGCCACCGTTTTAAGAATCAGGAGATCGAGGGTGCCTTGCGGCAGATCGGATTTAGGAGTCGCCATGCCTCGTACTTCTACATATCATACTACGTGTAGAAGTGCAAGGTATCTAGAGTTTATACATTTGTGCAAGAGATACGTTCATATGAGGAAGCCGCCGGCGGGTCGCGGGCATACTTTGGTTAGTGGAGCCTGGGGAGCAAGACTCTCACGACCGAGGCGGCCTGGGAGGCCGCCGCAGGCCGAGGGCCTGCCCCACGGAAACTACGATTACCCCCTCCAAAATGTAGAAACTCCAGTCGCGCCGGGCGCTGTGCGCTTACTTCACTGCCGAGAGTCCCTCGCTCATCTCGATTAGCGTCCCGAATGGATCCTGAAAGACCGCGAATGCGGCGTTCATCCCGTTCGCCTTGCGGTATGGGCTATCGAACTTGATCCCGGCATCCTCCAGTTTCTTGGCGAATGCCTCCAGTCCCACTACCTCCAGGCCGATCCGATCGAACGCCCGGCCTTTACTCGGCGCCACGGACCCTTTCGCCTGTTCGAACAAGATGCTCGAACCCGGGATATCGGCCACCATCTCTCCGCCGCGTTTCACCATTTCCGCCCCGAAGTATTTTGCGTACCAGGCTTGCGCCTCCGCCACGTTCGGGACTACCATCTCGATGACATCCGCCCTGATCGGCGTCGTGAGCGACTTGTCCTCGGTGATCCTCACCTTAATCCTGTCTGGGGACATCAGGTACACCTGGGTAGCCGATCCGCCAGCCAGCGGCTTGATTTCGGCTTCTGCCCATTTCGTAAGCGACCCCTTCAGATCCTTTACCGAAAATCCGATAAAATCCAGGGACGATCCTTCCGATCCCGCTAACTCTGGCGCCGGGGCGGACGGAGCGGGGTTGGGCGCCCCTTGACCTTTTCCTGTTCCGGCACCTTGGCCGCCTCGACCCTGGCCGCCGCCCACTTCGAGCAGCAGCACGCCGGGAAATTTGATCAAGTTGAGGCGTCCCGCAAACTGAACGGGTTCGCCGCCGAGCGCTTGCCAGAACTTGTTCGCGGCATCCACGTCTTTGGCGCGAAGTACGTCATGACCCGCAGAAACACCGGCTTTGTTTGGACCGGGAAGCTGCGCCACCGCCGGCAGGGCAGCCAAAATCACAACAAGAATGAATTGTAGTCTCATGGATCTTCGCCGATGATATCACCGCTCGCACTCGCCCTACAATGAAGCCAAGCCGTGCTCGATAAGGTGATCAGGACGATTTCGCGCCATTCCATGCTGGCGGGCGGCAGTCGCGTCATCGCCGCCGTTTCCGGAGGGCCGGATTCCGTGTGCTTGCTCGAGGTTCTGCGGGAGCTGGCACCGCGCTTTGGAGCGAAGCTTTGCGGAATCGCGCACGTTAACCACAAATGGCGCGGCGAGGCATCGGATGAAGACGAGCGCTTCGTCGCGCGGATCGCCGGGCGATACGGCGTCCCGTTTTATCGCCACGAAGCGCAGCCTGCGGCGCAACGCGGAAATCTCGAAGATGCAGCTCGCCAGATGCGGCGGCGATTCTTCGCGGGCTTGATCGAGGAGGGCGTGGCGGATCGCGTCGCCACTGGCCATACCCTCGACGATCAAGCCGAAACCGTTCTCTTCCGTCTGTTGCGCGGCGCGGGCATCGCCGGTTTGGCCGGGATCCTGCCCATGACGCGCGAGGGTCTCATTCGTCCACTGCTCGAGGTCAGCCGCGCCGAAGTCGAGCAATATTTGCGATCGCGGGGAATCGAATGGCGCGAGGACGCGACGAATCGCGACCTGGGACTCGCGCGCAATCGCATCCGGCACACGCTGCTGCCCCAACTGGCGCGCGAATGGAATCCCCACATTCGCGAGGTATTGGCGCACACCGCGGATATCGCGCAAGAGGAAGAGAGTTGGCGCGAAGCCGATATCGATCGTCTCGCCGCGGCGATCTTGCTGGAAACATCCGGCAGGTGGGAAGCCCGAGCGCCGGCTATCGCCAGTCTGCCCAAGGCGGCTGCGCGGCGGCTGATGAGAAGGCTCGCGCCGGGCCTGGATTTCGAACACGTCGAGCGAATCCTCGATCTGGCGGCGAAACAGGGCGGGGAAGGGCGGCTGGAGCTGCCTGGCATCGTGGTGGAACGCTCCTTCGATTGGATTCGGTTTACGGCTCCCTGGCAGTCGCGGCTCGGAAGCGAACGACCACGGCCCGAAAGCTACCCGATCGATCTCGCTGGGCCCGGCCGCTTGGCATCGCCAGGCAGCTTCGCTTGGCCCGGCGGATTCGTTTACCTCGACGTTTCCCCGCCCATTCCCCCGCCGGCTGGCTGTGTTAGTCTGAAGTTACGAGGGCCAACCGTACCGGCGCTGCAGTTACGCCCGTGGAGAGCAGGTGATCGTTACCGCCCAACCGGAAGCAACCGGGAGTACACCCTTCGGGAACTCTTTCAAAAAACGCGCGTACCAAGCTGGCGGCGGCGGTGTTGGCCGATTATTTCTATGGGCCCCGAGATTCTATGGGCCCGGCAATTCGGAGTGGCTTGCGGCTTTTCGGCGCAAGGCTCGGACCGGAACTTGCTCTGGATTTGGGAAGAACGACGTTCGACCGGTGAATCCCCCAGCAATGAGTCGACGTCTAAACAGTAGCATTGTTGTGGAGTACGCATGAATTCGAGTGTTCGTAACGCGGTTCTGTGGGTAATTATGTTCGGCCTGGCCGTTTTGGTGTGGGCCGTTTTCAAGGGCAGCCAGACCAAAGGCGCCCAGCCGACTTTTTCGCAGTTGTATCAAGATGTCCAGGACGGCAAGGTGGAAAGCATCACCATCAATGCAGCCACTGGCGACGTTCAAGGCGTTTACAAGCCCGGTAAGGAAGAATTCCGCTCTACCATTCCGCCAAATTACAACGATTTCACCACGCTGCTGATCGACAAGAACGTGACCATGAAGATCAAGGAAAGCGACAACGGGGGATGGTTGTCGATTCTGATGCAGGCGTTCCCTATCGTGCTGCTGGCGGGCTTCTGGATTTTCATGATGCGCCAGATGCAGGGGAGCGGCAACAAGGCCCTGAGCTTCGGCAAGAGCCGTGCGCGCTTGCACTCCTCTCAGCAGAAGAAAGTGACCTTCAAGGATGTCGCGGGCGTGGAGGAAGCCAAGGAAGAGCTCCAGGAAATTATTGAATTTCTGCGCGAGCCGCAGAAGTTTCAGAAACTGGGCGGCCGGATTCCCAAAGGCGTGCTGCTGATAGGCTCGCCTGGCACGGGAAAGACGCTGCTGGCGCGAGCCATCGCCGGAGAAGCCAACGTGCCGTTTTTCTCGATCTCCGGCTCGGATTTCGTGGAGATGTTCGTCGGCGTAGGCGCGAGCCGCGTTCGCGATCTGTTCGAGCAAGGCAAGAAAAACGCTCCCTGCATCGTCTTCATCGATGAGATCGACGCGGTGGGCCGGCATCGCGGCGCGGGCTTGGGCGGCGGCCACGATGAGCGCGAGCAGACGCTGAATCAACTGTTGGTGGAAATGGACGGCTTCGAGTCCAACGAAGGCGTGATTCTGGTGGCGGCTACCAACCGCCCCGACGTCCTCGATCCCGCTTTGCTGCGCCCCGGAAGATTCGACCGCCGGGTGGTGGTGGGCCGTCCGGACGTGAAGGGACGCGAGGCCATTTTGCGGGTGCACACCAAGAAAGTGCCGCTCGCCGACGATGTCGATTTGACCGTGCTGGCGCGCGGGACGCCGGGGTTCGCGGGCGCCGACCTGGCGAATCTGGTGAATGAGGCCGCGCTGGTGGCGGCGCGCCAGAATCGCAAGGTGGTCACGCAATTCGATTTTGAATTGGCCAAGGACAAGGTGATGATGGGCGTCGAACGCAAGAGCCTCATCATCAGCGAGGAAGAAAAGAAGAACACGGCGTATCACGAAGCCGGCCACGCGTTGGTGGCCGCGCTGACGCCCTTCGCCGACCCCGTGCACAAGGTCACCATTATCCCGCGCGGCATGGCGCTGGGCGTGACAATGCAGCTTCCCATCGACGACAAGCACAGTTATCACAAGGAATATCTGGAAACGCAGCTCGCGATCCTGATGGGCGGCCGCGTCGCCGAAGAGATCTTCATGCAGCACATCACCACCGGTGCGGGCAACGATATCGAGCGCGCCACCGATATGGCGCGCAAGATGGTTTGCGAGTGGGGCATGAGCGAGCTGGGGCCGCTGAGCTTCGGCAAGCGCGAAGAGCAAATCTTCCTGGGCCGCGAAATCGCCCAGCACCGGGATTACAGCGAAGCCACCGCCATCCGCATCGACGAGCAGGTGAAGAAATTGGTAGACACCGCTTACGGCCGCGCCCGGGGCACCATTGAAGAGAAGTCCGATGCCTTGGTACGGATCGCTTTGGCCCTGCTGGAGCGCGAAGTGCTCGACGGCAGCGAGGTCCGGCAATTGATCGAGGGAAACCAGCCGCTGCCGCCGTTCCACCGGACGCCCCCGGCCACTCCGCCCACTACGCCCGAGCAGCAAGTCGTCAATCTGGAGCCGGGCCGCCGCATGCCCGGCATGCTCCCCGAAGGCGGCGCCCAGCCGGCCTAGCGCGCCGCCGGCTATTAAAGACAAGCTTCAGCTTGTGCTTCCACGTTTCGCTCTGTACATCTTCGACGTTGATGGCACATTGATGGATTCCGCCCGCGACATTTGCGGCGCGATCCAGGAAGTTCTTGCCGCACATGGACGAACGGAGGTGATCGACGCTTCTCTTCGCCCCTACATCCGGCGGCACCTATTCGACATGTTCCTCGATCTCGGTTTTCAGAACGATGAGATCGAGCCGATGATCGCGCATTACAGGCGCGCCTATCACGAGCGCAAACATGGATCGAGCTGCGTAATGCCGGGAGTTGCGGAAATGCTGGAGGGGTTGGGCGGCCTGAAATCCACGGCCACCATCAAAAGCACGTCCAACACACGCATTGTTCTCGACCAGTTCGGGTTGCTTCCGCATTTCCATCGTGTGCAGGGGACGGACGGTTTTCCCTCCAAGCCCGAGCCCGACATTATTTTCAAATCGCTTGAGGCGCTGGGCGTGCAAAAGAACGATTGCCTCTTCGTGGGCGACTCCGCCGTTGATATGGAGGCGGGTCATCGCGCCGGAGTCGCCACCTGCGCCGTCCGTTACGGCTACGGAGATCGCCAGGCGATGGCCAGATGGAATCCCACGTTTTGGATCGACCACCCGCGTGAGCTGGTCGGCCGTGGTGAGCTATGGTAAGCCTACGCCAGGATGCGAACTCCAGCCCCTTGATCGCGCTGGCCCAGATAAACCGCCTTGACCTGATCCACAAACTCCATACGCGCGTTCTCGTCCCCTCGGATGTCGAACGGGAGGTCAGGCGGCCTCCAGATTGCCGGGCGTCAGGGAACCCTTCGGTCAGTCGATTGGATGGCCAAAGGGCTGCATTCCCTTCGCCAGAACCGTCTTCGGAAACGGTCCGCTGCCGCACAGCATGAACGAGCCAAAGTCCTTGTACCAATCTCCGTCAGGCGCCGTTGGCCCGGTGCGCACCCATTCCTGAAGCGCCCGTAAGTCGGCAAGGGATATGCGTCTTTCGTCTACGCGTTGAAGCAGGTGTTGCCAGACCCCGCGGGGCAGGTTAGAGAACTGGATCTTCGGCAAGCGCGTCCTTCCCGAAGATGGCGCGGATCAGATCCCCGCCCGCCTCGGCCTTACGCGTTGGATCATTCTCTTCGAGGAAGCGGCTGAACGACGCCCTAAGCTGAGCCTTGGCCTCGGCTTCCGCACGCACGCCACGTTCGGCCAGTGTTACCAATGCGCGGCTCATTGTTACGTGCCGCTCCTTGGCAACGCGCCGTACCTCAGACGCGAGAGCGGCGGGTATGGTGACGCTCTGCCGAACAGGTCTATTTCTCGATCGAGTCGCCATAATCCACACGATACCAAATGCACCAGTGTGGTGCAGGTCTCACTCCCGTTCGAGGAAGCCCGCGGTGAACAGCGGACCCACTGTCATTGTTGTTAAAGAGATATGTGTAGCAGTTCCGCACGGCAGATTCGAACTTCCGCTGCTGGAATCCTTCGGCTAAGGGGCCGCCTCCCGCCATCGAGGTGGAACCGAACTGTGGGCCCAGCGCGGGGCCTTCCGGCGGGGCCGGGTGGTCTAGATGCGGCCTGAGCGGCGGCGCGCTGACGCTGGCGGAAGCGTTATGATGGCGCTTTGCGAACGGCATTCCAACGCGTGCTTGGTCCCGGCGTCCTTTTGCTCATCGCCGTCCTCTTCTACTGGAAACTGACGCTCACCAGTCAGTTCACCTGGCTGGAGGGCCCCGATGCCGCCAATCTCGATCTTCCCTGGCTGCAATTTCAAGCGGGGGAATGGCACCGCGGACGATTTCCCTTGTGGGACCCAAACGGCTGGTTCGGGCAGCCGCTGGTGGGACAAGGGCAGCCGGGCGCGGCGTATCCTCCCAACTGGCTGCTGTTTCTGGTTCCGTTGAAGCACGGATGGATAAGGGAGGCGGCGCTCAATTGGTACTTCGTGCTCATCCGATACTTCGCGGCTCTCGCGTGCTATGCGCTGGCCCGCGACTTGGGGCGTTCGCGCGCGGCTTCGATCCTTGCGGGCTGCATCTACGGGCTGGGCGGATACGTCGCGCAGACGATTGCGCCGCAAATGGTGAACGGGGCGGTTTGGACGCCTTTAGTGTTCCTATATCTCCTTCGGGCAGAACGCGGCGTTCGGCCGCTCTCGAGCGCCGTGCTCTCGGGATTTTTCCTGGGCTTCGGCTGGCTCGCCGGCCATCATCAAATGAATCTGTTCGTGACGATGGCGGCCGCCGGGCTGTGGATTTGGCTCACGGTGCGCGAAGGCAAACTCAACTGGCCATTGGCCCGGTTAGCGACGATTTCGCTGATTGTGGCGGGGCTGGCCAGCGCGTTTCAAACCATCCCCATGGCGGAATACGGCCGGCGGTCGGTGAGATGGGTGGGCCCGCCGGAACCGCAAGGGCTCGGCCAGGTTGTACCTTATTCAATACATCAACAATATTCGCTAAAGCCAATATCGACATTTGGTATTTTCATCCCAAATCTGGACTACAAATTCGGCTTCTACATCGGAATCGTGGCGTTCACTCTGAGCGTCGCCGGCGCTTTGCTTGCCTGGCGGGAACGGCAGGTGCGGTGGCTGGCCGCCATCGGCTTGGGTGGACTGTTCTTCGCGCTTGGCCCCAACAGCGTTTTTCATGGCATCCTTTACTCGCTAGTTCCACTAGTGGATAAGGCGCGGGTGCCGGGCGCCGGATCGCTCCTGTTTGCGCTTGGGGCTGCTCTGCTCGCCGCTTACGCGGCCGATCTTATACCACGACTTGAACATCGCGAATCCTCGCGGCGCGCGGGTTGGTGGCTCGTGATTGCCGCCGCGATCATTGCCGTGGCTGCCTTCGCGATCCTCGCCGGGAATCTTCAAACGCCCACAGACGACCGGCTCATAATTCCGGCGATCGCGGCGATTTTGGCCGCGGCGCTTCTCGCCGGTTGCCGCAACGGCGGACTCTCTCCGCACGCTGGGCTGGTATGCCTCATCGCGCTGGTCCTCTTTGAGCTCGGCAATGTCAGTACATTCATATTTGCAAATCGTTACGAGCCATCCCAAAACCATTACTTGCCACCACTGGCCGCGCACGCGGACCTGGTCGCCTTCGTTCGAAACAGTGGCGAAGCGGCCCGCGTGGAATACGACGACCAAGTCATTCCCTACAACATTGGCGACTGGTACGGGATCGAAACCTTCCAAGCCTACACGGCCAGCGTGGCCGCCAACATTTGGGGGATGGACGTATTCTCGCCGGATGCCAAGAACTTCTTTGGCATCAGGTATTACCTTGGAAAAACGCCTCCAAGACCAGGGCTGCACGAGGTTTTTACGGGAGCAAGCGGCCTGAAAGTTTTCGAGAACCCCGGCGCATTTCCGCGTGTCTGGAGCGTTCACCGAACGCTCGCGGGGCCTAACGCGGGTGTTAGCGCGCGAAGCGCCGTATGGGGCCTTGAGGGAGCGGCACCAATCCTAGGCGGCTGCTCAGGAGGAAACGATAACGTCCAGATGCCGGTTCACCAGCCGAATTTCATTCGCATGACCGCGGATCTGGAATGCCGCGGAATGGTCATTTTGACGGATACCTGGTTTCCGGGATGGCGGGCGCGGGTGGATGGCCGAACCGCTCGGATTTACGAAGTTTACGGCGGCGTGCGAGGCGTGATGGTGGACGGCGGACGACACAGGATCGAGATGCGGTACCGGCCTGGGAGCGTATATCTGGGTGGGGCGCTCACTCTGCTCGCGGCTATGGCCGCGATTTGGGCTGCTGTGCAGGCCGCGCCCCGGAAGGTAGCCCGCTTAACCGGCGCCCAATCTGCTTAACCCCGAGTCTGGCAGGAAAGACTTTTTCCAATCCAAGAATGATCACTCGAGTGCGCCGGGCACGCTAAAATGCCCGAGTGGTACGTACTCGCCAAAGATCGGTCGCGGCTTGGAAGGATCGCCTGCTTGGGCCACTCTCGTTGGTGCTTATTGTAGTTTTGTTTCACTGGAAGCTGACACTCACAAACCAGTACACCTGGCTGCAAGCC
>DATDGT010000113.1:0-3890 GCA_036521975.1 Bryobacteraceae bacterium
GGCTGAACAACAAAGCTAAAGTCACCATGAGAAAATCCTATGGCTTTCGCACCTTCCGCTGCCTCGAACTCGCCCTGTATCACTCACTTGGCAAGCTCCCAGAACCGACATCTACCCACGATTTTTTCTGACGAACCTTAATTTGGGGGCAGCAGGAATTGACGGTTCAATGGAAGCTGACGCTGCAGGATCTGGAGCAGCGGCTGGCGACGTTGCCCGATTCGGGTGAAGCAGTCGCGGCGTGGAGGGACGATGCGGAGGCGTTGCGGACTGCGATCGCGGAGTTCGCGCAAGCAAATCCGGCCGATGGGATCGAGGTTCCGCGGGCGCTCCCGGAGGGTTCCCCCAAACAGGCGCTGCCCAAGCAGGTGCTTAAAGATCAGTTCGATGGGTTGAACGCGGCGGTGCAACAGGTGATCGACAAGACGCCAGGTTCGCCCTTCAATCTGGGGCACGTTCAAGTGGACGTTTCGGCGACCCTGGCCGAGTATTCGCCGGTGACGGTGGGCATCGATCAGACGACGATTGCCCAGTTGGATTTGGTGAATGCGGCCAAGGCGCTCGACTACTTGCCGGGAGTCGATATCCAGCATCTTTCGGCGAATCGCAACGAGGCGGGCATCATGGTACGCGGGTTCAGCACGCGCGGGCAGGTGCCGCTGTATATCGACGGAATCCCGATTTCCGTGCCGTATGACGGTTACGTCGATTTCAACAGGTATCTGACCAGCGACATCTCGGACATAGAGGTAGCGCGAGGATACTCAACGCCGCTGCCTGGGCCGAACGCGCTGGGCGGGTCGATCAATATGGTGACCGAGCAGCCGGTGAAGAAGTTCGATGCGGACGCGCTGATTGGGGGCGGGTCGGGCGATACGCTGCTGTCTTCGCTGCGGCTGGGATCGAGGATGGACCACTTCTTTTACCAGGCATCGCTGGATTGGCTGCAGAACGATACCATTCCCCTGTCGGGAAATTTTCCGGTGTATCAATACACGAACCTGCCGGGCTTCGCGATGACGAGCCACCTGAACAACTCCTGGGCGCGAGACGAGCGCTTCACGGGGAGAGTCGGATGGACGCCGCGGCGCGGCCAGTACGTGCTGAGCTGGATCAATTTGAAGGGGCAGAAGGGCGTGCCGCTGTACCAGGGCCCGGATACGGGAGCAACCTTCCGCAATTTCTGGGTTTGGCCGTATTGGAATACGCAGAATTTTTACGCAAATACCAATACGCAAATCGGGGAGAAGAGCAACCTGATCTTCCGCGGGTTTTACACGCAGTTCCGCAACGACATCGATATGTACTCGAACGATACGTACACGGTGATGAACACCAAAAGCGCCGAACACAGCATGTACAACGAGCACAACGGCGGTTTCTCGAGCGAGTACACCGGGCGGTGCCGCACAACGTCTTCAGCGCGTCGTTCTTCCTGAAAGACGACACGCACACCGAGCATGGAATTTATCCGGGTATTTCCCCGTTCCCGCTGATCGAGCCGGTGCTGCGCGATGCCGACATTCAGACGTCGATAGGGGTGCAGGACGTGGTGCGGATACTGCCGAAACTATCGGTGACGGGAGGATTCAGCGCGGATCACTTTGACGGGCTGCAAGGCCAGCAGTACAACAGCGCGATGACGGCGCTGCTGCCGTTCACCTGCATTGCGTCGCCGGACAATACTGCGTTCTCCGGGTGCACGGCGCACGTGTGGAATACCAATCCACAGGTGGCGGTGAATTATGACATCGAAAAATCCGGGGCGATTTTCCTCACCTTCGCGCATCGGAGCCGCTTTCCGATGCTAAAGGATATTTACTCAGCCAGTTTGGGCGCGGGCCTTCCCAATCCCAACCTGCGACCGGAACACAACGATAGCTGGAACCTGGGTTACCGGCATACATTTGGCTCCAGGACGGTGGCGCAAGTGGTGCTCTTTCACGACCGCGTGCACGATGCGATCGAATCGGTGTACGTGACCGATCCGGGAGGAGCCAATCCGGCGACGGAGTATTGCCCCAACAGCAAGATCATCGGCTATTGCAGCGAGATGGCGAATATCGGCAACGAGACGCACGAAGGACTGGAGTTCGAGATCAAGAGCGCTCCGGTTCCCCGTCTGACGCTAGACCTGAGCTACAGCCTTTTGAATCGCGATCTGCAATACGATTTTTCGGAGTTGCCCAACGTGAGCGCGGTGAACACCAGCATCACCATTCTGCCGACGCTGCCGCGGAACAAATTTGTGGGCACGGTGAGCTTCCGGTTCCCGCACCAGATCCTGGCAATCGTGAACGAGCGGTACGAGAGCGGGTTGCTGTTGCAGGATACGACGTATGCGACCAACTCCCCGCAATTCTTGCCGTATTCGGAGAGCTACGCCACCACCAATATATTCGCGATGATTCCGGTGGCGAAGGGGTTCACGATGCAAGCCGGTATCAAGAACCTCCTCGACCGGAATTATTACTATACAGCCGGTTACCCTGAGGAAGGACGCAACTGGATCGTGAACTTGCGCTATCACTTTTAGATTGGAGGCCCGACGATGTTACGACGAACTCTGCTCTCCCAGTTGGCGGCCCTGGCGCTGGCCGGGGCGGCCTGGGCACAGACTCCGCAGACGACTCTGACGGTGACGGGCGACGTGGCCGCGCCTCTGACGCTTGAAAGCGGAGGATCTGGCGGCGATGCCTCGCGAGAGGGTTTCGGTCTCGGAAGAGGACGGAACCAAGGTGGAGTACGAGGGCGTGCCGTTGCGCGAGATCCTCAAAAAGGCGGGAGCTCCGCTGGGCGGACAATTGCGCGGCAAGGCGTTGGCGAGCTACGTACTAGCCAAGGCGCAGGACGGCTACCAAGTGGTGTTCGCGATCGCCGAGTTCGACCCGGCGTTTGCCAACGAGCAGATCCTGGTGGCGGACAAGCGGGACGGCAAGCCGCTGTTCGAATATCAAGGGCCGTTCCGGATTGTGTGCCCGAATGACAAGGCGGGAGCGCGGTCGGTGCGCATGCCGCAGACACTGCACGTGGTGCGACTGGCGAAGTAATAGGGCCACTCGTGAAGCTGCCAGTGATCGCGATTGTTTGCGGCTGCGCATGCTTGGCGCCGATCAGCCTCGTGACATCCGCGGCGGAGCCGGAATATCACTGGAACCTGCCCAAAGGTTTTCCGCAGCCGTACGTCCCGGTGGACAACCCGATGACCGCGGAGAAGGTCGAATTGGGGCGGTATTTGTTCTACGACACTGCATGTCGGTGAACGGGACCCAATCCTGCGCTTCGTGCCATTAACAGGAGTTCGCATTAAGTGGGTGACAATTCAGCAGGGCGAGGCGCAGTATCCGTTCTAAAAGTTACGGATGCGTGCTCCGGTTCCTTGCTCCCATTTTGTGCCGCGCGGGAATCACTTGGGTGTCACATGCATCAGGGCGCCGGGATTGGCGTCTTCCAGCATCCACAGCGAGCCATCGGGGCCTTCTTCCACATCGCGGATGCGCTTGCCTACATTCCAGCGCTCGGCGGGCTTGGCGCCGCCATGGCCGTCGAAGATGAAACGGTTGAGCGACGTGGTCCCCATGCCGCTGACGAAGCCGTTGCCGTTCCATTGAGGGAACGTCTGCATACCGGTGTAGAACATCAGATTGCCCGGCGCGATCACCGGCACCCAATAGATCACCGGCATGGCCAAGTCGGGCCGCGAGTCCGGCTTGGGAATGGGCACGCCGTTATAGTTCTGGCCAAAGGAGACCAGCGGCCAGCCATAATTCTTGCCCTTCTCGATCAGGTTCAGCTCGTCGCCGCCGCGCGGGCCATGCTCCACCTCCCACAATTCGCCGGTGGGGGAAAACGCCATGCCATAGGGCGTGCGGTGGCCGATAGTCCAGGTT
>DATDGT010000114.1:0-59897 GCA_036521975.1 Bryobacteraceae bacterium
GACCGCTTCCATATCGTGGCCAAAATGAACAGGGCGCTGGACGAAGTCCGCGCAGGAGAATCGCGCCGCATCGCCAGCGAGGGCCGCGTCCCCGTTCTCAAAAAGTCGCGCTGGCTACTGCTCAAGCGCGAGGAGAATCTCAAACCCGAGCAGCGCTTCCGTTTGCGCGACCTGCTCCGCTACAACCTGAAAAGCGTGCGCGCCTACCTTCTCAAGGAAGCCTTTCAGCAGCTCTGGGATTACAACTCCGTCACCTGGGCGGCGAAGTTCCTCGATGAATGGTGCCGCCACGCGATGCGCTCTCGCATCGAGCCGATGAAGAAAATCGCCCGCTCATTACGCCAGCACCGCGAACTGATCCTCAACTACTTCCGGGCTCAGAAACTACTTTCCAGCGGCGTGGTCGAGGGGCTGAACAACAAAGCTAAAGTCACCATGAGAAAATCCTATGGCTTTCGCACCTTCCGCTGCCTCGAACTTGCCCTGTATCACTCACTTGGCAAGCTCCCAGAACCGACATCTACCCACGATTTTTTCTGACGAACCCTTTTTTTCAGGTCCGTAATCCGCGGGCAGGCAGCCGCGGATCGCAACGTTTCGCTTCGTTTTTTCAGGCTACAACCACCACAGGCAGGCAACGCTGCACCAGGGTCGTGGCTTCCTACGAAAACAAGAACCCGCCTCTTTGCAATCCCTCTTCGGAATCCCCCTTAGAAATCAATGCCTTGCGCTGGCTGCTCGCGCCTGAACTTGGGCTCGCGGTGCGCGAGCCATTTTCATCCTCATGGGTGAACGGCCGCCGGTCATGGTCGATTTGTTTTTTCAAGTCCGGAGCGGCCACGATCTCGCCTCAAATGGCTCTGTTTTTTCAAGTCCGGTCAATCCGGGCAGGCGGCTCCGCACGGCGCTGGGTTTGTTTTTTCGAGCGCCGCGCACGACCACCCTAGAGGCAGAAGCCCCACCCGGGAACCACTCAACGAAAGGAATCGGCCGTACAGAACCCGCCGGAGTTTGGCGCCCGTGACGGGCTGTACTATATTAGAGAGTTAGGCCCCCCAACAAGAACACGTGAGATGCCGAGTTTGAAGTCCCAAATGCAATTCTCCACTGCGGCGGGAGTCGCCGCGCTCGTGCCGGAAAAGCGCAAAGGCCGCTGCCAGCGGCGCGAAACGATAGAGAGACTCGGCGGCCCTGGCCGCTGGCAGCGAGTCCGTTTTGCGCAAGTTCCTGGAGATACCCGCCGCTAATGACCTTTTCTCCGCAACTGGAAGCCAAATTCCAGAAGATGCTGGAATCCTATCCGGAGGGACGAAAGCGTTCCGCCGTCGTCCCCATGCTGATCTACGCGCAAGATGAAACCGGCGCCGTGACCCCCGAACTGATCGATGAGGTGGCGGGGCGTTGCGGCGTCGCGCGGCTCCAAGTAGACGAAGTGGTGGGCTACTATTCGATGTTGCATCGCAAACCGCTGGGCCAGTATCACGTCCAGGTTTGCACCAACATCAGTTGCATGGTGGTGGGCGGCGAGGAATTGTACGAGCACGCGAAAAAGAAACTGGGCATCGGGCACAAAGAGGTCACCGCGGATGGCCGGTTTTCCCTCGAAGAAGTGGAATGCATGGGCGCATGCTCGTGGGCGCCGGCGGTGGAAATCAACTACGATTTTCATCATTTCGTGACGCCGGAAAAACTGGATCGCTTGATCGACGCTCTTCGGAGCGGCGATCGTGAGGGAGCGGTTTCCTAATGCCCAAGCAACTTTACAACGAACCCAGCCCGCTCGAGACCAGAGTCGTCAGTAAGCGCTTCGGCTTGGAGAATTCGGAATCGCTGGACACCTATCTCGCCCACGATGGTTTCCAGGCGTTTCGGAAAGCGCGCGACATGGCGCCGGAGCAGATTATCGAGGAGGTGAAGACCTCCGCCCTGCGGGGGCGCGGAGGCGCGGGATTCCCCACCGGATTGAAATGGAGCTTCGTTCCGCGCACTTCTCCCAAGCCCAAATACATCGTTGTCAACGCAGACGAAAGCGAGCCGGGCACTTGCAAGGACCGTCTGCTGATGGAATACGACCCGCACCAGATGATCGAGGGGATTTTAATCGCCGGTCTGGCCCTCGACGCGCACAAAGGCTACATCTACATCCGCGGCGAATACCGTTACTTGATCGAGCATGTGGATCGCGCCATCGCGGAGGCATATTCGAAAGGCTATCTGGGTAAGAACATCGCGGGCACGGGATTCGAGTTCGATTTGTACACGCACTCGGGCGCGGGCGCCTACGAATGCGGCGAGGAGACGGCGCTGCTGGATTCCCTTGAAGGCAAGCGCGGCATCCCCCGGATGAAGCCTCCTTTTCCGGCGGTAGCGGGTGCGTGGGCCTCGCCGACGCTGCTCAACAACGTCGAAACGTTCAGCGCGATTCCCGCGATCATTCGCGATGGCGGAGCCGCGTTCGCCGCGCTCGGGACCCCCAAGAATGGGGGCACCCGCTTGGTCTGCATCTCCGGGCACGTGAACAAGCCGGGCGTCTATGAATTGCCGCTCGGATATCCGATGCTCAAGTCGATCTACGAAGTCGCGGGCGGAATTCCGGGAGGCAGGAAATTGAAGGCCGTGGTGCCGGGAGGGTCTTCCTGCCCGCTGCTGAAGGCCGATGAATGCGACATCCCGATGGATTACGACACGCTGGCCAAAGTGGGCAGCATGCTCGGTTCGGGCGGGATGGTGGTGATGGACGAATCCACCGACATGGTGAAGGTCGCGCTGCGGATCAGCCGCTTTTACGCGCATGAAAGCTGCGGCTGGTGCATCCCCTGCCGCGAAGGCACCACGTGGCTCCGAAAAATTTTGCAGCGGTTCGTGGACGGCGGCGGCCGGCGTGAAGACATAGCGCTGCTCCGCGAGCTTTCCCAAAACATGCTGGGCCGCACCTTTTGCGCCTTGGGAGACGCCGCGGCGATGCCGACCATTTCGATTGTGGATAAATTTCCGGAGGATTTCGAGAGGCGCCTGTCCCTCTCCGCAGCCGCCTAATGATGACCACGAAAAAATCCGAAAACCCGGTTGGTAGCACGCGCGGCTCAGAATCTGCCTTCTTTGCGTCTTTGCGTGAAATTCTTTTTTCTCTCTCGCACGCTGTAACTTATGCCTGAAACCGTAAAGCTCACCATCAACGGAACCCCCATCGAAGCCGAAAAGGGCAAGCTGCTGATCGAAGTCGCGCGGGACAACGACATCGAAATTCCCTCCTTTTGCTATTACGAGGGCTTCACGCTCCAAGCGGCCTGCCGCATGTGTCTGGTCGAAGTGGAGAAGACGCCCAAGCTGCAAGTGGGCTGCACGTTGCCGGTGGCCGAGGGAATGGTGGTGAAGACGGAATCCGACATCGTCCGCCAGGCGCGCAAAGGCACGCTTGAGTTTCTCCTGACCAATCATCCCCTGGATTGCCCGGTGTGTGACAAAGGCGGCGAGTGCGAGCTGCAGGACATGGTGTTCCGCTACGGCGCGGGCGAAAGCCGGTTCACCGAGCGCAAGCTTCACGTTCCGGAAAAGCAGTGGTCGCCGGTGGTGTATTTCGACGCGCCTCGCTGCATTCTGTGTTATCGCTGCGTGCGCGTTTGCAATGAGGGCATGGGCGTAAACGCGTTGGGTGTTTCCGATCGCGGCGCAATTTCCGAAATCATCCCCAATCGCCACGACTATCTGGAATGCGATGAATGCGGCGCTTGCATCGACATCTGCCCCGTCGGCGCACTCACCAGCGGAGCTTACCGCTATCACACACGCCCTTGGGAGATGCAGCACGTCGGCACGATTTGCACCCACTGCGCGGACGGCTGCAAAACGACCTTAGGCGTGCGCAACGAGCGGATCATTCGCGGCAATAATCGGGACCGCAGCGGAATCAACGGCGAGTTTCTGTGCATTAAGGGCCGCTACGCCTTCGATTTCACTCACCACCCCGAGCGGCTGCAATCGCCGCTGCTCAAAACGCAGGACGGATTCGAGCCGATCTCCTGGTCGAAAGCCCTGGAGATCGTTGGGGGCCGTTTCAACGAATTCAAAAAAGCAGGCGCCCGGTTTGGAGTGATCGGCTCGAACCACATCACCAACGAAGAAAGCTACCTGCTTCAAAAATTCGCGCGCGAGGGATTGGGGACCAACCACATCGATCACCATCGCACAGGCGATTTAGCGGCGTTTTCCGAGGCGTTATCGGGCCGACCCACGACGTCGTTTGCCACGGTCGAGGATCTGTACACCGCCAAGGCCGTGCTGATCGTCGGAAGCGATCTTTCGCAGCAGCATCCCTTGCTGGCGTATCAGATTCGCGCCAATGTTCGCCATCACGGCGCGCACGTCTACGCCGTGGCCTACGGACCGGTAAGAGAAGAAAAGCAGGGCGCGAAGGCGATTCATGTTTCGCGGGGCACAGGACAAGCTTCAGCTTGTCCAGTTGGCAACGAGATGGCCGCCGTGGAATCGCTGCGCGACCAACTCAAGGGCGAGAGCGACCTGGTGATCCTCTTCGGCGACGCCATTCAAGGCGCCGCGGTCCATCAACTGATCGCCTTTGGCGATTCGCTCGGAATTCCGGTGAAATACGTCTGTCTCGTGGATTATTCCAATTCCCGCGGCGCGTTTGACATGGGAATGACGCCGCGCGATGGCGGCATGAGCCTCGAGCAGATGCTCGCCTCGCCGGATCTGGACGTTTTGTGGGTCGTGGGTGCGAATCCTTTGAAGAACGCGACGCTGGCCTCCGCCAAGGCGTTCGTCGTGGTGCAGGATTTGTTCCTCACGGAAACCGCACGCCGCGCGGATATCGTGCTTCCGGCGGCCTCGGCATATGAGAAGGGTGGAACGGTAACCAACACCTGCGGCGAGATTCAGAAGCTCAGACCGGCCATAAAAGCGATGGGCGCCAAGACGGATCTGGAGATTATCGGCTTGATCGCCAGGGAAATGAAGATAGTCGTTAGTCCTCAGCCGGCAGTTGTCAGTCGTCAGTCGTCACTCGTCAACGGGCACGGCGCCGTCAAGTCCGCGGGTGACACATTGTTTACCTCGGGGACGCTGGGACGTTATTCGAACATGCTGAATTCGGTGATCGAAGCTCCCGGGGCTTTGTACGCGGACCGCGCCGCCCCAACACCGGTCGATCCCGGCGAGGTCATGGCATGAATTTTTATATTTTGAGCCTCATCAAGATCGTCGTCGTTGTGGCGGTCTTGATGCATGTACTCGCCTACTTGCAGTGGATCGAACGGAAAGTGATCGCGCATGTGCAACTGAGGGTCGGCCCGCGCCGGGTCGGGCCCCATGGTTTACTGCAGCCGCTGGCCGACGTGATCAAACTGATCACCAAGGAGGGCATGATTCCCTCCCACGTCAACCATGTCTTCTACTTACTGGCTCCGTTCATCTCCGTAGCGTTCGCGCTGATCTCCATTTGTTTGATTCCGTTCGGCCCCATCATTCAGGTCGCCGGGGTGAAGACCGGAATGGAGCTGACAGATGTCAATATCGCGGTCATATTGATCCTCGGCATCACCGGGTTGGGCGTTTACGGAGTGGCGCTGGCCGGCTGGTCTTCGAACAACAAATATGCCTTGCTGGGCGGGCTTCGCAGTTCGGCGCAGATGATCAGCTACGAACTGCCTCTGGCTTTGGCCATCGCCGCTCCGCTGATCGTCTTAAACACTCTCAGCTTTCGCCAGATCGTCGACAAACAAAGCTTTTATTATTTCGGATTCATTCCAAACTGGACCATTTTTCACAGTCCCTTTCCGCAGATTGTCGCCTTCCTCGTGTTTCTCACCGCGGGATTCGCGGAGACCAATCGGGTGCCGTTCGATCTGCCGGAAGCGGAAAATGAGCTGGTCGCCGGATTCCACACCGAATATGCGAGCATGAAATTCGCGGCGTTTTTCATGGCGGAATACGCCAATATGGTGACGGTTTCCTGCGTCGCGACGCTCTTGTTCCTGGGAGGCTGGCAGCCGCCGTTCCCGGCGGAATACGGCTCGAAGTTCATCCCGGCCCTGATTTTCGTCGCGAGCGCCCTGCTGTGCTTTTATCACGGCATGAATCCCGCGCGGCCGCTGGATCGCATCACGTTGCCCATCGTTGGAGTGATTTCGTTGATCGCTGCCGCCGTGTATCTGATTCCGATCGCGCAGCCCATCCTGCTCCCGCTGTTCTGGTTCGGCGCCAAGGTCGGCGTAATCCTGTTCGTGTTTATCTGGGTTCGCGCCACGCTGCCCCGCTTCCGCTACGATCAGCTAATGCGCTTCGCCTGGCTGTTCCTGTTCCCGCTGGCAATGCTGAACCTGTTCGTCACGAGCCTGGCCGTGGCGCTTACCGCCAAATGATATGGACACGCTACTATTTCTCGTTTTAGCCGCCATCGCGGTGGCGTGCGGCATCAACGTGGTTCTCCAGAGGCATCCCATTTCGAGCGCGCTGTCGCTGGTGGGCGTCATGGGGGCGCTGGCCGTGCTGTATTTGCAATTGGGCGGCGAATTCATCGCGGCGGCGCAGCTCATCGTTTACGCGGGCGCGATAATGGTGCTCTTCGTTTTTGTGATCATGCTGCTCAACGCCGGGTCGGAGCGGAAGTCTGCTCGCCACCTGTGGGCGCGTTGGGCGGGTCTGCCTCTGCTCTTTATCTTCGTGGGACTGATGGCTTACGTAATCCAAGCGCTCTTGCCCCCCTCTGGCGAAGTGAGCTTCGGCGGATTTGACGGCGGCAGCGCGCAAGCCATCGGCAACCGGCTCTTCACGATTTATCTTCTGCCCTTTGAGATCACCAGTATTTTGATCCTGATCGCGATCGTGGGCGCGATCGTTCTGGCTCGCAAGGAGATCGATTGATGCCTCCTCTTCCGTTTCCGCCTCACGCGCCGATTTCCTGGTATCTGATTCTCAGCGCAATTCTCTTCGGCCTGGGTGTCGCCGGCTTTTTGTTCCGCCGCAACATCATCACTGTGTTCATCTCCATCGAGCTCATGTTGAACGCCGTCAATCTGAGTTTCGTGACCTTTTCGTATAAGCTCCGGCAGAATGACGGACACATTTTCAGTTTTTTCGTCATGGTGGTGGCGGCGGCTGAGGCGGCGGTAGGCCTGGCGATCATCCTGACCGTTTTCAAGAACCGCCAGACTTTGGAGATTGACGAAATAAGTTCGTTGAACAAGTAATGCAACTCTGGCTTATCCCCATCCTCCCGCTCGTCGGATTCGCCTTGAACGGCGTCTTCGGCCGAAGGTTTTCCAAAGCCGGAGTAAACATCATCGCCGTCGGTTCGGTGCTGCTCAGCTTCCTCTGGGTGGTGAAGACGCTGGTGGCTTTGAATGCCTTCAGCGGCGGACTAACCGAAGCTTACCGGGAACACTACTATACCTGGATTCAATCCGGCGCGTTCCAAATCGCCGTCGATTTCGCGGTCGACCGGTTAACCGTGGTTTGGCTGGGAGTCGTCACGGGCGTAGGTCTGTTAATTCATATTTACGCCGTCGGGTACATGGCCCACGAAGGCGGCTACTACCGCTTCTTCGCCTATCTCAACCTGTTCATGTTTTTCATGCTGGTGTTGGTGTTAGGCGCGAATTTTCTGCTGCTCTTCGTGGGATGGGAAGGCGTGGGGCTGTGCAGCTATCTGCTGGTCGGCTTTTACTTCCTGGAGAAATACGCGACCGATGCCGGCAACAAGGCATTCATCGTAAATCGCATTGGCGACTTCGGTTTCGCCTTGGCGATCTTTTTGGTGGGCGTGCACTTTGGCACGTTGGATTTTGCGCGAGTTTTTGCGGCGCTGAGCGCGATGCCCGCGGAAACGCAAGCAGGGTGGATCACGGCCATCGGATTGTTGTTGTTGGTCGGCGCGACGGGAAAATCCGCGCAGATCCCCTTGTATGTCTGGCTGCCGGACGCCATGGCAGGTCCCACTCCGGTCAGCGCGTTGATCCATGCCGCCACTATGGTGACCGCCGGCGTGTACATGGTCGCACGAAGCGCGCAGATCTATCAGCATTCGCCCGCGGCTTTGGACGCTGTCGCCGTGATCGGCATTGCCACCGCTTTTTTTGCCGCCACCATTGGCTTGGCGCAAACCGATATCAAGAAAGTCTTTGCCTATTCGACGGTGTCGCAGTTAGGCTACATGTTTGTGGGGCTAGGAGTGGGCGCGTATTCCGCGGGCGTTTTTCATGTCATGACCCATGCCTTTTTTAAAGCTCTGCTGTTTCTGGGAGCCGGCAGCGTGATCCACGCGCTCTCGGGTGAGCAGGATCTGCGAAAGATGGGTGGCTTGTGGAAGAAAGTCCCGATTACTTGCGTCACTCTGTTCTGTGCGGGCGTGGCGATCGCCGGGATCCCGCCGTTTTCCGGATACTGGAGCAAAGACGCGATCCTGGCCGCCGCCTATGAACGGGCGCCTTGGATTTATTGGGTCGGCGTCTTCACCGCCGGCCTCACCGCGTTCTACGTCTTTCGGGCGCTGTTCCTGTGCTTTTTAGGCGAATATCGCGGCCAACCCGCTGAGCCGGAGCAATCTCACAGCGTGCCGGCTTCCCCCCATGCAAGTGGAGGCCATGCGACAGGCGCACAGCTCGCGCATGAGCACCACATCCACGAGTCGCCAGCGGTGATGTGGATTCCCCTGGCGATCCTGGCGGTTTTGAGTCTCGTGGGCGGCTACATCAACGTTCCAAAGTTCCTCGCGCCGATCTTTGGCGAGTTGCATGAGGGCGGAGCGTGGCTCATGTACGTTTCGGTGGCGGCCGGATTGGCGGGAGTGGGAATCGCCGCGTTGTTCTATCTCGTGTCGCCGCGCCTGCCCGATATGATTGCCCAAACATTCCACGGTCCTTATAGGTGGATCTACAACAAATACTTCGTCGATGAATTATACGATTCGATGATTGTGAGCCCGGTAGTGGACGGCTCGCGCGAAGTTCTCTGGCGCGTCGGCGATGTGAAAATCGTGGACGGAGCGGTCAACGGAGTAGGAACCGTTGCCCGTGCTACCGGACGACTGCTCCGGCTGGCGCAATCGGGTTACATCCGCAATTACGCGGCCTGGGTGGTGGCGGGATCGATTCTGGTGATTGCTTGGATGGGCTGGAGAGGAGGCCTGTAAAATGACGCTCCTCGACACCGTCTTGTTCCTTCCGCTGATCGGTTTCTTCCTGCTCTTGGTGGTTCCGAAAGACAATCCCTACGCTTCGCGCATGGGGGCGCTGCTGGTGTCGGTGGTGACTTTCGCCGCATCGCTGGGCTTGATCGCTCCGTACTGGTTCGCCGCGCCCTCCGGATGGCATTTTGAAACCAGTGTCCCCTGGATCACGTTTCCGCCCATTCGCTATCACGTGGCGCTGGACGGGCTGAGTCTGTGGCTGGTGCTGCTCTCGACGTTGCTCACTCCCATCTCCGTATTGGTTTCCTGGAAGTACATCGACAAGCGCGTGAAGGAATACTACGCGTTTCTCATTCTCCTCGAATTCGGATTGATCGGAACGTTCATCTCGCTGGATCTTTTCCTGTTCTTTGTGTTTTGGGAGGTCTCGCTCGTGCCTATGTACTTCCTGATAGGAATTTGGGGGCATGAGCGCCGGATCTATGCCGCGGTCAAGTTTTTCTTATATACGATGGCCGGTTCGATGTTAATGCTGACGGCGATCATTTACGTGTATAACAAGTCCGGCACGTTCGATTACCCGGCGATCCTGACGCAGCTTCAATCGGGACAGTTGGCGTTCAGCGCGCGCGCGGAACTGCTGCTGTTCCTGGCGTTCTTCATCGCCTTCGCGATCAAAGTTCCAATCTTTCCTCTACACACCTGGCTGCCGGACGCGCACGTGGAAGCGCCCACGGCCGGCTCCGTGATGCTGGCCTCGGTGATGTTGAAAATGGGGACCTATGGGCTGATGCGTTATTGCCTGCCGCTATTCCCCGATGCTGCGCGCGGCTCCGCGCCTTGGGTTGCGGGATTGGCGATCGTCGGAATTGTTTACGGCGCGCTGGTAGCCATGGTTCAGCCGAACATGAAAAAGCTGGTGGCGTATTCTTCCGTGAGCCACCTGGGCTTCGTGGTCCTCGGAATTTTTTCCTTCACGCAGCAGGGATTCGACGGCGCGGTGTATCAAATGTTGAATCATGGCGTTTCCACCGGCGCTTTGTTTATGCTGGTCGGCTACATGTATGAGCGCCGGCATTCGCTGGAGATCGCGGCTTATGGTGGAGTGGCGACGCCCGCACCGAATCTTGCGGCGATTTTTTTGATTACCACGCTTGCTTCCATCGGATTACCCATGCTTAACAATTTCGTGGGCGAGTACCTGGTGTTGCAGGGAACCGCGCAGACCAACTTCACCTGGGTGGTGTTCGCCACGTTAGGAGTGATCCTTTCGGCGTGCTACATGTTATGGCTTTATCAGCGGGCGTTTTATGGCAAAGCGTCGGAGCCGGTCGCTCATCATATGTTCGACTTGACTCCGCGTGAATGGGCGGCGATTCTGCCGCTGCTGGCGCTCATGTTCTGGATGGGAACATTTACTCAGAGCTTTTTGCCGCCCATCAGCGCCCAGAATGCTCAATTGCTCCAGCAAACGACTGTAAGGAGGGCGGGCTTGAGCCGCCCCATCAATGAAAGACGGGCTTCAGCCCCGCTTGTAGTGGAGGCGGCCCGTGCCCACTAACTATCTCCCGACTTCCGCCGAATACTTGCGCATCCTGCCGGAGATCGTTCTCACTGTCATGGGCGCGCTCATCATGTTCCTGGAGGCGGTGCTGCCGGACAACCGCAAGAGCGTCTTTGTCCCCTTATCGGTGCTGAGCCTATTGGGCGCCATGGCAGCTTCCGTGGCGGCTTATTCCGATCCGGGACCGGCCTTTCACAACATGCTGCTGGTGGATGGATTCGCCACCTTCTTCCGCGTTCTGGTGATTGGCGTCGGACTCCTTGCCGTGTTCACCTCGGCCGATTACCTGCGCCGCGAAAATTCCCTGACTGGCGAATTCTATGCGCTGATTCTGTTCAGCACAGCCGGCCAATCCATCATGGCCTCCGCCAACGAGCTGATCGTGATTTTCATCGGCCTGGAAATCTCCTCCATTGCGTCGTACATCCTAGCCGGCTACCTACGCGACGATCCGCGAAACAACGAGAGCGCGCTGAAATATTTTCTGCTGGGATCCTTCGCCACGGCGTTTCTGCTTTACGGGATCGCCTGGATCTACGGGACCGCGGGAACCACCAACCTGACGGAGATCCGCGCCGCGCTCGCCGGCGGCAATCCGTCGTTAGCGCTGGTTTCCACGGCGGCGGCTCTTATGTTCGTGGGGTTCGCTTTCAAGATTTCCGCCGTGCCATTTCAAAGCTGGGCGCCGGATGTGTACCAGGGTGCTCCCGCGCCGGTGTCCGCGTTCTTGACGGTCGGCCCCAAGGCCGCGGCGTTCGCGATTCTGCTGCGGGTCTTTATCACCGCGTTCGGCTCCATCGCCTCCTCCTGGACTCCGGTGGTTTGGGGCGTCGCGCTCGCGACCATGACGGTGGGAAATTTCGCCGCCATTCTGCAGTCGGATATCAAGCGCCTGCTGGGCTACAGCTCCATCGCCCATGCAGGATATGTGCTGGTGGCGGTGACGGCGCGTTCCGGCGAGGGCTCGGCCGCGGCGATGTTTTACTTAGCCGCATATGCGTTCACGAATATCGGTGCTTTCGCAGTGGTGGCCTATTTCTCGCGCAAGGGCGAGCGTTATACCAAAGTGGACGATTTCGCCGGTCTCGCCCAGCGCCAACCCGCCATGGCGGCGATGCTGACCATTTTTCTCCTGAGCCTGATCGGAGTACCGCTAACCGGCGGTTTCTTCGGCAAATTCTACATCTTCAAAGCGGCGCTGGATTCCAATCTCGTCTGGCTAACGGTGCTGGGCCTGTTGAACAGCGCGGTCGCCGCCTATTACTACTTGCGCATCCTGGTAGTGATGTATTTCCGCGAGCCGGCCGAGCCGGTCGAAGACCTGCCTCCCGCCGGCGCCGCGCTGCAAGTCGCTGTCTACGGCTCGGCTGTAGGAACGCTCCTGCTCGGCATCTTCCCCTCGTGGCTGCTGGAGTTCGCCAGCCGCGCCGCGTTGCGGTAGCGGCCTATAAGCTTACGCGGCGTCCTGCACGTAAATAGTGATATCTTTCCCGAGGGCCTTGAACGCGGCTTCGACCTGGTCGAGGCGCGAGCGATGGCGCAAATCAAACAGGCGGTCTACGCTGGTCTTGGGAACACCTAGCCGCCGCGCCAACTCGGCCTTTCGATGGCCCGATTCCCGGAACGCCCGATATAACTCTGCTTTCGCTGCCTGAAGGGCCGGCAAACGTATCATGCGTGATCGGCGGCCACGAGGTCTCGAGGGGCGCGGCAGAGCCTGCCCGCTCCGAATATGCTCTTGCACGAGCGTTTGAAGCAATGCGATCGCCATTTGGAGAGCTTCGTCCTCAGTATCCCCTTGAGAAACGCCCCAGCCGAAATCGGGAATGGTGACGACAAACCCGCCCTCCGGTGCGGGCTGGAACAGCGCGGGATACTCCAAATGGTTGCTCATTTTGTCCTCATGCCCAATTGCTTGAGTATGCTTCGATAAGTGCCGGTCTTGATTTCCTTACTGGGATGCCGCGGGATAGTGAACCGCGATAAGGTCCAGCACCTGTTTGTAGGTCGCGGGAAATTCGCCGCCCAGACGGGAGCGCAAATCGAGGCCGGCGGCCCAATCCATGCGGCGAACGGTCGCTTCCGTCATCATCGGCTCGACTCCCGATTCGCGCAACGTTTGCGCGGCCTCCTCCATTTCACGCGCGCGGCGTTCCGCGTGGATCGCCGCCCGGCCAATCATGTAGCCGGCCAACTTTTCGAAGTTCAGGCCCGGAAAGCTTTCGTTCAGCGAAGCGAACACGCGATCCTCGGCGCCATAGACGCTCGCGCCCAGAACACACTCGAACAGCAGCGCCTCCATCCCTTTGTAAACCACGCTGCGGAACATCTTCACCGCTGCCGCGCGGCCGATTTGATCGGTGGAGATAATTTCCATGCGCATGCCGAAGGGCGCGAGCAGTTCCAGCAGCGCGGGCGTGGCTTCGCCTCCTACCAGCATCGGAACCTTGTGCAGGTGCGGAGGAACAGGCGCCATCATCGCCGCCTCCACGAACCGCGCGTGAGAAGCCACTCGCGCGATAGCCTGCTTGGTTTGCGGCGAAACGGAATTCAGGTCTATGTAGAAGTGGCGGGCGGAGAGAAACGGCGCCGTCTGGCGCGCCGCGGCGAGCGCTTGATCCGCGGCGACAGCCGAGAAAATGACGTCGCAGGCCGAGGCTAACGCGGCGTTCGAGTCTACCAGTTCCGTTTCGGTCTCGCGGGCGCGCGCGCAAATCTTCTCGCTCAGTCCAGGCGTGCGCGTATGGATGTCGAAGGCGGTAACTTGCCGCAGGCCCGCTTGGCGCAACCCCTTGGCGATGTGAAACGCGGCCTCGCCGAATCCGACGAACCCGATCTTGTCCATCAATGCATTGCCCCGATGAGTCTCCAGTAAAAGACGGCCGCAACCATGGACACAAGCGATGCCACGGCGTACAGAGACCCCAGATAGAAGAGCTGTCCCTTACTGAATCCTTGCTTCGCGGTCATGCCGTCCCCCATGGCCATCCAGAAATTCATGTAGAGCAGCCAGAAAGGGGCGGAGGTGAGAAGCACGGCGGCGGCGAGCGCTAGCGGAGGAATCCCACCGGCCGAAACCGCGCCCACGAGCGGCGTCCAGAGCAAGGGCATGGCGATGAACGCCGTGGGGTCGAGAAAACGCATCGCCAGCATGATCACTGCCACTACTAGCAGCAGCAAGACCGGCGTGCCGATCAGGGGTTGCACGTGCGGCAGGAGAATTCCCGCGATCCAGTCGGTGATCCCGTATTGGGGAATGATGTGGGTCAGGCTGAAAATTCCGCCTAAAAACAACATCAGAGTCCAGGAGATCCCTGTCCCGATATCGGCGTCTTGAAAAACGCCGGTTACGTTCAGGATCGCGAGTCCGAACATGCCGACCACGAACGTAGGCAGGTGGTTCAGCCGCGGATTGGTCACCCACAGGAAAATCGACGCCAGCACTACCAGACCGGTGATCACCTCCGCCCGCTTAATGGAGCCGAGCGCGCGCAGCTTGCCGAGGGCGAAGTCGCGCGAGGCGCGGATGGGTGCTTCCGGTTTGAAAAGGGTCAGATTCAAAATCAGGATCAATCCGCACAGGATCAACGAGGGGACAGTCATATACTCGGCGTAGGCGACTGGCGTCAAGGGGATGTTCTTGGCGGCGAACATCCTTATGACCACCGGTCCGTTCAACGATCCCAATAAGAAGGCCAGTCCGGGACACACGGCCATTTCAATCACGGTGATCATGATCAGCGCCGAGCCGCGGCTGCGCGGCTTGAGTCCCAATGTCTGCACCAGGCTCCAGGCGATAGGCGCCATGATGGCTGTGCGAACCGTCATCGAGGGAATCCCCATCGCCAACACCAGACCTATAAGAAAGAACGCGGACACAATGCCTGCGTAAGTTCCCGGAAAAAACGACAGAATATAGTAGGAAATACGCTCGGCCAACCCGGTCTTCTTCATCGCGAAGCCGTAGTAAACCACGACCAGCAGCGTCCACCACGCGCCATCGGAAAAGCCGCTGAGCGCGCCGCTCACATCTCCCCTGAATAGGAGGTGCCCCTGCTCGTCGACGATAGGGACGCCCGCAGCGCCGCGAACGGTGAGGAGAGGCGCGACGCCGATAGCCATCAGCACCCCCATCATCAGCAGCGACGCAAGGCCGTTATTCATCACCTCCGCGGCCCACAACACGATCGTCCCCGCGATAACCGCCAGGACCAGTTGCGCCTGCCGGGATAAGCCTGCAGGAGTGGGAAGAAAGGCAACTACCAGCGCCACGGCTATGGCCACGGCCAACCACCCCCACTTCACGGTTGGTTTCGCTGCGACAACGGGCGGGGGAGCGGGGACGGTGACGGGCGTACTCATAGCCCACCATGTTATCAGGGCCTCGCTCGGGCTGCGAACAAAAGGTGATAACATCTTTGCCATGACGATTCAGCGGCGATGGTTTTCACTTCAGGCGGCAGCCGTCCTGATGTTGGTTCTTCCCGTGGCAGGACGCGCGGGCGGTTGCGGACAAATCAAGCTCGATACTACCGACGCGGTGATCGCGGCGCCGGATCACCATAAAGTGATTCTGGAAAATGACGCGGTGCGCGTCCTCGAGGCCACCGTCCCGCTGCATAGCAAGGAGCCGCCGCATACGCACTTCTGGCCCAGCGTCTTTTTCGAGCAGACCTCCGGGCGTGACGAGCCGTGGAAGACCGTGACCATCCGCTGGTCGTCTGGTGGGCCGAGCAAAGGATTCGATAGCAGCGACAGGGACCGCCACAATCTCCTGGTGGAGATCAAAAACGCCGATTGCCAACCAGCGCCCGCCCCCCAACTGCCGGACACCGATGCCGTCAAGGTCCACGATCCGAATATGACCGTAGCCCTTGAGAACGCCTACGTCCGTGTGTTGAGCGTGACCATTCCGCCCGGCGCCAGGGAGCCTTGGCATACTCACACGTGGCCCGCGGTGGTTGTGTACTTCCGGCTGCCGCCTTCTCAGAGGTTCACGAAAGACGGCAAAACCGCGCGGCCCGAGCTGAAGTCCCTGCAAGTGACCTACGATCCCAATGGCCAGCCGCTACACTCCATCGAGAATCTCGGCACGTTTCCCTATCAGGCATACCGGGTCGAGCTGAAGCCGACGACGACCCGCCCGATTCAAGAGTAATCTGACGTTTCCAAATGCTCGTGGCCATCTCGCTTTCGCGAAAAGATACGATATTAAGTAAGAGTGAGGCACGCCCACGCCGCCGCCTTGGATTCGATTGAGCCCGTGTTGATCGCATTGCGCCAATTGAATGACCTCCACGAAAAGAAACGCGGAGTTTTCTACAAGAAATCCATCGCTTTCATTCATTTTCGCGAAGACCCGGCGGGCATTTTCGCAGACCTGCGCCGTGGCAGCGAGTGGCTCCGCTTGCCTGTCAATACGGCGGCCGACCGGCGGCGGCTGTTGCGCCTGGCAAAGGAATCCTGACCCATCGCTCACTCTCGGAAGCTCTCACCCATTGGTTTGCCCCCGAGCCACGCCTTCCCCAGCCCGTAAAGCCGCTCGGCATCCGGACCGCGCAGGCCGGGCATATTGGTCTTCACTGGGAATCCGAGTCCCGCTTGCAAATACGCTAGGTGTTGGTACCCGGCAGGGTATCGCTTCAAGATTTCGGGGTCGAGCTTTAAGATTTGCGAGGGATCCACAGGGTCGATGCGATCCTTTTCATAGAACAGACGGCGCAGCACGATGCCCCATCTAGTTTTCCGCTTTTCCAGGAAATCGTAGAACCGGCCCACGCAGACGACATCGCACAGCACGCCCTCAACCGGAGCTCGTTGGGCAATGCTCATCTTGGTTTGCGCGACGGCCCGGTTTCCGGCGATATCGATGGTGCAGCCGCCCAGGAAATGGAGAATGTTGACGCCCTTCTCCATACCGGCCTTGCTGATCGCGGCGAACTCTTCGTGAGTGCCCTGGAACCACGTAGCCATCATGTACCCGTCTTCGTGCCAGACGGTTTTGAAGCGCTCCCAATCGCCCGCGTCGCGATACAGAACCCAATTTTCGATGATCTCCCGAATGGCCAGGCGGTCAAGCAAACCGGCCGGAACTGCGGGCGCAATGGTCCGCTTTCCCGCCGCGCCTTGCACCTTCCGCGCTACGGAGGCGCGCTTTGTGGAACTGCGACTACGTGTCTTTGGCATGTGGCCAGTATATAGGTTGAGTGTGCCCCTACGAGGCCGGCACGCGGGTGCGCTTGCGACTGTAAAAGAAGTAAATCGTCAACCCGATCGCCAGCCACACCACGAAGCGAACCCAGGTTTCGAGTGGCAAGCCGAGCATAAGAAGCGCGCAGAAGGCGATCGAGATCAGGGGCAACAGCGGGACCAGCGGCACGCGGAAAGCGCGCGCTTGATGAGGATGGGTGCGCCTCAAAATTATCACGCCCGCCGAGACGATCACGAACGCGAACAGCGTTCCGATATTGGTCAAATCCGCCAGCGTGCCGATGTCCCAAATTCCCGCGGGAATCGCGACCGCCACGCCGGCGATCCAGGTGCTCGCATAGGGCGTTTCGTATTTGGGATGCACGCGCGAAAACATGAACGGTAGCAGGCGGTCGCGGCTCATGGAGAACCAAATCCGCGCCTGAGCGTATTGGCCAACCAATAGGGAACTGGTCATGCCCATCAGTGCTCCGACGGTGACGACGAAACGGATGCGATTGTAGCCCACGGCCTTCAACGCGTTCGCCACAGGGGCGTCGTTGGCCAGCGTCGGCCAGTGCGCGATGCCGGTAAGAATCAGCCCCACCGACGCGTACAGCACGGCGCACAACCCCAGCGTGATCAGGATTCCCAACGGCATATCGCGCTGAGGATTGCGGCATTCCTCCGCGGCCGTGGAGACGGCGTCGAAGCCGATATAGGTGAAGAAGACAATTGCTCCACTGGTGAGAACTCCGGAAAAACCGTTGGGCATGAAGGGGTGCCAGTTCGCCGTGTCCACGGCGCGCACCGCGCCAAACACGAAAATCAGAATCGCCACGATTTTGATTCCCACCATTGTGTTATTGGCTCTTGCGCTCTCGCGAATTCCCCGCACCAACAGCCATGTCAGAATCATCACCAGCAAAAACGACGGAACATTGAAAATCGCGCCGGTGAGCCTTCCTTCCACCAGCACGGGTGTGGTCAGCGATGCCGGCAGGTGAATTCCAAAGAGATTGTCGAGCAGGTCGTTGAAGTAGGCGCCGAAACCGACTGCGACGGCCATGTCACCCACGGCGTATTCGAGAATCAAGTCCCAGCCGATGATCCACGCGAAAATCTCGCCCAGCGTGGCGTAGGCGTAGGTATAAGCGCTGCCCGCCACGGGAATCATCGAAGCCAACTCCGCATAGCACAGCGCCGCAAAGCCGCAAGCCGCGGCCACCAGCACAAATGACAGCGAAATGGCCGGGCCGGCGCCGGGGCGGCCGAAGGTCCCCAGCGCGTGCCGCCCTTGGAGCAACAAATTGAGCAGCGGCGCTTTCAGAATTGACGGATATTGGAATTGCAGCCCCGCCGCAGCCGTACCGGTGAGCGTGAAGATTCCGGTACCGATGACCATTCCTACGCCGAGCGCCACCAGGCTCCAGAGGCCCAGGCTACGCTTGAGGCGCGCTGCCGCGTCTCCGCCGGCCGAGATCAGCTCGTCGATGGATTTGGTGCGGAGAAGCGGCGTCAACGCTTACGCTGGCCCTTGACCATCTTCTTCACCCTGCGCTTTTGCGATCCGCGAGCCACGTCGGCCGCGCGAGGCTGCAGCGGCGGAGCTTCCTTGCGCGCCGCCCGCTTGACTCTTTTTCTTTCCGCTTTATCAGTAATATGTTTGGTATTCATTCGATCTTGATTCCCGCGAATTTCGCGACCATTTTTTTCAAGCCGTGCTCCGGAAAACTTACCGTGACTTTGGCGTCCTCGCCCGATCCCTCCAGCCTCATGATCGTCCCGCGTCCAAATTTGGGATGATCGATCGTCGATCCAAGTCCCACTTTTTTCTGTCGAACCGGAGGCGCGGCGGGAGGACGCCGCGCCTGGCTGCTCGCGGCCGGAACGGGCGCGCTCGCTTTCCGGTCCTCGAAGAACCGGCGCACATTCTCCACCGAGTTCAGAGTCTTTCCAGTATAGAGGTTCCGGCTGGCCGTTTCGCGCACAGCATGTTGTTCGGCGAAAAGATCGACGCCGCCGCGCGGAGCGTCCAACGTGTACCGGTCTGCCTGCCGCGGCCCGATCGATTGCTGCAATTCCTTGGGAACTTCTTTTAGGAAGCGCGACGGGAGGGTTCTTTCCGCGGCGCCTCCTCCGAATCTCCGGCGGGAGAGCGCGCGGCTCAAATACAGCCGCCGCTCCGCTCGCGTCATCGCGACATAGCACAGGCGGCGCTCTTCCTCCATGGCGCTTTCCGAATCGAGGAGCGAGCGGGAGTGCGGAAACAGACCCTCCTCCAGGCCCGCGATGAAAACTACGGGGAATTCGAGCCCCTTGGCGTTATGCATGGTGAGGAGCGAAACCGGCGCGCGCTCATCCACTGCGTCGGCGTCCGACACCAGCGCGGAATGATCGAGAAAATCGCGCAGCGATTCGCCTCGCTGCGAAGCGTCGGCGGCGGCGTTGAGCAACTCGTCCAGGTTGCCGATTCGATTCTGCGCCTCCGGCGTGCCTTCGTTTTCCAGCATCTCGCGATAGCCGGTGCTGACGAGCACCGCCCGCACCAACTCCACGGCGGGTTGGGAGGTGACGCCTTCAGACAGCTTTTCCATCATGCCGTGGAATAGGGTGAGCGCGGCTTCAGCGCGGGGAGGAAAGGCTTTCTCCTCCAGCATCCGCTCGACCGCTTCCCAGACGGAAAGCGAATGGGCGCGCGCGTATTGCTCGATCTGCTCCACGGTGGTCCGGCCAATGCCGCGCGCGGGCGTGTTGATAATGCGCAGCAGGCTGATGGAATCGTTGGGGCTGACGAGAGCTTTCAAATACGCCAGCAGGTCTTTTATTTCGGCGCGCTGATAAAAGCTGAAACCGCCGACGACGGCGTACTTGCGCCCGTAACGGCGCAGCGCCTCTTCGATTTGCCGCGATTGGGAGTTGGTGCGGTACAAGACCGCGACGTGGGAATCGGGATCGCGCGCCAAATGGGCGTCGGTGGTGTGGGCGATCCACAAGGCTTCGTTCTCGGCGTCGTCCGCTTGGTAGAAGACGATTTTTTCGCCCGCGCCGGATTCGGTCCAGAGCCATTTGCCGATTCGCTCCGTATTATGCGCGACTACGGCGCTGGCGGCGTCCAAAATATTCTTCGTGGAACGATAATTCTGCTCCAACCGGATGATTTTGGCGCCGGGGAAATCTTTTTCGAAATCGAGAATATTGCGAATATTCGCTCCGCGCCAGCCGTAAATCGATTGGTCTTCATCGCCGACGACGGCGATATTGGCACGCTCCCCCACCAGCAGCCGCATCAGTTCATATTGGCTGCGATTGGTGTCCTGATACTCATCCACCATCAAAAACTCGTAGCGCCGCTGGAGTTTTTCGCGGAGGGGGGAGTCGTGACTCAATAGCCGTACCGTTTGGAGTAGCAGGTCGTCGAAATCGAGCGCGTTGGATTCCAGCAAACGCCCTTCGTAATCCTCGTAGACCTTCGCGAGACGGCTGACGATGGGGTCGGCGGCGGCCTTGGCCATATCCTCGGGCGATTCCTTGCGGCTCTTGGCGCGGCTGATGCGCGACAGCGCTGCGCGATATGGCATGAACTTCTCGTCCAGGCCCAGGTTCTTGTAAACGGATTTGAGAATCGAGGTTTGATCGTCGTCGTCGTAGATGGTGAAGGAGGGAGTGAAACGCGGGCGGATTTCAGCCAGCGGCGCTCCTTCCCGGCGAAGCACCCGAACGCAGAAGGAATGAAAGGTGGAGACCAACGGGCCGCCCGAAGAATCGGAAGGAACCAGGGCTTGGACGCGGGAGCGCATTTCGCCAGCGGCTTTGTTGGTGAACGTCACGGCCAGAACCGCCCAGCCGGGGACGCGATGGACGGTGATCAGGTGCGCAATGCGATGGGTGATGACGCGAGTCTTGCCGCTACCCGCGCCGGCCAGTACAAGAAGCGGGCCCTCGCCGAATTCGACGGCCTCGCGTTGGCGGGGATTGAGGCCGGCGAGAAAGTCCATCGAAATTGAATTTTACCATCGGACGTGTAATCCGTCTGAAATCGAAGGGGATGGACAATAGAGGGCCACTCTTGCGATCCTCTTAGAAGAGCGCACAGGACGCGGCGGCGTCCTCGTTGAGATCCGAAAACGCTGCCGCCGCGTTCCGTTGTGCGCGTTTAGTGAAGAGAGCGCACAGGACGCGGCGGCGTCCCCGTTGAGATTAGAAAATACTGCCGCCGCGTTCCGTTGTGCGCGTTTAATAAAGAGATGAGCGATGGAGGTTATGCGCCGCTGCGGATTGTTTCCCTGGGAGGCGGCAGCGGGCTAGCGACGCTGCTGCGTGGGTTGAAGCGCTACACGCGCATGGGCGTGGGCGCGGTGGAGATCACGGCGGTGGTCGCGGTAAGCGACGACGGCGGCAGCTCTGGCCGCCTGCGGCGCGAGTTCGATGTGCTCCCTCCCGGCGATATTCGCAACTGCATGGTGGCTTTGTCGGAAGACGAAGCTTTGCTTTCGCGTCTCTTCCAATATCGGTTCGCCGGAGCGGGCAGCCTTCGAGGACATAGTTTTGGCAATCTTTTTCTCACCGCGATGACCAATCTGACCGGCGACTTCGCGCAAGCCGTGAAGCTTTCGAGCGAAGTCCTAGCGGTGGCCGGGAGAATCTATCCCTGCACGGCGGCGAATATCGTCTTGGAGGCCATGCTGGTGAACGGCAAGAAAGTGAGGGGCGAAACGCGCATCAGCCGAAGTAAGACAGCGATCGAACGCATCGAGCTTCGCCCGCGCGCGCCGCAACCCCTTCCGGAAACGATGGAAGCGATCGCGCAGGCGGATTTGATTACGTTCGGACCAGGGTCGCTGTTCACCAGCGTGATTCCGCATCTACGGGTGGATGGGATTCCGCGAGCCGTCGCCGCATCGCCCGCGCTGAAGGTGTACTTCACGAACCTGATGACGCAGCCGGGCGAGACGACCGGCTTATCGGCCTCCGCGCATTTGCGCGCCGTGCTGCGGCACTCCGGCCGGCGCGATCCGCTGGTGGATGTCTGCGTAGTGAACAACCGGCCATTTGCGCCACGCGCACTAGAAAAATATCGCGCTGAGGGCGCCGATCCGGTGGAAGCGGATCTGACAGAGATCCGCCGCTTGGGCGTGCGAGTGCTCGCGACGGATTTGCTGCGGCTTCACGGGCAGGGGACGCGAGGGGTGATCCGGCACGATTCGGGCGCATTGGCGGGAGTGGCGTTGGATTTGGCGCAGCAGGGGCGGCGTAGGAAGAGGAAGCTTGCCTGAAGATAGAAGGCGGACTGGAGCCCGCCGCAAACAAGCGCCTCCCCTGCAGGTCGTGATTTTGGCGGCGGGGCTGGGGACTCGGATGCGCTCCAAACAAGCCAAAGTCTTGCATCGGGCGGGAGGACGGGCGATGATCGAGCACGTCGTCACCGCCGCGCGGGCGCTGACTTCGCCGGGTCACATCACGGTGGTCACCGGTCATCAAGCGGAACGGGTGGAGGAATTGCTGCGCCCTTGTGGGGTGCAGTTCGCGCGGCAGACGGAGCAGAAAGGTACGGGGCATGCGCTGGAATGCACGCGACCCCAAGCGGCGCGTTCGCGCGGTTTGCTGATGACGCTGTATGGCGACACGCCGCTGCTTTCCTCGGCGACCCTGCGGACGCTGCTCAAAGCTCACCTACAGGCGCGCCCCGCAGCGACCCTGATCACGACCACCGTGCCCGATCCTTCCGGCTACGGCCGCGTGATCGCGGACGATTCCGGCAATGTGATCGAAATCGTCGAGCACAAAGATTGCGACGCGGCACAGCGCGGAATCCGCGTCATTAATACAGGCATTTATTGTTTCCGCGCCGATCTGCTGTGGCGGCATTTGACGGAGGTGCGGCCGAATCCGGTCACCGGAGAATTTTATCTCACCGAAATGGCGCGCATTTTCCGGAAGCACGGCTATGCGGTACAGGCGCTGCACCTAGAAGATCCGGGCGAACTGCTGGGCATCAACACACGCGTGGAGTTGGCGGAGGCGGATGGCCTTTTGCGCGCAAGAAAAGCGCGGGAGCTGATGCTGGGCGGCGTGACGATCGAGCGTCCCGAGACGGTGACCATCGACGCCTGCGTAGATTGCGGGCAGGATACGGCGATCGAGCCGTTCGCGCGACTGTTGGGACGAACGCGCGTAGGAGAGAACTGCCGGATCGGGGCCGGGGCCATTTTGGAGAACGCCACGCTGGGCGATGGGGTCTCTATCGCGCCCTACACCGTGATCGCGGATTCGCGGCTGGATTCCGGCGCGAGCGCCGGGCCGTTCGCGCGGCTGCGAATGAAAGCGCACGTCGGTGAGAATGCGCGCGTGGGAAATTTCGTGGAGCTGAAGAAGGCGCATCTGGGCGCCGGGGCGAAGAGCCAGCATCTGGCGTATTTGGGCGATGCGGAGATCGGCGCGAAGAGCAATATCGGTGCGGGGACGATCACCTGTAACTACGACGGCGAGCGCAAATACGAGACCAAGATCGGCGAGGGCGCGTTCATCGGGACCAACTCGACGTTAGTGGCTCCGGTGGAGATCGCGAGGGACTCGTATGTGGCGGCGGGGAGCGTGATCACCGACCAGGTACCGGAGGGGGCTTTAGCCCTGGGCCGCGCGCGGCAGGTGAACAAGCCAGGTTGGGTGGAGGCGAGGCGAAAGAAGCGGGGTATCTGAGGCCCACATGGCGGTCTGGCGTTCCGTTAGTTGCTCAATACGGATATTGTCACCTCGCCTGAAAAGAACGAAGTCCCACTCACGGTTATAAGGAAGGGAAGGATTCCCGGCGGATATCCCGTCGCAGCCGCAGCAGGAAAGGCATCCGGCAGCGTCACATTTATTTGTGTGACTCCCGACAGCAGACCCGGGGCAGCTTCTGCATACTCCACATTAAGGTGCGGCAGAGCGGCTCCGGGTTCGGGTATCGACACTTGCGGCACGTTTAGAAGAGGACGTAATTCCAAGGGCATTATCAGCAACCTGACCGCCAAAATCGGACCATTGCGGGCAACGCCCAAGCAAAGCCGACCACACCGTGGGGCCCAACGGCGATCCGGGTGCGACTGCCCGACGACTCGGCCACACGTTGCGAGCCCCGCTAGTTCCGATGTTGGATAATAAGTCAACGCCTATGGCTACGCGACTGAGGCAGTTGGCACCGTTTTTCCTTGCTGCGGCGGCGCTGGCGATCGTGCTGTTTTTGCCCGCGCGTGGACAACGGCTGTTTCCCGGCGAGATCGAAATACGGCAAGCGCTAGAGCGGCTGAACACGCTCGCCAGCGTAATGATGATCGGCGCGCATCCCGACGACGACCGCGAGGTGTTGCTGGCGTGGCTGGCGCGCGGGCGGCACGCGCGCACCGCTTATCTTTCGCTGACGCGCGGCGAAGGCGGCCAGAACCTGATCGGCCCGGAACAAGGAGACGAACTGGGCATTATCCGCACGCAGGAGCTGCTGGCCTCCCGGCGGATCGACGGCGCGGAGCAGTACTTCACACGAGCGATCGATTTCGGATTTTCGAAAACGGCCGGGGAGACATTTACCAAATGGCCCCGTGAGCAAGTGCTGGGCGACGTGGTCTATAACATCCGCCGCTTTCGTCCCGATGTAATCATCTTGTGCTTCACCGGCACGCCCCGCGACGGCCACGGACATCATCAAGTTTCGGCGATTCTCGGCAAGGAAGCATTTGCCGCGGCGGCCGACGCGACGAAATTTCCCGAGCAGCTTGCTCCCGGCCAGTTCAATGTCCAGCCTTGGCAGGCCAAACGCATCATGGAGAATCCGTTCGGCATTCAAGGAGCTCCCGGCAAGAACGCCGACAAAAATGTGGACAAGGAATTCCCGCCGGAAGATCGCCTGGAGGTGGATTTGGGTGAATATTCTCCCGAATTGGGTTATTCCTACGGCGAGATTGGCAGCATGAGCCGGAGCACCAATCGCAGCCAGGGACAAGGCTCGGCGGAACGCAAGGGCAGCCAGAAAAATTATCTCGTGACGGTGGGCGGCGACATAGCGAGAAAAGATTTGTTCGACGGCATCGACATCACTTGGAATCGCATTCCCGGTGGAGCGCGCGCCGGGGCGCTGGTGAAACAAGCTTTGGACGGGTTCGTTCCCGCGCATCCCGAAGCGCTGCTGCCGCTGCTGGCGGAGGCGCGTCCCATCGTGGCGTCTCTCGCCGGCAGTACGAAAGATCCCTTGGCAATCCGCAAGCTCCAGGAGCTGGACGAAACGATGGCGCTGGTGAGCGCGTTGTCGCTGGAAGCGCAGTCGGCCAATTATGCCATCAGCCCGGGCGGAAATTTGCGTGTGACAATTCAGGCCGTGCTTCGCTCGCCCGCGCAGGTGACGCTCACCGCAGTGAAACTTTCGGGGATGGAAGGAGCGCCGGCGTTGGACCTGGCCCCGACGGTGCTGGCCAACAATCAGCCCAGCCAATACACCATGAATATGCGCGTCCCCGAGAATCAACCGTATTCGCAGCCCTATTGGCTCGAGGCGCCCAAGGACGGCAACCTGTATTCGGTGGCGGACCCGCGCAACATCGGACTAGCGGAAAATCCTCCCGCGCTCCAAGCGCATTTCCAGGTCCGAATCGCAGGGCAGGATATCGAATTAATCCGCCCGGTTCAGCATCGCTACACCGATCCAGTCTACGGCGATTTGATCCGGCCGTTGGCCATTGTTCCTCCCGTGGCCGTCGATTTGAGCGAGCAAGCGCTGGTATTTCCCGATAATCATCCGAGGCGCATCGAAATTCCCGTGAAATCGAATGGAGGGAAGGCGTCGGGGGAGGCGCATCTGGAGCTTCCGGCGGGCTGGAAATCGGAGCCCGCTTCGCGCCGCTTCGACTTGACGGCGACCGGCGAGCAGACCACGCTGGCGTTTGAGCTGACACCTCCGGCGAGAGCCGCGCAGGGGCGCCTGCGCGCTGTGGCGCAAGTGGGAAATCGCAACGTGGCGATGGGAACCGAGGTTATAAACTATCCGCATTTCCCGGCCCAGACTTTGTTCCCCGCTGCCGAGGCGTCGCTGGTGCGCGCCGACATCAACACGCTTTCCAAGAACATCGGCTACGTGATGGGCGCAGGCGACGAAGTCCCGGCCGCACTGCGGCAGATGGGATGCGAAGTGACGCTGCTCACTCCCTCGGACTTGGCGCGTGGGGATTTTTCGCGTTTTGACGCGATCGTCACAGGGGTTCGAGCCTGGAACGTGCGCTCAGATCTCCGTGCCGGTTATCAGCGCCTGTTCGATTACGTGAGCAATGGGGGAACGCTGGTGGTGGAGTACAACCGGGCGGAAGCGGGCGCGGGTCCGGCCGGCGGCCGCGGAGGCCCCGACGGAAAAGAGAAAGCCGGGAAAGAAAAAGACGGGAAGGAGAATGAGAAGGCCAAAAATGCGCCCCCAGCAGCCCCCGGTGAAGGCGGCGCGCTCGATCACATCGGACCTTATCCCATTCACATCAGCAACGACCGTGTCACGGTGGAAGAAGCGCCCGTAGCGTTTCCCAATCCCCAGCTTGCGCTGCTGCATCGGCCCAACGAAATCACGGAAGCCGATTTCGAAGGCTGGGTGCAGGAACGCGGCCTGAATTTCGCTGACGAATGGGATCCCAGATATCTGAGCGTGCTGGAATCGCACGATCCCGGCGAAGAGCCGCTGCCCGGAGGGATGCTGTACGCCAGGTACGGCAAGGGAGCATATATTTTCTCGGCCTACGATTGGTTCCGTGAACTGCCAGCCGGCGTTCCGGGCGCCTACCGGCTGTTCGCGAACATGCTGAGCGCCGCGAAAGCCCAGTAGTGCCGTGCAAGCGCACAGCGAATGCGTTGTGCGCGTTAAGGAAGCCCAGGTAGCATGGACGACCGCATCCCGGCCCCTGTCCCAGACGACCCGCCGCCCGTGCTGGGCACGTGGGCGCGCGTCTACTTGTTCGTGCTTTGCTACCTCGCTGTGCTGATCGCTCTGTTCTATCTCTTCACCAGGCGCCTGGCGCCATGAGGCCGCTCGATTGGGTGGTGCTGTTCGGATGGCTGACCGTATTGGTGAGCTACGGCCTGTGGCGGGGACGCCAATCGGCCAGCGTGAATCAATATTTGCTGGCGGGAAAAAGCATGCCGTGGTATGCCATGGGCCTTTCGATCATGGCGACGCAGGCGAGCGCGATCACCTTCATCTCCACTACCGGCCAATCCTACGTGGACGGCATGCGGTTCGTGCAGTTCTATTTCGGCTTGCCCGTTGCGATGGTGATTATTTCAGCCGCCGCGGTACCCATTTTCTATCGCGCCAAAGTGTACACGGCGTACGAGTATCTGGAACGGCGCTTCGATTCCAAGACACGGTCGCTGGTGACGGCGGTGTTTCTGATCTCGCGGGGGCTGGCTGCGGGCATCGGCATCTCCGCGCCGGCGATCGTGCTTAGCGTGATTCTGGATTGGCCCTATCGCGTCACCGTCTTAATCATGGGCGCCCTCGTGGTGCTGTTCACCACGCTGGGCGGCATCAAGGCCATCACTTGGGCCGACGTGCAGCAGATGGTCGTGATTATGGCGGCGCTGGTGATCGCGCTGCTGATCGCCGTGGCGGCGCTGCCGCACGATATCTCTTTTCTGGACGCCGTGAGGATCGCGGGCGTGGCCGGCCGGCTGAACGCCGTCACCACGCGCTTCGATTGGAACGACCGTTACAACCTGTGGAGCGGCCTGATCGGAGGGACGTTTCTGGCCCTGGCTTATTTCGGCACGGATCAAAGTCAGGTTCAGCGCTACCTCACCGGGAAATCCATCGAGCAGAGCCGACTGAGCCTGTTGTTCAACGCAATGGCGAAAGTCCCGGTGCAGTTCTTCATCCTGTTCTTGGGCGCAATCGTCTTCGTGTTCTTCGTATTCACGCGTCCGCCGCTGTTGTTTCATCCGGTGGAACTGGCGGCGGTTCGGAGTTCGCCGGAGTATCCCGCGATTCAAGGGCGCTTCGACCAGGCTTTCGATGCGCGGCAGGCGGCGGCGCGGCGGCTGAGCACGGCCGGAAACGACGCGCGTCCGGCCGCTGTGGCCGAATTCCAGACCGCCCAAAACGAGATGGATCGGGCGCGCGCTGCGGCGATCCGAATCGCCGGCGACAATGACACCAATTACATCTTTCTTTCGTTCGTCACCCATTATCTTCCGGTGGGCATCGTGGGACTGGTGCTTGGAGTGATTTTTTCGGCCGCGCTTTCTTCTACTTCCGGCGAAATCAATTCGCTCGCCACCGTGACGGTGATCGATATTTACCGCCGCCATTTGCGCCCCAACGCTTCGGATCGCCACTATCTACTGGTTTCCCACTGGGCCACGGCGTTCTGGGGAATGTACGCCGCCGGGTTCGCGGCTTCGGTGCGCGGCTTCGGATCGTTGATCGAAGCGGTGAACCAGATCGGATCGCTGTTCTACGGCGGAATGCTCGGAGTCTTCGTGCTGGCGTTTTTCGTCCGGCGCGTGCGCGCCAACGGAGCCTTCTTCGGCGTGCTGGCAGGGGAAGCCGCGATTTTCGCCACCGCGAAATTCACCAATATTGCGTTTCTGTGGTACAACGCGATCGGCTGCGGGGTGGTCATTGCCGCGGGTCTGTTGGTTTCGGCTGTGGAAAAGCGGGACTAAGCTGTGGCACACTATACACATGAAACGCACAAATGTTGTGTTGGATGAGGATCGCTTGGAGGAAGCCCGGCGATTGTTGGGCGCCAAGACCTACTCCGATACCATCAACGCAGCCTTGAGCGAAGCGATTCGCAGCGCCAAAATCCGCAGCCTGCCCGATTTATTGCGTAAGGTTCGATGGAAGGGCGATTTGTCCGAAATGCGCGACGACCATCCCCATAGGCATCCAGGAAAGAGGCATCCAGGAACTTCGCCGAAACAGGCGCGCGCGTGATCCTGCCCGACACCTCCTGCTGGATCCACTGGATTCGCCATCCCGATCGACTGAATGAGGCCGTACAGCGATTCCAGGAATTCCTGACCTGCGGGCCGATTCTTCAGGAAGTGCTGCAAGGCCTGGATCACAGCCCGTATGCGGGTCAGGTACGCGAGGCGATGCTGGCGATTCCCCGCATCGGTGATCCGCTGGAATTGAAGACGTTTCTGGAAGCCGGGGAGATTTACGAGGAGGGCCGGCGCCGCGGCTACACCATCCGCAGCGCCACCGATTGCCTGATCGCGGCTCTGGCGCTGGGCCACGGTGCGACAGTGTGGCACAAGGACCGCGACTTTACGAACATCGCCCGCTACACGCCGCTCCGCGCCAGCGCACTCTGAGCCGCCCGCTTGCGGCTTTGCCGTTCGCGGTTTAGAACGTAAACCGGGCGACGGCCTGACCCGAACGCGGCGTGTCTCCCGCTCCGTTCAGGAAACTGACGTAGCCGTATCCTGCCGAGAGCGCCCCGGCCGGGGGACCGCCTTGAACAAACGCATTGAGGTTCGCCTGGGGCGTGCTGGGGTAAGTGAGGCTCCCGGTCGTGCCGGCGGGAGTGCTGAAGAAGTGGCGGTTGAAGACGTTCTGGAAATCGACGCGGACGTTGAGGTTGTATTTTCCCTCTTTGCCCATGCGGAAGTTCCGGGCGAAGTTCATGGCTTCCGCCGGCTGCCGCTGCCAGCGGAAGTTGTTGTAGTACGGGGAGCTGGTCGTGAACGTCCCGCCGGGCGAATCGGTCCAGGCCGCGGGATTCAACACCAACTGCTTGGTCGGATCGAAGTGGCTGTTCGGATTTACAAGAAAAAGGCCCTGGTCGCCATTGGCGAGATTCCAGAGGTTCACCCCGCCGTTGAAAGCCCCCGACCCTCCGCTTCGGTCCAGTTGGGTCTCAATTCCATTGAGCGAGCTGGGAACACCGAGCAACGCACCGCTCTGATAGCGCAGCACCGCGCCTATTTGCCAGTCTTTAAGGACCTGCGATACGATCTTGTTGTCCGTGAACCAGGGCTTCGGCAGGATGTAGGTGCCCGAGAACACCAACTGGTTCGGCCGACTGTAGGCCGAAAGCTGCTTATTCAGATCGGTGTTGTAGATATCGGTGGTTACGGGCTCGCTACCGCCAGCGCCGGCGGCATAAGTGCTGTTATTGTTGGCGCCCAGGACAAGGTTCTTACTGTAGGTATAGGAGCCCTGCGCCTGGAGTCCGTGCGAAAACCGCTTAGTCATCTTCGCCTGAAACGAATCGTACCAGCTATCGCCCAGCGGAGGTCCCAGGAATGGGGGGACACCACCCCACTGCGGGTGAGGACGGAGACTTTGTTCTACCGTCTGGGTTACCGGAAATCCGGGATACGGAGGGGTGCCGAAGCCCCGCTGAATCGCAGTCGTCGAATTCAGCGTACTGGCCAGAAGGGTTCGATCCGCCGCGTTGGCGATGTTGAGGCCGAAATGCGCCAGATCCGTGATATTCAGCGCATTATTGGGAATGATATCCAGTGTGGGCGCCATAACCCATGCCGCGCGGTCACCCACGTAGCTGGTTTCCAGCACCAGGCTGCGGGTCAACTCGCGCTGTATGCCGATGCTCCAGGTGAAGACGCGCGGCGGCCGCGCGCTCCGGTCGAAAGTGAGGAAGGGCGTCGAGGGCGGATAACAGGCCGTTGTCGAGGGGACACCCGGACAAAGGTACGAAGCGGTTCGAATGGGGTATTGGTCGGGGTTGAAGTTGGGGAAAGAGAGAGTGGGATTGCCGAAAGGATTGCCGGCCGCATATGGATTGCCGGCCGACAATTGCAGGGCGGGCAGGCCGTAGCCTGGAGCGTTGATCTGGTTGAAGGCCACCACGTTCAGTGACAACTGGGAGTTGTTTGACGCCGTAAAATATTGGACCCCAGCGCCTGCTCGAAGTACCGTCTTGCGGTTGATCTGGTAAGCGATTCCCAGCCGCGGTCCCCAGGCGTAGGGGTAATTGTGCGAGAAGACGCAGTCGCACCGGTTAGGCCCATTGCCTTCAAAAATCACCGTGCCCAGGTACCCCCCGACATTTGGGTTTGGCTGGTTGAAGTCCGCGTTCAACATCCGGCCGTGCTCCTCGCTCAGGTAGGTCTGAAAGTCGTAGCGGAGACCGTAATCGACTGTCAGCTTACGAGTGACTTTCCAACTATCCTGAGCGTACCCCGAGATGGAATGATTGCCCAGCTTAATTGCCCCGGCGGGCGCAACCGAGAAGTTATCGACGCCGCCCAAGAGGAAACTGGCGTAGCCAAACCCGCTAGTGTTCAAGAGAGCCACAGGTTGCGCTCCCTGCCACTGATCGGAAGTCTCGTTGCCGGAAAAATTAAGGATACCGTTGGCGCGAAAGGTCGACTGAGTGATCAGGCCGTCGATCCCCAGTTCTCCGCCGAACTTAAAGGTGTGGTTCCGCTTGACCCAGGTCAGACTGGTGTTCCCCGTGATCTTCTCCTCATACTCGTTGCCAAACGAAGCGCCGCTGCCCAGGCCGATGAGGTTGCCGCCGGTGGCTCCGTTATACAACCCAGTGATATCGGGAAAGTTGTTATTGTAGAATCCTAAACTTGTCGACGGGAGCACGCTGGAGTTGGTGGTTTCATACGGGTAAAAGGTGTGGATGTAACCCGCGCCGAAATGCAGCAGCAGCGTCGGCCGGAGGGTCTCATCGTAGTTTAGGCGTACGGTGTTCGCTGTGGTGTTCACGGGCTCCACGCCGGTGATCGCGTTGCTGGCGGCAATCGACCCGCCTAGCTCGAGGCCGTTGTACAGCGGGTTGGTTTCGTGGATCTGAGAGAAGTATCCGGATATCTTCTTGGTCGGGCTGAGTGATTGATCGAGCTTGAAGGACCAATTGCGGGTGTGGTTGGGGTTGCTGTAGTTGGGAACCAGGTAGTTGTTAATAAGATTGTTGATGTTCGGCAGCGGCAAGAGGTTCTGAATCTTCAACGCAAGCGGGTCCATCCGGGTGGGCGGAATAATACCGTTCGGGAAGAGATTGTTTACGATGCCCGTCGGCGTTTGCATGGCCGTAGCCGGATCGTAGACCCCATATTCGGGGATCGGACGCCCTAGCCCATCTTTGGCGAGCACGCCATTCTCAGTTGCATAGGTCAGCCCGCCGATAGTTGGACAGGCCGCCGATATAACGGTGCACGTAGGAGTGGTGCCGATGGCGGTCGTGAGGCCGGCGGCGTTCACGAACGGCTCCCCGAAGTCCCCATTTCGGTAATTCGCGGTGGGCACCGTTTCTAAGAGGCCAGTGGTTTCCGTGTTCAGGAGGAATTGCTCCCAATTGAAGAAGAAGAAGGATTTATTCTTACCGTCGTAGACCTTGGGAATGCTGATCGGGCCGCCGATGGTGAAACCCCAGTCGTGCTCGCGGATGCGGGGCCGAACGTGCTGTCCGCATTGCAGGCTGTTGGTGACGCACCGGTCCGAGTAGGGCAGGCCGGCGTTCAACGCCTCATTCCGCATGTAGTCGTAAAGGCTGCCATGCAACTGGTTGGTTCCGGACTTCATTGTGAAGTTGAAATAGCCGCCCGCCGCCTGGCCATACTCCGCTGCAAAATTGCTCGTTTGGATGGATACTTCCTGGATCGCATCTACGCCGGCTTGGGTAAGGCTGCTCCACTGGTTCCAAAGGCCGTTGGTGCTGTCCTGCCCTTCGACGCGAATCGCCTCGCTGCCGCTGGGCAAACCGTTGATTTGTAGAACGGTGTCCTGGCTGTACGACACGCCCGGCAGAAGAATGGACATCTGGAGGGGGTCGCGCAGGCCGTTGCCGAGCCCCAACGTGCCGATCGTAAACACTGGAAGTTGGTCGGCGTCAGTAGTCGTCACGACGTGGCTCAACTCGCCGCTTTCGGTCTTGAGCAACGGTGCGGATTCTGTCACCGTAACCGTCTCCGCGGCCGAGCCGACTTCCAGGTCGACGTCGACGCGCGTGTCCGTTGCTACTTCCACTGTGATGTTTTGGCGCACGAATTTCTTGAAACCGGCGGCGGTCACCGAAAGCACGTAGTCGCCGGCCGGCAGGCTTCCCACGACGTAATTGCCCGTTTGAGACGCGCCGCTGCTATAGAGGGTTCCCGTGGCCTGATTCCTGATTTCGATCGCCGCGCCCGGCACTACGGCCCCGGCTGGATCTTTAATGGTTCCCGTGATCGTACCGCGATCGGTTTGCGCAAACGCGGCGAATCCGGTCAAAACGAGGCAGGCGGCTGCGAGAGTGAAACGCATGGATGCTCCCCTCCTGTATCCAATGTGCGGAGGCAGACAGCGCCCACCGCGGCGAAAAAAGAAACTGACAGCTTCTACTCCGAATGGCAGAGTCCGTCAATTAAAAAATCAGGAATGTCAACTGCGGTTGGTAAAACTGGGCGCTCTGCCATCCTGCATACATGCATGCAAGGGCTTCCGATCTGTGAGTGGAGGGGGCGAGGGAGCGGATGCGCCGCCGTCTGGCGCCGATTTGGTACAAAATCTACGGACGGGTCACGGACTGGGACACTGACGATTGGGGAGGCGTCCTCACTGCGCTACCGTTAAGAAATGGCCGACGACCGCAACCCGTTCGCCGACCCGCTCCGCTTTGAGCGCCGGGCGCCGGAGTGCGCGATGGTGATTTTCGGCGCCAATGGCGACCTGACCAAGCGCAAGCTGATGCCCGCGCTGTATCGTCTGACTTACGACGGCCGGTTGCCCGGTTCGTTCGCGGTGATCGGCACCTCGCGCACCGCGTTGACCGACGAAGCCTTTCGCGACGCGATGCGCGGCGCGGTCCAGGAATTTTCCGAAGACACCGCCTTCGATGAAGATTTGTGGAAGCGCTTCGCGCGAAATCTCCACTACGTCGCGGGCGACATGCACGACTCGACGTTATACCAGGCTTTTGGGGCGAAGGTTCGCGAGACGAGCCAGAAAAACGTTCTGTTTTATCTTTCCACGCAGCCCAGCTACTACGGCATGGCGGCAGATTGCCTGCGCGCATCGGGTCTGGCCGCGCCAGAGGGGGGCTGGCGGCGGATCGTGGTGGAAAAGCCTTTCGGGCACGATCTGGAAAGCGCCCGGCAGCTCAACCAACATTTGCAAGCCGCGTTTCCGGAGAACGAGATTTATCGCATCGATCACTACCTGGGAAAAGAGACGGTGCAGAACATCCTGGCTTTCCGCTTCGGCAACGGCATCTTCGAGCCTTTGTGGAACCGCCGCTACGTGAATCAGGTGCAGATCACGGCGGCGGAATCGATCGGCGTGGAGGGCCGCGGCGCCTATTATCAGGAAGCGGGAGCGCTGCGCGACATGATCCAGAATCATCTGCTGCAGGTGCTGGCGACAGTGGCGATGGAACCGGCGGCGGTGTTCGAGCCAGACGCGGTGCGCGATGAACGGGCGAAGTTGCTGCGCTCGATTCGCATTATGAAACCCGAAGAAGCGCGGAATGAAGCTGTCGCGGGCCAGTATGAAGGTTTCCGTCAGGAGCCGGGCGTGGATCCCGATTCGAACACTCCCACCTTCGCCGCGGCCGCTTTCTTCATCGATAATTGGCGCTGGGCGGGGGTGCCTTTTTTCGTGCGCACGGGAAAGAAATTGCCGAAGCGCGTGACGGAAATCGCGATCCAATATAATTCCGCGCCTCTCGCCCTGTTTGCCTCCGCGGACGGCGATCTGCCCGAGCGCCCCAATCTGCTCATCCTGCGCATTCAGCCGGAGGAAGGGATTTCGCTACGCTTCGTTTCCAAACAGCCCGGTACCGGAATGCGGCTGCGGCCAGTGTCGATGGATTTCAAATACGGCGCGAGCTTCGGAGGCCGCTCGCCTTCGGCTTATGAAACGTTATTGGTGGATGCGCTGGTGGGCGATGCCACGCTGTACACGCGGCAGGACATGGTGGAAGCGAGCTGGCGCGTGGTCGAGCCCATTCTCGAATGCTGGCAATCCCACAAATTCCGCTTTCCCAACTACCAGCCGGGCGAATGGGGCCCGAAGGAAGCCGACGAGATGCTGGCGCGCTTCGGGCGCCAATGGCGCAACAGTTGACTTGCGATGGCGGCGATTGAACCGGAACAAATTCTTCGCGAGCTGCACGAGCTGTGGGAGCGGCTCGATCACGACGCGGCGGGCGGCGGTGGAGTGCTGCGCGCCTGCGCCATGACGCTGGCGGTAGCGGCGCAAAACCAGGAGGACGCGGCGCAAGCGCGCCGCACCATCGGAGCGATTATGCACGACCACCCCTGCCGGGCGCTAGTGTTGAACACGGCGCGAGAGGGAGTCGGCGCGCGCGTGTTTTCCGAATGCTGGATCCCCTTCGGCGGCCAGGAGCAGATCTGTTCGGAGGGCGTGGAGATCGAGGCATCCGCGGATCATTTCGCCGAGGTGGCGCGCTTATGGGTATCGCTGCGTGCGCCCGATCTTCCCATGGTCGTGTGGTGCCGCGGAGCGGACGCGTTTTCCCTTCGCGCTTATGACACGCTGTTTCCCTTCGCGGACAAACTGATTCTGGATTCTTCCACCGCGGCTTCCGCGCCTGGGGCGCTGGCTTTCCTTCGAAGCCTGCGCGCTCGCGGGCGTCGCGTGGCGGACCTGGAATGGACGCGGCTCACCGGCTGGCGCGAGAATCTCGCGCATCTGTTCGAGGATCGGAAGCTGGACGCCGGGCAGGTGACATCGGCTCGCGTGGTCCACGGAGGAACCGCTCCCTCGGCGGGCGCGCTCTATTTCGCGTCGTGGATCGATCACGCTCTGCCGCGCGCTCATGTCCGGTTGGAACCCGGCGGGGGCGATGCAGGCTTGCGCGAGGTGGCCTTGTCGGCCGATGGGCACGAGCTTTCGCTGGCGCTGGACAACGCCGGCTGTCTCAAAGCGCGGGTCGGCGGGAAGGAGTATCGAACTTCGCTGCCGAATCGAGACGAGGTTGCTTTAATGAGGGAAGAACTGAACATCTTGGGCGCCGACGCGGCGTACGAGGTAGCACTGGGATGAGATGGCATCGTTATCCGGACGGGAGCGCGGCAGCCGAAGCGTGCGCGACGCACATCCTGGAGCAGCTCCAGAGCGCGCTTTCCACGAGCCCGCGAGCGTATCTGGCGATCTCCGGCGGCTCCTCGCCGAAGAAAATGTTTGAGGCTTTTGCAGCCGCGAAATTCCCTTGGGAAAAGGTACAGGTGTTCTGGGTGGATGAGCGAGTGGTTCCTCCTACAGATCCCCAAAGCAACTACAAGCTGGCCTTCGACCTCTGGCTTGGCCCGGCGAATTTTCCTTCCGGCAATATCCATAGAATTCAAGCGGAGTTGGGGGCGGAGGAAGCCGCGCGGCGTTATATCGAGGAGATTCGAACGGTCTTCGGGCTAGCTCCCGGCTAGTTGCCGCGATTCGATGTGATTCATCGCGGAATCGGACCCGAAGCGCACACCGCGAGTCTGTTTCCGGGCGAATCGCTGATTGCGGACCGCTCCGGATTGGCCGCCGCGGTATGGGTGGAGAAGATGAAGTCATGGCGAGTGACGCTGCTTCCCGGCGTGCTGGAAGCGGCCCGCAACACAGCCATGCTGGTGATATCCGCGGATGTGGCCGAGGCGGTGCGCCATACGTTGGAAGGCGAATATCGCCCCAGCGAATTTCCCGCCCAGATCGCCTCTCGCGGAGCGGAGGCGGACTGGTTCGTTTCGCCCGAGTCCGCCGCGGATTTTGATGGTTGAAGGAGCTCCCTCTAGCTTTTCTCCCTGGCCAGGGCCACCGGTTCATATTTAACCTCAACACCGGGAATTGAGCGCTGATTTCTCGATACAGCCTTATCGCCCACCGCAGTGAGACCCACAGCCAGTAGCCTAGGATTCCTGGCGGGGCGGCTCGCGGTTCCCGGTAGGTGTTGCCGCGGCCCTTACCTGCCCATAGTGAACCATGGCTCGGGAATATACACAGCGCACTAGAACGGCAAGCCATGGAAAACACGGGAAAAACAACCGCTCCCTGGCGGTCGCGGGTCGAAGGAAGTCGCCGACCCAATTGATCCGAGCTTGTCGCTAGAATACCCGCTCGCGTAACACAGCCATGATGCGTTCCCTATCGGACGTGGACACCCGGCCGAGTCTGCGCCCCACCAGGCTTTTTTCGACGGTGGCGAGCTTGTGGAGCCGCACCGTCGAAGGCGCCAGCAGACCCGCTTCCTTCCAGTTTTCGAATCGCTACCTCGAAATCCCCCTCCCCTTCAGCGGTTGTGACGCGAGCCACGAGCACATCTTGGTCTCCCGAGTCGAAAAGCACGAGCGCGGGACGCTGCTTCGCGCCGCTCCCCGAAGAGAAGGGGAATGCCAGAAGAACGACATCGCCGCGCTCAAAGCGAGTCGTAGATGGCATCGATGTCGCTGTAGCCTGCTAGGAACTGTTCGGCGGCAAGCTGCCTCCAGTCCGCCTCTTCCCGGTTTTCCGGTAGAACGACAATCACGCGGACGACCTCCTCCCTCGGAATTTGCTCGGCGATCCCCTTGGGGACCTTAAGACTAGAGTCGTCCGCCAGCGTCGTTTGGAATTCCAAGGTTTTCATCGATACTATTATCGCGTGCGGAAGCACCTCGGTCCGATCTTGGGTAGTGTCCTAACCTAGGACACTACGCGCCTGCTGGGCACTTCTTCTTCACGCCAGCCAGCGGCCCGGCCGGATTTCGACAGTGCGTCCGGGCGCCCAAACGAATTGGAACGGCCCGCCCGGTGGCCTACTCCATGCACAGCAACTCTTGGCCCAGATTTGGCTAGGCTCGTGCGGCGCCGCCTGCCAGCGATCTCGCCGCCCCTAGCGCGGACTCATAGTTGGGGTGGTCGGCCACTTCCTTGACGTATTCGACGTAGCGGATGGTGTTGCCGGAATCCACCACGAAGATGGCGCGGCTCATGATGCGCAGATCTTTGATCAAGGTTCCATAGGCTTCCCCGAAAGAACCCTCGCGATGATCCGAAATCATCTTGACACGGTCCACGCCGAAGGCCCCGCACCAGCGTTTTTGCGCGAAGGGCAGATCCATGCTGATGGTGTAAATGCTGACGTTCGGTAATTTGCCGGCCTCTTCGTTGAAGCGCTTGGTTTGAGCGTCGCATACCGGCGTGTCGAGCGAAGGCACCACGCTGAACACGCGCACTCCGTGGCCCGTGGCGGCAAGATCCACCGGTTTCAAGCCGTCGTCGACGGCGTGAAAATCGGGGGCCCGGTCACCGGCCTCGAGTTGGGGGCCTAAAACGGTCAGCGGATTTCCTCTTAGTGTCGTTGCTCCTGGTCTTTCCATAGGGACCATTGTAGCGGGAGTCCGAAATCCGTCGATAAGTCAGCCAGCGAATGCCGATTCTCCGAATTGCCAACCTCACGCGCGGAACCCTGCTCGCCGACCGCGCCGATTTCGCGGATACCGGGGCAAAGGCCCGTACCGGTTTGCTGAAACACTCCGGGTTGGAGCCTGGGGAGGGATTGTGGATCGCTCCGTGCGAGGCCGTTCACACGTTCCTCATGCGCTTTCCGATCGACGTAGTGTTTCTGGACAAGAAGAAGAAAGTGGTCAAGATGCGCGCCCACCTCGTCCCGCGGCGAATCGCATTCGCCGTTCGCGCATTTTCCGTATTGGAGCTGCCCGCGGGACGCCTGGCCGAGACGGAAACGCAATGCGGGGACCAGTTTGAATTTGAGAAGGTCAAGGACTCGCAGTAAGCCATCAGCCATCAGTCTGTCAGCCAGCATCGTGAAAGATTTCCACCAACTGAAGGTCTGGCAGAAGGCGCATGAGATGACGCTGGTGGTGTACCAGGTCACGGCCGCTTTCCCGCGCGAAGAACTGTATGGGCTCACCAGTCGATTGCGGCGATCGTGTGCCTCGATACCAGCGAGACTCGCCGAGGTTGCGGAAGGAACGGGGATGCGGAATTCGCCCGCTTCTGCTCCATCGCGATGGGATCGGCGAGCGAACTGGAGTACCACCTGCTGCTGGCCAAGGATCTGAAGATGATCGAGCCCGGGGATCTCGCGGTACTGTCTCTTTAACGCGCACAACGCATTCGCTGTGCGCTTGCCGCAGCGTGCGACCGAGTTGAAAAGGATGTTCACCGCGCTGCTTCAAAAGCTGAGCGCTGATCGCTGAAGGCTGAAAGCTCTTTTAGATCGCCAGCACAATTTCGACTTCGACGGGCCGATCGCCTCGTTTTGCGGGCCGAAACACCCAATTCTCCAACATCGCCAACAGCGGTTTGCCGAGTTGGGAAACGCCCAAGATCGAGAGGTCTCGAAGACGGCCTTCCGTCGTGACGAAACCGTGCACCAAAATGACGTCTCCTAGACTCTGCGCCGACTTAGGGACCACGGTCAGGCTGGGATAGGGCGCAGCGATGTCGTCGGCATCCAGGGTGACAACAGGGGCGGCGCCGGATGGAACGGAGAATTCGAGGGCGGTCATCCGGGGCAGGCCGACATCGAGGTAGACCACGTAGACCGTCCCACTGAGGATGGCGGCGCCAAAGCGCTTGCCGACGGAGGCCGCCGACTGGACGATGACCACATCATAGGAGCCGGAAGGAGAATGGTTCTTCCAGATCGCCTCCACTTGAGGGTTTTCTTGCGGCGGAAGGCCGGGCGGCAGAAGATTTGGAAAGGGCAGCGCCAGCTCGAGAGACGCCTGGAACCCGCCGAGAGGAAGGCTGGGAGTCTCTGTAATCACAGGCATCGGGATGCGGATCGGTAGAGGCCATGGAAGCGGAGGCAAGCCGATCGCGCGCGCCGGCGCCGCAGGGAGCTCAGGGGGCGCGGCAGGAGCTGGATCCGGGCCTGGATCTGGCATGCCGCGTGGGGCGGGGTGGGAATCGATGGCTTCCTTCGGGGCTTCCAGAGGCTTTGTCTCGAGGACCGGACGCACCGGCGATAGCTGGACCATTACAGAGGCATGGAAGCGTGGCCGGTAGTCCTCATATGGAAAAAGATTCTTCGAGACGCCCACGAATGCGGCTGCCCCCGCTGCCAGCACGCCATGAAGAATGGCGGAAGACGCTAACGCCGGCAGGAAGCGCCGCTTGCGGCGACGGAGCGGTGTAAGGAAACCCGTGTCCGCACGGGTGGCCGCAAGTCTGATCCGGATGACGACCCGCATTTGCTACCGGCTTTCGCGATGCGGTATTTCCCGGATCCGAGACCCTGCCGCCGTCGCGAGCGATTTCGGCCGTTCCATGAACAGAACCCGTCTTCCCGGCCTCTGCTGTGGCAAGACCGTGGGCTGCGAAGAGCCGACGGACCGGAGGGCCAGCATGTTCTCGATGCCGTGAATGGCCAACTCGTAGCGGTCCTTCACGCCTAGCTTGCGGAAGATAGCGGAAAGATAGATGCGGACGGTAGCTTCCGAAACGCCCGCTTCGGTGGCGATCTCCTTGTTCTTAAGTCCTTGCGCAACCAGGATGACCAATTGCGCCTCGCGCGGGGTCAGACCCACGGTGCGGGCCTCGAAAAACCCGGCTTTGGACTCGTCATCGAACCACGAGTCGCCGCGGCTGACGGCGCGTAAGCATTGCTCCAACGCCAGAAGGCTCTCCGTGGTGCGGATGATGCCGCTCACTCCCAGGTTCAGCGCCTGGTAGGCGATCTCGGCCGAGACCTTGCGCACCCAAAGAACCGTGCGGCAGCCAGGAGCAAGATCTCGTAACTCCAGCAGCAAACGAAAACATTCTTCCGGCACAAAATCGATCAAGACGATTTCGGGATGGGCGGAGGTGATCGCCTTCGGGAGCCCCGCATCGCCCGGCGAGGCGACCAATATCTCGATATCCCCCAGCGCCTTGACCGCCGCGGCGAAACCGGCGGCCACTACCGGCTGATTTGTCACAACCATTAAACGCATACGCTTTCGAATCGCTTTGGAACTACTGTACTATCAAATGACTCCGTTAGCCATCGTATATTCGTCTCGCTGGCCGGCCGATTTCTCCCTCATTTCGCCGTCCTTTTCCTACTACTGAATCGTCCGTTTCGGTGAATCCGCTTAGGGGATTTCACTTAGTACCTGGTTGCAAAGTTCGAGCAACTACTCCCTGGCGGTCGCGGTTTGGAACGCTATTAATGTCATCCTGACGTTCGTTCAGGACCTATATAAACGAACGGTCATATTGACCGTACGGGTCCGTCCGGTCTACATTCCTTATGTGGCGATCCCCAGAGGAATAAAGCAACGACGAATAAGCCAACGCGGTCAGAGCATGGTGGAAGCGTGTCTGCTGTTTCCGTGGTTCGTCTTCCTGTTCGTGGGAGCGGTGGATGCCGGCTTCGACCTCTACGCGTTGATCGGCGTCCAAAGCGCGGCCCGGATCGCTGTCTTGTATACCTCTTCCAGTTCTTCGACGGCGAACGCTAGCGCGACCGCCTGTAGCCTGGTTTTGCAAGACCTCAACTATATGCCGAATATCTACAACCAGGTGACGAGCTGCAGTGCCCTGCCGCTGGAAGTTACCGCCACGGGACCGACCACCGATCAATTCGGGAACAGCTACTCGACGGTCTCGGTGACCTATCAAACGGTGTCCCTGATCCCGATTCCGGGCGTGTTGGCCGCACAGTTTACGATCACACGAACGGCGCAAATGCAGTTACGGAGCTAAAGCAGTGACGCGCAGGCGGGGTGTGCGGGGCAGCTCGGTGGTAGAGTTCGCACTGGTCGGACTCCCGCTCATATTCATATTGATTTCGATTTTCGAAATGGCTCGCGGCATGTGGAATTATCACACTCTGGAGGAAGCCGTGGAAGTAGGAACTCGATACGAGGCGGTGCGGGGGGCGGACTTACAAGCTCAGTCCGCGTGTGCCTCGAATGAGGATTCCTGCGGCGCGTCGCTGAACGGAGTCGCGACCGCGCTGGCGAATGCCGCGGTTGGTCTCCCCTCCAGCGGCTGGAGCGTGACACTCACGGCGGGCAGCGCCTCACATTCCTGTTCGCCTCTCAGTAGTTGCGTTGGCGTGACGGCCACCACTTGGCCCCCCAGCGGAAACAACACTGCCGGAACGACCATCAAGATCTCGGCAACCTACAATTTCCAAAACGCGCTGTCGTATTTCTGGCCAGGTGCGAGCAGCTTCGTATTCGGAACAATGACTTTTGCGGCGGAGTCGCAGCAGACGATTCTGTACTAGCGTGATGGAAGACGTTTTTGGAGGGTGGACTTTAGTCCGCGCGGGACTTCAGTCCCGCTTGGGAAAGCGAGGCTAAAGCCTGCCTTTTTATTAAAGGCGGCTGAAGCCCGCCGTCCGGCAGGAGGATTCGATGAAATCGGGATGGAAAGATGAACGCGGTCAAGCCTTGCTGATGACGGCATTGTCCTTGGGCATGATTTTTGGAATATTGGGCTTAACGGTAGACGTGGGCTGGGCCTATTACCGGCAACGAGCCGCGCAAACCGCGGCGGAAGCGGCTGCGATCGCGGCGGTGAAGTCCGCCCAGACATTAAGCGCGACATACACGTGTGGGACCGATCTGGAATGTCCTTCGACGGCGACGGCGTGTCCTTCCGCTCCCATCTCCTCGACTTTATCCCCCTCCTATAACAGCGTCCAGATCGGATGCTACTACGCCTATCTCGATGGATTCTCGGCGGGGGGCATCAGCGGCGCTCAGAGCGTCACCATGGCGGCGGGCACGGGTACGCCCACCACGGTCCCCAATGTGTCTACAAGTTATTGGGTCACCGCGCGCGTATCCGAGTCGATTCCCCAGCTCTTCTCGGGGATGAATTCGGGAAATAATAGCCTCACTGCCAGCGCCCGTGCCACCGCCGCGCTCGTTCAAGCCAATCTGCCCGGCTGTGTTTACGCGCTCAAAGCAACACCGGGCACAATCGACTTTGATGTTAACGGCGTCAACTTCACCGCCGCGAATTGCAACGTCTACGTCAACTCGAATGCAACGATCAGCGGCGCGAACGTGACCGTAAACAGCATCAACGTGTCCGGCAATTATTCCGCGGGCGGTTCGAACGTGACCGCAACCGTTAACCAGGGAACTGGCGCGGACTACCCCGACCCTCTGGCGTCCTTGCCGGCGCCCACGGATCCGAACGGTACTAACTGCGTAGCTGGCACGGGGGGGACTCAGATCAACACGACATCGATGGTGACGCTCAGCGGAAGCGCCGGCGCGACCCTGTACCCAGGAAATTATTGCGGCGGAATCGACATACAGGGCAGCACCAACATTGTGTTTAGCCCCGGCACCTACTTCATCGCCGGCGGACTCACCATGTCGGGCAGCAACCTTAGCGGCTCGGGAGTGATGTTCTACATCACGCCCATCGGGTCACACGCAGCCGGGGGGGTGAGTATAAGCGGGGATAACGCAAAAATGTTGTCCGCGGCCACGAGCGGGACGAACGAAGGGGTGCTGTTCTTCGAGAACCGAAGTTCGTCAGTGGCGGTTTCGATTCAGGGCTCGAACACAAACCTGACTGGGGATCTGTATTTCTATGGTTCAAACGTAACCTATGGCGGCAGCAATGACAGCGATGTCGCGGTTATCTCCCAGACGGTGACGGTCTCCGGCAGCAATTTTGGTTATACGCCGGTCACGACCGGCGCCCAGCCATCGGCGCCGCCACAGGTGGTGGTGATCGAGTAAGCGCGCGGCTTCGCGACGCCGTCCCGAAAACCCCCATTTTCGGAAGCTGTTGCTGAGCCGCGACCGGCTTGCATCAATGCTCCCTCGCAAAGATGACCGCTTTCTCATCCGAGTAGATTCTTTTCCATCCCGGGATCAACGGCAGCGCTCGCGCGATCCGCTCCCCCTGCGCGAGCAAGCAGTAATCGATCCTGTATTTTCTGAGAAGGGACTGGGGATCGGCATCGAGCAATATGAACCTCATGTAGTCCGCCAATACGCCCGCCGGCTCGTACACGTCCGCCCGCCCATCGATGAAAACCGGGCGTTCCGGTGCCGCCCAGATCAGCTAACCGCCGTATTCATAATCGTTCAGCATGCGGCCCGAAAGACCGGACTGCTGGAGGAATTCGACCGCCTTCACCGGGTTGGCCTTGTTCACCTGCTCGGCGAGGGTGCGGGAACCCGGAAACGCGAGCGCGACGGCCGCAGCCGCAATCAGCATCAGAACCGCATTGGGAAGAATCCAGTCGCGTTCTGGGTGATACCGTTCCCAAGTATCGGCTGGCAAGCGGCACAGAATCGGGGCAGCCACGATGCCGAACAGAAAAACCGCGAAATAGAAAACCACAGCCAGGAGCGGGAGCTCGTGGATGTGGACCTAGTCGTGCCCTAGGGAGTCCGTCACGCGTGCATGCCCGCGCCATGATGAGGGGCCTGCAGCACGACGGAGCGATTGGGTGTAGTGAGATGAGTTTGGGCCCACCGCAGTACTTCGTCTTCTTGCGTGAAGAGTATCACCTGTCGGTCTCCGCTAATCGACAGCACAGCCTCCAGGAGTGCACGCTTTCGACCGAGGTCGGACTGAACCAGCACGTCATCCAGAATGAGCGGGCACGTCTCACCCGTCGTCGCGAGGCGCTCGGCTAACGCTACGCGCAGGAGCAGGTAGATCTGCTCTGCGGTGCCGTGTGAGAGCTGGCGGGCATCGCGCCACTCGTTATCCGGTCCCAATACCTGAACGGAGAGGTCGCGGGGATCTACGCGGGCGTCACTATAGCGGTGTCGCGTAACGCTGGGGAGCCACCGGCGTAAACCAGCGGCCAAATGTGGCGCGATGTCGCGATGTACGCGTTCTTCCGCTTTTCGAAGGAAATCGAGCGTAAGGTCGAGTGTTCGCTTCAGGCGCGCCACGCGTTCCCGCTCCTGCTGCGCGGATGTTAAGGCCTCTTCCGCCTCCACGGCGCTTGGAATGTGTTGGGCCCGATCTCGAGCCCGATCGGCGGCACTTCCAGCCGCTAAATGCGCATCGGACGCAGTCTTCTCGGTCGCCCGGATGCGCTGGTCAAGGTCGCCGCGCTGGTCAAGGTCGCCGCGCTGGTCCAGATCGCCGCGCTGGTCCAGGTCGCCGTCCGCAGCCTCCTCAGGAGGTGGACCCGATGCGACAGCCAGCTCCTCTGCTTGCGATTGATATTCGGAGGTCCGCGCCTCTAGGTCGCCCAAAGTTCCACCATCTAGCAGCGCAACCAGTTCCGCGTACCCCCTAGCCGCTTCATCGAACTTGACTAATCTCTCCTTCCATTGACCGTGCCAGCGTTGGAGCGCCTCGCTGGCCATTCCCGGATCTGGTGCGTCTAGACCACAATCGGCTAGAGCGGTCATGATGTTGTGCCCCGCGTCCGCCCGGCGCGTCTGAGCATCGACCGCCGCCTTCTCAGCGGCCTCTCGATCTAACAACTGCTGCGTCAGAGAGTCGCGCTTAGCAGAGGCTTTCGCCTGATCGGCGCGCGACCGGCATGCTTGCTCGTACGCCTGAAACGCGGCCATTAGATCGCCGGCATTGTCCGCTCCCACGTCTCTGAGGAACTGGGCGAGCGTCTCGCCCGCCCCAGCGAGTTCCAGTTGCAGCTTGTCGTCATACATTGACCATTCGTCTTGAAGTCGCCGACGGCTGTGAGTGCGTAAGAGTTCATCGGCAAGGTTTCGCAGATCAATGCTGTTTACCGGGAGTCCCGCCTGGACAAGCCGGCCGCGAGCCGCGTTGACTCTGCTCTCGGCATCCTCCCGTGCCCCCTGCTGGGCGAGGAGTTGCGCTTCCATTTTGAGAGAAGCTCGAACGGCTTGTTCGCGACTCTTTCCGCGGGACCTGACTGCGACACAAATAAGCGCAACAATCCCGGCAAGTGCAAGCGCGGCGCCAACCCGATGGTTCCATAAGGCCCACAGCGCGACCCCTCCGAGCAGCGCAGCCGTGGTGGAGGCGCCTACGATGATCGACCGCTGCAACCGGAGACTCCGGATTTGCCCATGACGATGTCGCGCTTCACGATGAGCGATTTCCAGCCCGGAATCCACTTGTGGGACCGCCGCCTCGAGATCTCTCGCCAACTCTCGTAGTTGGTCAGGCGTGAGCCCCTTCGCATCGGGGACAGCCGCCCCCGGCGGCCGCTGCGTTTGATGAAGCCGCACCGCTAGTGCGGCTTGCTCATAGGCCTTCATGGCGCCGAGCACCTCTGCTCGCGGAGCTTGGTCGCCTGATGGCATGGGGGGCAGTTTCTGGATCTCAGCGCGAATGTCTGCGGCAGACGGTCCCGTCAGAAGCGGAAGCTCCGGTCTGCTGGCCCACAAGCTCAAGGCGGCGGCGGCTTCATCGGCCAGTTTGATGTTGTCTGGTGCAAGGGTCGGCTGGCCTTCGGCGTAGACCGGCGCGAGCACCCGTGCCCTGGCCAGCTTGGCGGTCCAAGATTCGGCCTCCTGCCGCGCGTGCAGCGCGCGTAAAGCGCGCAGCTTACAGTCCCAGTCGTCGGCCTTTTCAGCCAATTGTCGGGCCTGCGCTTCCAGGCCGAGCCACTCTGCGTGCTTCTCTCGCGCACTTGCGACCGCTGCCGCTGCCTCCTCTGCTCGGACTCTCGCGCGTCTGAGTGGCTTCGTACTGTTTCGAAGATCCTGCCCGACCTGCTCCCGCTGAAAACCTTCGAGCCGCGCTATTGCCTCGGACGCGGTTGCGTCCCTCGCCGCCGACGCAGCCGCACGCTGCAAGTCATCCTGCAAGGAATCCGCATCCTCAACAAGGCTTTGAATCTCAGCTTGGCGCACGCAGGCGACTGCGAGGAACGAACGACGGTCAAGACCGAGCCACCGGGCCGCGTCAGGAGTGCCCTCATTGAGGATTTCCGCAGCGACATCTCGGCCCAAATCCGCGTCGATTGCGGAGCAATGGGCGAGGTCTGAGAGATCCTGACGCAGCTCGATGCGCCGCCCGTTATCGAGGCGCAGGACCGCGCGGACCTCCCAAGTATCGCCGCCCCAGGGCCGCCGCAGCTTGGAGAAATCGCGATCCTCCGCCAGTTGCCCGCGGGCGCGTCGCATGCCGCAAAGCGAAACGTAAACGGCATCGTGCCAACTCGATTTTCCCGCTTCATTGGGTCCGTAGACGATTGTGAGCTGAGGCGAGAGCTCCAGGGTCACGCCCCTGAACGGCCCGAATGCGACTGCGGTTACCGACTCAATGCGCACGTCAGAGGACCTCCAGGTCGGAGCGCCCATCCAAGGCGCGAAGGCCGGTGACGATGACGCGTTGGCGTTCCTCGTGGGTTAGGCCGCTGGCTTGGAAATCGCGAACAAACTGGCCACGCACGGTAGCCTCCTGCGAGATCTTCGTCAAATCGTATGCGATGGTCACTAAGTGATGGCGGACTAACGGTGGTGCCTCAAGGTTCTGGCCAAGGTCTTCGAAATCAGCGGCACACAATTCGACTTCCGGAGCAACCCCACCAACAAGGGTGACGCGCGCATAACCCGTATAGCGTCGGAGCATCTCCGCTATGCGCTGGCGGATCTCTTGCTTGCTCGAACACCCGCCGACATCGATTTCGACATCCTGAACCGCGCTGGCGGCTACTGTATGACGTTCTGTCTTAACGCGGCCATCCTGCCCGACCGTGGCAATAACAGCGCCGCGCTGGCCGCGCTCACCGAATGTCAGGGGCTCTGGATTTCCGGGATAGGTGAATCGCGCTTCGTCGCGTGGCGAATGATAGTGCCCAAGGAGCGCGAACTGGAGCCCGGACCTGTCGATTTCCTCTGCCTTGAATGGGGCGTGAGGTTGCTTTCCCGGTTCATCGAGGTAGATCGAACCTGTTTCAGCTCCGTGAAAAAGAGCAAGATGAACCCCGGAACGGTCGACTTTGAAGTTTTGCAAGAAATTTGGCGTGCCGGCTGGCGCAAGGTGGGCGGCACCCCAGAGTGTAAGACCCTCGGCGATCGTCGCAGGAACCAGTCGACCGTCCTCAAACACGCGAACGTTCGGACTCCAGCGAACCGTCCGATACAAGCTCTCGGGGCCGAGCCAGTCGTGATTGCCAGGAGCGATGAAAATCGGAATGGGATTTGCCGCTTCAAACTGGGACCGTAGAAACTGGCTGGTATCTGGCGATACGCGCTCGTGCTCGAAAAGGTCGCCACCGCAGCAGATCGCATCAACGCGCTGGTCGATGCCGAGCTGTATGCTGCGAGCCAGGGCGTCTCGCAGAGCTTGCCGCCGCCGCCGGGCCACCCCCGGCGTAGCCCAGGCAAATGGCGAATCAAGGTGTACGTCAGAGACGAGAAGTATTCGCATTATTCTTTCCAGGCCCTTCGGAAGGCGGCTAGTACCCGGCGGCGCAAACCAACGTCTCCCGGTGGGCTGCGACGCCCGCTGTGCGCTTTGAAGACTCAGCCGCCCACACCTGACCGTCGGCGTCCAGCGACTGAATCTCCTTCCCTCCCTGCGACACTACGTCATTTCCGGGCATCGCCGATTCATAGGGCCCCACTTGAGCATTTCGGCAGCATTGATGTTTATTTGACGTTTATTGGACGCCTGGGCGCTCGCGGTCGGGCGCCGGCCCCGCGCCGGTGAAGTACAACGTCACGTCCACCGTTTTCGACGCTTCGTCGATGTGCGTCTCGGCGCGCGTTTTGCCCAGGTTCTCGAAGCTCTTCTCGTCTCTCACGCGTCCCAGAAGCGAATCCGGAAATTCCGGATGGAACGGTTTGCCTTCCATCGGCCCCCACATCTTGCGGATCACGGGTTCGCTGATGATGTCGACCCAGGCGCCTTCGATGAAGCGGATTCGTTACGCGAAGTTTCGAGCGGCCTGCATCAATGCTTCTTCGCAAAGATGACGGCTTTCTCGTCCGAGTAGATTTTCTTCCATCCCGGGATCAACGGCAGCACTCGCGCGATCCGCTCCTCCTGCGCGAACAAGCAGTAATCGATCCGGTATTTGCTGAGAAGAGCCTCGGGATCGGCATCGAGCAACACGAACCTCATGTAGTCCGCCAATACGCCCGCCGGCTCGTACACGTCCGCCCGCCCATCGATGAAAACCGGGCGTTCCGGCGCCGCCCAAATCAGGTAGCCGCCATATCCATAATCGTTCAGCATGCGGCCTGAAAGACCGGACTGCTGGAGGAATTCGACCGCCTTCACCGGGTTGGCCTTGTTCACCTGCCCGGCCAGGGCGCGGGAACCCGGAAACGCGAGCGCGACGGCCGCGGCCGCAATCAGCATGAGAACCGCATTGGGAACAATCCGGTCGCTTTCCGGGTGGTAGCGGTCCCAGGCATCGGCTAGCAGGCGGCACAGAATCGGGGCAGCCAGGATGCCGAACGGAAATTCCATCCGTTCATGGCGAGCCGCGAAATAGAAAAACACAGCCAGGAGCAGGAGCTCGTGGATGTGAACCTTCGCGGATCGGATCAGGGCGGCCAGGACAATCGCACCCGTGATGATCAGCAGCAGCACCCCACGCATCGAGCCTAAATCGGGCGGCTGCCATTCCGTGATCGATCTCAGGTTCAGCGGTTGGTGGAACATCACGTCTATCGGATACCAAATCAGCTTGGGACCGACGGGGTTGCAAAACAAAGCCGGAATGGCGAGCGCGCCCGCCAGGGCCAACGTCTTTGCCGTCTTCCGCGGCCATGGCCTGGCCGCCACAAGTCCCCATTCGACATGAAGGAATGCGCTCGCCAGAACTGCGGCGAGGATCACGAAACCGATAATGAATGAACCGTGGACGTTGATCCACAACGCGAACAGCGGCGGCAGCGCGTAGAACCACCGCGAATCCCGCTTCCTGCCCAACTCCAACACCAAAAGCTCGCATAACAGGATCAGGAAGCCGAGCATGTGCGGGCGGACCGCGAAGCCGACTGTGGCAAACACCCATGTGATCATCCCGCCCAAAAAACCAGCGTTGACGCTGCCCGAATAAACCGTGCAGAGCAAATAGCCGCCAAGAACAATGGCGGCAGCAAGCAGGAACAGCCACGCCATTAACCCGGAATACCCCGCCCAGCGATAGGCGCCGTAAATGGTCACTTCCGACAGCCACTCTTGCGCCGTCCATGGCTGCCCGGCGACGGTGAAAGAGAAAAGATCGAAATGCGGAATCGAGTGAGTACGCCAAATCAGCTCGCCGGTCTTCAAATGCCACCACAAGTCAGGGTCGCTCAGCCGTCCCCGCACGGTGCATGCGGCAACGACGATCAGAAGCGCCGCCTGGGCCATCGGAAAGGAGAAGAAGGCGCGAAGTACGCTCCGTTTTTCCACACCGGCGGTGGTGAAGGTTTGGGGGCGAGTTGTTTCGATTAACACGAGTGGTGCACGGTCTTGAACGCACTCCGGTTGACCCCAGTGTAAGGGCGGTACACGGGGAGGATCAATCGGGGAAGAACCGTACCCGGTACTGGGGAATCAGATATTCAACTTCAATCCGCCTCGTTGAGACGCTTTCGGAGGGCGGAGTTTAGTCCACTCGTTCTCAGTCACTTCACGCCAGAACACCTCCGGGGCAAGATGGTTTGCTTCTTTGCGAGCTTTGCGCCTTTGCGAGAGAGAAAAAAGAATTTCACGGTAGCCCGCGCGAGCAATCCACCACCTCTGTCCTCCTATTTTCTTCCGCCGCGTCAAGCACTTACCGGTTCAGGCGACGGGGATACGTGTCACTCCCCTCCATAGTCCGGACAGAGCGGGCCAACTCAGCCCCGCTCTGATCAGCCCCGCCTGTCAGAGCGGGGTCAGTCAGCCCCGCCCGTGAGGGCGGGGGTTAAGGAGATTCTCAATGACAGAAGCACAACTTACCGCGAACCGCGAAAACGCACAGCTATCCTCCGGGCCACGAACGCAAGAAGGGAAAAAACGCGCCTCCCTCAACGCTTTCCGCCACGGACTCACCGGCCAAATCATCATGCACACCCAGGAAGACGAGCAAGCCTTCAAGAAGCACTGCGATGGAATCCGCCAAGCCCTCGCCCCCGTCGGCGCTCTCGAGGCCGATCTCGCCCAGGCCATCGCCGAGGACCGTTGGCGGCTCAACCGCGCCCGTGCTTTGGAGAACTCGATCTTCGCCCTCGGCCAGGGCGAAAATCTCCGTGAGTACTCCGGCCACCCCGAAGCGGATGCCGCCCTCGCCCAAGGCCGCACCTGGATGGCCCACGCCCATGAGCTTCATCTCCTGACCACTTACGAAAATCGCATCCGCCGCTCGGTGGAAAAGAACACGGCCGAGCTCCGCGCCCTGCAGGCCGAGCGCAAAGCCGCCATCGCGAAAGCGGAAGAGGAAGCTCGCTTACTGGTTCAACTCGCAGAAGCCGAAGGCGGAGACTACGACCCCGCCGATGATTTCCCCGCCGAATCCCAGCCTGCTGGCTTCGTTTTTTCAAGGGCCGCCATCCAGCGTCAGATCGACCGCAATCGTCGCCTCAGCCGCGCCCTCGGCCTCCTGAACCCGCCATCCGACTCCAATCAGCAAGGGCCGCGCCGCCGCGCAGAGCTGAGACTAATCGAAAAACAGGCGGCGGCTACCCAAAATTGAGGAGGTGCACCGGATCATAATTTCAATCCCAAATTCAATCCCAAATTCAATCAAAGCCGTCCGCTCGATGGCGTTGATGATTCCCCTGCTAGTTTCCCTGTCCCAAAGCCGGCGCCTGTATAAGCCTGCTTCCCGCGGCTTCGGGAGCAGAGCCCCCGAACGGCGCGCCTGAAGGCGTGCACCGGACAAGCTTAAGCTTGTCCCGCCCGTCAGGGCAGGGTCGGGCTTACGGACGGATTACGGTTGGCCAGATGCCCTTACATGCCCTTTCATGCTGTTCACCTCTTTCGATAAACTCGATAAGTTCAGAGTCCTTTATTGCGGTCCCGGTGTACCATGCATCCGACAAAGCAAAGCAGCGTCCCTGCCTCCTATTTCGACTATTCCGGACGGGACGATGTACTCAGTGGCGGCGTCAAGATGATCCCCATCCAAACGCCGAAGGGCACTTTTCACGTTTGGACGAAACGCGTCGGCAATAATCCCGGAATCAAGCTCCTGCTGCTGCACGGTGGGCCCGGCTGCACCCACGAGTATTTTGAAGCGTTCGACAGCTATCTTCCGGCCGCGGGCATTGAATACTACTATTACGATCAGCTTGGCTTTGCGTACAGCGACCAGCCTGACGCGCCCGAGCTTTGGGACTTGCCGCGCTTTGTGGAAGAGGTCGAACAGGTGCGGCTGGCGCTCCACCTGGACCGGAGCTGCTTCTATTTGCTCGGTCAATCCTGGGGCGGTATCCTGGCGCTCGAGTACGCGCTCCATTACCAGCAGAACCTCAAAGCCCTGATCATCTCGAACATGGTGGCGAGCATCCCCGCCTACAATCAGTACGCGCATGACGTTTTGATGCCCGCCATGGATCAGAACGTTCTTGGGGAGATTCAGCGGCTGGAAGCCCAAGGCCACTTCGACGATCCGCGCTACGAAGAGTTGCTGTTGCAGCACTTTTACGTCCATCACGTCCTCCGCATGCCGCCGGCCGAGTGGCCCGATCCTGTGAAGCGCACATTCGCGAAGCTCAACAAAAAAATCTACATCCCGATGCAGGGGCCGAGTGAGATGGGGGCCAGCGGCAAACTTGCCGCCTGGGACCGGCGGGCCGACCTCCCGAAAATCGCCGTCCCCACCCTCGCTATCGGAGCGCGCTACGACACGATGGAGCCCGAACAAATGGAGAGGATTGCGAATGACGTGAAGAGAGGTCGCTACCTATTTTGCCCGAACGGCAGCCATCTCACGATCTATGATGACCAGGAGGTCTACATGGCCGGCATCACCCGATTTCTTCTCGATGTGGATTCGGGCAAACTGTGAAAATTCTGATCATTGGTAGCGGCGGGCGGGAGCATGCGCTGGCATGGAAGCTAGCGCGCGGAGGGCATCAAGTGTACGGGGCGCCGGGGAATCCGGGAATCGCGGAGGAAGGGGAAATCGTTTCGACCGCAGACTATCTGGGCGTCGCGGAGAAGATCGATCCGGATCTGACGGTAGTGGGGCCCGAAGGGCCGCTGGCGGAGGGCATCGTGGATCGCTTCCGCGCGGCGGGGCGGCGGATTGTCGGCCCGAATCAAGAAAACGCGCGGCTGGAAGCGAGCAAGATCTATTCGAAGACGTTCATGCAGCGGCTGGGGATTCCTACGGCCCGGTTCGTGCGTGTGGAGAAAGCGGACGAATCGCTCGCCGCGCTTCAACAATTCGATTATCCGGTGGTGGTGAAGGCGGATGGGCTCGCCGCCGGCAAGGGAGTGGTAATTGCAAAGGATCGCGCGGGGGCGGAAGCGGCGATCGAATCTCTGGGTGAGCGGCTGGTGATCGAGGAGTTTCTAAGCGGGGAAGAAGTGAGCTTCATCGCGCTCTGCGACGGGCGGACGGCGCTGCCGCTCGAGGCCACCCAGGATCATAAACGCGTGGGGGATGACGACACCGGTCCGAATACCGGCGGCATGGGAGCGTATTGCGACGGCCGGATTCTTTCGGGCGCTCAGATGGGTCCCGTAATGGAGAAAATTATCGAGCCAGCGATCGCGGCGACGGGGTTCACGGGATTCCTGTACGCCGGGTTGATGATGACCCAGGCGGGACCGAAAGTGCTCGAATTCAACGTGCGTCTGGGGGATCCGGAGACACAGCCGCTGATGCACCGGCTGGATTGCGATTTCGGCGAAGTGTTGATGCGGGCGGCGGAGGGCGATTTGAAGAACGCGCGACTGCAATGGGCCAGCGACCCATCGGTTTGCGTAGTGCTGGCGGCCGATGGATATCCGGGGCGGGTGAGGACAGGAGATCTGATCGCGGGAATCGAGAATTGCGGCGCGCAAGTATTTCAGGCAGGGACGCGGCGGGGCGCTCAGGGACTCGAGACCGCGGGTGGAAGGGTCTTGGGGGTGACGGCGTCGGGTGCGGATCTGGAATCGGCGATCGCGAACACGTATGCGGCGGTGGAGCGAATTCATTTTGCCGGGATGCACTACCGGCACGACATTGGATTTAAAGGATGTAAGCGCTGGTAGCCCGGACCGCGATTGCGGATACCACCCGGAACGGGCGTGAGATAAATTCGGGGCTAAACCCACTATTACTTCGTGGGGAAGCTTCTGATCGCGGCCGTATTGGCGGCGGTGGCTGCGGCGCAGGCCCCTCGTGATGCCGATCCAGGGGACCCCGCTCTGGCCCCGCTCACCCGAGCCTATGAGGCTCTTCGCACAAAGGATTACGACGCGGCAATTGAAGGCTTCCGGCAGGCTCTCGATCTGGCGCCGGACCGTCCGGCGGTTCGCGAAGATCTGGCATACACGCTGCTGAAGGCCGGCGAGACCGCAGCGGCGCGGGATCAGTTCGCGGAAGCACTGCGGCTGGATGGGGCGAACGACCAGATCGCGCTCGAATACGCGTTTCTGTGCTACGAGACCAAGCAACCGATTGTCGCACGGCGAACCTTCGAACGATTGAGCAAAGCCGGGAACGCGACGGCGGCGCAAGCGTTTGAGAATATCGATCGGCCTCTCCGGGAAGGAATCGCGCGATGGCGTGAAGCGCTGGCCATCGAACCGGACAATTTTAGCGCTCATGAAGAGCTGGCGCGGCTGGCGGAGCAGCGGGATGAGCTCGCGCTGGCCTCGGAGCATTATGAAGCAGCCTGGCGGCTGAAACCGGAGCGCCGCGATTTGCTGCTGGATCTGGCGCGCGTGTGGAAAGAGTCAGGGCGCGAGGAAGATGGGCTCGCGGCAGCCATCGCCGCGTGGCGGGGAGGCTCTGCGCGAGTCTCCGAGAGGGCGCGCGAGCTGCTGCCTGCGCGGTATCCCTACTTATCGGAATTCGAACGGGCGCTCGCGCTGGATGCGGGTAACGTTCCCTTGCAAAAGGACGTGGAGTATTTTCGCAGCCAGACGGGGGAGAAGCAGCCGGAGGCGCTGCAATTGCGCTCCGAGAAGCAAGCTCCGCCGCCGGACGCCAAGGAGTTGGGGATCAAGAGCCTGGAAAAGGGCTATCTGGGCGATGCGCTGAAGTATCTCCACATCGCCCATGAAAACGATCCAGAAGATTATGAGGTGATGCTGAAACTCGGATGGGCCTACAACATGGCCAAGGACGACCGGTACGCGATGCACTGGTTCGACCAAGCAAGGCAAAGCCCGGACCCCGCCATCGCCGCTGAAGCGTCGAAAGCTTATCACAATCTCGCGCCGGATTGGCAGTTGTTCCGCACGACGTTTTGGATGTATCCGATTTATTCGACGCGCTGGCACGATGCCTTCGGTTACGCGCAGATCAAAACGGAGGCGCGGCTGCGATTCTTGCCCGTGCATCCGTATGTCTCGCTGCGTCTCATCGGGGACATTCGCGGCTCGGTGGAGACGGCCTTTGGACCCGAATTCCTTTCCGACCGCGCGGCGATCTTGGCCATGGGCCTGGCGACAGTTCCGTGGCATGGAGTGACGGGGTGGTTCGAAGCGGGGGAAGCGGCGTATTTCCGGCAAACGCCGGAGGACCACGCGCGCTTCCAACCGGATTACCGCGGCGGAGTTTCTTTCGCCAAGGGATTCGGACACATGCTCGCGACTGGGTCGCACGGGTTGTTCGCAGAGACCAATCTCGACGGCGTCTTCGTGAGCCGCTTTGGGAACGATTCGCTCGTATATGCGCAGAATCGTCTGGGCTATACGTTGCGAAGCGCGGAAAGTCTTGGGGGATTTCATTGGCAGGCTCTGTGGAACGTGAACGCGACGGCGGACGCGCATCACCAGTATTGGGCGAATTTCGCCGAAACAGGGCCGGGCCTGCGATTCCGGTTCGATGCGCTGCGGGTTTCGCCACTGGTCTCGGTGAGCCTTTTACGGGGCGTCTATTTGGTCAAGGCGGGCAATCCACGAGGGCCGAATTATAACGAGCTGAGAGTGGGGGTGTGGTATGCGGTCAGCCGTTAGCCGAAGTTCGTCAGTGACCGCTCCCTTGCGGTCGCGGCTCGGAATGGGATGTTTGCGGCAAGGCATTCACACGGGGCCGCGACCGGGGGGGAGCGGTCGCTGGCGGACTTCGGTTACGATAGCCGCGCTGCTCTCGCTAGGGGCACTGCCAGGCGTGGGGGCGAGCTGGTCGTATCACGTGACGGGCGAGAATCGAGCAGTGTGGGAGGGGGTTTTGGGATCGTTGGGATTGACGGAGGGGCCGACGGACCGGGCCAGCGTAGTGATCGCTGGCCCGGGAACCCGCGACGCGCGGGTCCCTCCAGGTGGGATTCTGATTCTCGAAGGGGAATCGCCGTTGGCGAGTTCTTACGGTTTTCACCCCACCCCCAATCGCGTAATGGTGCGCGGAGTGGAAGATTTGCGCGCGCCCGAACTGGCGATCGTGTGGGAAGAAGCCGCGGACGTTCCGGTTTTCGAAGTGCCGAAGGAGGCGCAAGTGTTCGCGCGGGAGCGGTGGTTGCACGCGCCGCTGATGGCGGGGCTCCGGCGAGGCCACGATCCGGAGGATCGTAAACACAGCGAAGATCCGCAGGATCGTAAATACAGCAAAGATCCGCAGGATCGTACACATAGCGACGTCGCGGTCCTCTGGATCGCCGCGCCCCTGGGCGCACGTGGATATGAGCGGTTTCCCTATCTTCCGCAAGCGCTGGCGGAATTGGGTCTGGATCCTCCGTTCCGCTCGCGCAACCTGTGGGCGTTTTTCGATTCCTCATATCGCCTGCGCGCGGATGTGGACTACCTGGCTCCCAAGTGGCGGGCAGCGGGCATCGCGGCGCTGCAAGTAGCGGTGTGGCACTACTGGGAGCCCGATCCGGCTTCCGACGAGTATCTGCGGCGGTTGATCGAAGCCTGCCATCGCAACGCGATTCTGGTTTATGCGTGGTTCGAGCTGCCTCATGTGAGCGAAAAGTTCTGGGCCGAGCATCCGGATTGGCGCGAGAAAACGGCCTTGCTACAAGACGCGCAGTTAGATTGGCGCAAATTGATAAACCTCGAACGGCCCGAGGCGTTCCAAGCGGTCTCTACAGGCATGCGCGACTTGATCGAGCGCTTCGATTGGGACGGCGTGAATCTGGCCGAACTGTATTTCGAATCGCTGGAAGGAGCGGACAATCCCGCGCGCTTCACACCCATGAATGACGACGTGCGCGCCGCGTTCCGGCGGAGCGCGGGGTTCGATCCGGCCGATCTCTTCGATGAAGCCTCGGCGCGGTATTGGCAGAAGAACGCAGAGGGATTGACGCGATTTTTGGATTTCCGCGCGGGGCTGGCGCACGACGAGCAGGCGCGGTGGATTATGGAAGTGGAGCGGGCGCGCGAATCGAAGCAGCAACTGGATCTGGTCTTAACGCATGTGGACGATCGATTCGATTCCAGCATGCGAGAGAAGATCGGCGCGGATGCCTCGCGCGCGCTGCGGCTGCTGGAGGATCACGATTTCACGTTCTTGATCGAAGATCCCGCGACGGTCTGGAATTTGGGACCGAAGCGGTACGCGGAAATCGCGGCTCGCTACCAGCCGCTGACGGCGCGGCAGGACAAGCTGGCGATCGACATCAATGTCGTGGAGCGGTACCAGGACGTGTATCCGACGAAACAACAAACCGGAGCGGAATTGTTTGAACTGGCGCACGAAGGGGCGATGGCTTTTCCGCGAGTGGCCTTGTATTTCGAGAGCTCTATCGCTAAAGTGGACTGGCCGCTCCTGGCGGCTTCGGCGGCGGCGGGGGGCCGGGGCGAGCAGGACGGCGCGAAAGTGACGGTTCGGTTGCGGCGCGCGGCGGGCGTGAGGTGGAATGGACCCGCGCTGGTGGATGGCAGTCCGTGGCCTGTGGCGAGTAGCGAGGTGATTTGGCTTCCGGCCGGAACCCACACGATTGAGCCCGCTTCGAAAGCGGCGCCGGCTCGGGTGCTGGATTTCAACGGCGAGTTGATCTCAGCCTCTTGCGCGGGCGAAGAGATTCAGTTGGCGTACCGCGCGAGCGCGCGGGTGTTAGCGGTGCTGGATCGCACTCCGGGGAAATTGGAAATCGATGGCGTGAAAACGGAGCCCATCATGCAGGGCAATACATTGGTTCTGCCGAGGGGGCAACACCTGGTAACGCTGGCCGCGCCATGAATCGCCCGCCAGCTCACCTGTGAGCCGCGGTATGGCCCACCTCGGATCCTGCCTCATCTTGCTCGATATTTGTGAGATGCGCTTTAATATAACGGCGCGAAGCACCGATAAGCTTTATGAAGTTGAGCAGAACCATGAAAAGGATCGCCGTCGTCTTTGCGACGTCCCTGTTCCTGCTTCCGTTCGAGGCGGCTTTCGCCTTCAAGAACGCCGAGATAAAGCTGGAGGTCGTGGCACCTTCTGAAGATCGTTCCGTCAAAACCCGAGCGCCGGGTCTGGTCGGCGCGATAGCTGGGGCGAGAACAACGGACGTTGTGTTTATGGTCAATGTGCTTATCAACGGCGATCACGCGCGACTCAAGTGCTACGAGAACCACCGCGGGTGTACCGCAGTCGGTCCCGGCATATACGACGCGGAAATCGACGAGAAGAACGGTGATATTTGGATAAACATTGTGATCCCGGTCAGCCACAGAATTGTGCGCGACCATTGGCGGGTTGCCGGAACATGGTAAGGCAATCGAGGCTCTTTGTGGAACAGCGTCCGGACGGCCGCTATAACGTGTCGAAGCCGAATGCCGATCGCGCCAGCGCAGTGACCGGCACTCAGGCCGAGGCCATCGCCAAGGCAAGGGAGTTGAATCCGAACGCCGCCATCCACGTGGAGCGCGTCCGAGGTATCGGGCCAGGTCGCGACAAGTGGCGCAAGCGCTGACAGACCTCCGCCCACTCCTGGAAAAGGCGCTTACGCATGCATTCGCGCGACGATTTCCGCACCGAGGTGAAGCGTGCGGTGGCGGCACGCGTCGGCAGCATCTGCTCCAACCCGGAGTGTTTGGCACCGACCCGTGGCCCTCAGGACGACCCGGCCGGGACGCTCAACCTTGGCGTCGCGGCGCACATCACCGCCGCCTCGCCGGGCGGGCCGCGCTACGATCCCTCGCTCTCGCCCGAAGACCGATCCAGCGCGCCAAACGGAATCTGGCTGTGCCAGAATTGCGCGAAACTGATCGATAACGATCCCCTTCGCTTTCCGGCGGAGGTTCTTCGCGCTTGGAAGACGCTGGCTGAACACCGCGCGCGCTCCACTATCGGTAAAGCGCCTGTCCCCGCGTCTGAATCGGAGGCCCAGCGGAAGTGCCGCGAACTCACTTCGTGGAAAGGCAAGACGGTCACGCTCTCTCAGATGGCCACGGGCAACGCGGCGATGATGATCGGGCCGGCGTCGGGCAGCTCTTGGGTCGAGCTGATCGAGTGCACCGAGTTCTACGTATCTGTCGAGAAGAAGGGTACCGATGGCTGGCAACGCTCCATCGCCCTTTCCAACATCGAGATTTCTTACGACAACTCCCGTTGCCAACTGGAGCTCCAGGAGCGCCACCGCTAGCCGCCCACATCTGAAGCAGGCTGGTCAGTAAGCTGTACATGGAACGATGGCGCCTGACGATACGCGGGTGCGGCGGGTTGCCTTACTCATATGAAGACCACGGTTTGCTCCAAGGGCGAGGTTGTTCTGCCCGCAGAGATCCGCCGGTTGGACCGCGTCAAACCAGGGCAAGAATTCGACGTGGAGCGTCTTGATCGCGGCGACTACCGCCTCGTCCGCCGCGCGGCTCGCCGGAACGAGGGCGCTATTGACTTGCTGCTCGCCTGCCCACAAAAGGGTTTTTTCGGGAATATCGTGGGACCAGGAGGTTTTACGCGGTGCCGGGAGTACATCGCCAAGAACCCGGTGAAGGAGGTGCTCGCCGGGGCATGTGACGAGTTCCGTTATTTGCTTTGCGTATCTCGCAAGACCAAAAGCAGCAGGGGCTAAAGCCCAATGCGCTTTAGTTTTTGGGATTCGGCAAATACAACATAATTAATAGTTTATGTTTTATGCATGACCTCCCCTACGTCTCTCGACCTCACTCTATTCCAGCGGATTCTGGGCACCGTTGCGTCCGCTACCACAATC